>JAKFCC010000202.1:0-19138 GCA_036676795.1 Gemmatimonadota bacterium
AGGATCGCAGCGAGAGTAATTGCACCGCTGGGTTCCACCACGAGCTTCATCCTGTTGATCAGGTGTCGCATGGACTCGAGAAGATCGTCGTCGTCAACGGTCACGACGTCGTCGATGAACTGCTGGTGGTGCGCAAAGGTGATGCTGCCGATCTGCACAGCCATCAATCCATCAGCCAGACTCTTTGTCGATTCCAGTCTTACAGGTTTCCCTGCGGCGCGCGCGCGAGTGAGCTTCGGTGCGCCAGTGGGTTCCACTCCGATCACACGCGCTTTGGATCCACCCAGCTTGAGTGCCGCTGCTACGCCTGCGCTGAGCCCACCTCCGCCGACAGGGACGATCACAGTGGAGACATCCTTCGCGTCCCGGAGAATCTCGAGCCCAACGGTTCCCTGCCCGGCAATAATGAACAGGTCGTCGTAGGGCGGAACCATGATCGAACCGTCCTGCTGCGAGAGCTCGAGTGCCCGGTCATACCGGTCGTCTGTCGTCGTCCCTGCGAGCACCACACGGGCTCCCAGGCGTTCGGCGCCATTCTTCTTGGCCGCCGTCACCGTTGTCGGCATCACAACGGTTGCGCGGCACCCGAACAGACGCGCAGCCATGGCAACTCCCTGCGCATGGTTGCCGGACGACGGCGCGATCACGCCGCGCTGTCGTTCTTCGGGCGATAAGTTCGCGAGGAAGTTGTAGGCGCCGCGAAACTTGAACGCGCCTCCCCTCTGGAGCATCTCCGGCTTGTACGAGATGGCGTGCCCGAATCGGGTGCTGAGCTCATCATCCGGAAGCAGTGGAGTGGCGACCGCGACGCCGGCGAGAGCCTTCTCGGCTGACCGAATATCTTCGATGGTTACGATGCTTTTACCGGTGGTATTCATGATGGGAAGATGCTATCCTCTCCCGTCATAGTGAAGCCGCTAATCATCGGAATTGCCGGCGGGTCCGGCTCGGGAAAATCCACGGTCGCGCGAAACGTTGCCGAGTCGCTTGGGAGCCGCTCGGTTGCGTTCATCGACATGGATGCTTACTACCGGAATTTCACAGAGCTCACCCACGAGGAGAGGCGCCGGGTCAACTGGGACCATCCTGAGGCCTTCGACTACGACCTCCTGACCGCGCACCTGGAGCAGCTCACAGAGCGGCAGTCCATCGCCAAGCCAGTTTACGATTTTGTGACCCACCTGCGCAGCGGGGACACCCTGACCATCGAGCCCGCCGATGTGATCGTGATCGATGGAATTCTTCTGTTTGTGGATGAGCGCGTCCGGGAGCTTTGCGACATCAAGGTATTCGTGGATGCGGACGCGGATGTACGGCTCATTCGCCGCATTCGCCGCGACATGGAGTCCCGCGGACGGCCGCTGGACGAGATCATCGAGCAGTACCTGTCCACCGTGCAGCCCATGCACCTCCAGTTCGTCGAGCCCAGCAAGCGATACGCTGACGTGATCGTACCACGCGGCGGTCACAACGCAATCGCAATCGAGATGATCGTCGCCAAGATCCACCACCGGCTGCGCCGTGGGGATTTCTAGCCGGTCGGCTCGGGTTCGACATTCGAAGGACTCACCACTGGTGATTCAAACGCACGGTGCGGCAGCTGCCCGCGCGATGAGTAAGTAAGCACGAGTGTCCCCACCACGCCTATCACCAGCATTATCAGCCAGATGGACGGCACGCCGACTTTGGCGAACATATAAGCGCCGAAGGATGTACCGAGTGCAAAACCCAGCTGCGTCGAGGTGGTGAAGGCTCCCATGTACACCCCTCGCGATGCCGCCGGTGCGACGTCACCCAGATATGCCGACATCGAGGGAAAGAGCAGCATCTCGCCGAATGTCCAGAAGAGCACCGTGACGATTACCAGAACCGGTGAAGTGGCGAAGGCCAGCGCGCCAAACCCGATCGTTATCAGCGCGGAGCCGAGTCCCATCGAGCGCGCATAGGACCAGTTTGCGGTCACCGAGTTGAGCGGGATCTCGAAGGCAACGATGAGCAAGGTGTTGATCGTGAAGAGCATGCCGAAGAATGCCGGGGATTCCCCGAGCGTTCTTACGAGAAACAGGGGGAGCGCTCCCTCGTGCTGGAAGAACACTACGGAACTCAGGAACACTCCGAAAAGAAAGATGAGGAATGGCATGTCGGTAATGACGGATTTCGCCGACATGTGCGCCTCTGTGCCGGCTGCGGCACTTTGCCCGGCTGCCCGCGGCGACCGGAAGAAAAACAATATTGCGGCCGCGGATATCGAAGTGATTGCGTCCACTATGAAAATCGCCCTGAAGGAAATTGCGGCGAGCAGTCCTCCTACAGCGGGGCCGATGCTCATGCCGAGGTTGATTGCGAGGCGAACGAGGGCGAAGGCCGACTTGCGATGCGCCGGCTCAACCGACTCGGTCATCAGCTTGAGGCTGGCGGGCCGGAAAGAAACATCCATCAGCGACCAGAGCACTGTGACAGCGATGAGCTGAGGGAAAGTTTCTGCGAATGGGTATGCGAAAAGCAGGACGCCCGTCATGGCGAGCGATGCGCGCATGATCGGAAGCGATCCAATCTTGTCGGCCAGCCGGCCTGCCAGGGGCCCGCCGGCAACCGAGGTGAGTCCGTACACTGACAGGACGACTCCGGCGCGCGCGGGCGAGAGTCCCTTTTCGGTCGTGAGGTAGAGAATGAGGAACGGCAGGACCATGAGCCCTGCTCGATTCACAAGGTTCGTCCAGAAGAGCAGCCAGGCTTCGCGCGGCAACACACCAAGGTCGCGCCACGGGTCAAAGATCTTCATCGGGAGATTCTAATGAAAAGGGCGGCTGTTGCGTACCCTGGCCCACAAACGGCCTGACTGCCTTACAAACAAAAACCCCACAACGACTGGTCGTTGTGGGGCAATCATGCGCCGTGTAGGAATCGAACCTACAACCTAATGATTAAGAGTCATTTGCTCTGCCAATTGAGCTAACGGCGCAAATTCCTTGAACTAGTTGGTGCGCCAGGAGGGAATCGAACCCCCGACCCACAGCTTAGAAGGCTGTTGCTCTATCCAACTGAGCTACTGGCGCAGCGGAGCCAGTCTCGCAAGGTAATCGGTCGAGGCGCTCGAATCAAATGCCTGAATCGATTTGGTGGCGCCACGCGTATTCTTCTGACAGATTGAATATGCAACCTCCACGAGCCCGATGACCCAGATTTTTGCCCTGCAGCAGTCAGCACAGGAACTCCGCGATCAGATCCGCACCTCGGTGGAGGAGCAGATCCGCGCCGCCCAGGCGCAGGACCCGACGCATGTCGTTCTCTCGAAAGACGGCAAGGTCGTGACTCTTGAAAGGCCGGCCGACCCAAACCGGCTCACCGGGGCTGAGGTACGCCAGATCATCAGGGACATGGACGTTCCTCCCCGCGCACAGGCCCTTGGCTTCGCATTCCTGCTTACGCTGGGGGCCATGGTGATCTTCACGCCCATTGCACGCGCACTGGGCAGACTGATCGACAGGAAGGCGCAGGTGCCGGAGGTGCCGGCGCAGGTAAGCGCGCAGCTCGCGCAGCTCACCCAGGCAGTTGACGCCATAGCAATTGAAGTCGAGCGGATCTCCGAAGGGCAGCGCTTCACGACGAAGCTCCTCGCCGAACAGCAGAAAGCAGCCAGGAGCCTTCCCTCCTCCTGAGGCTCAGGGAATATCGATCGCGAACGGGTCGAACTTCCTGAACTTTCCTGACACAAAGAGCCCCATCCCGGCGTTGGTGAACCCCGCATCGGCCAGGCGTCGCAGGTACCAGCGCGCCGAGCGGAGCTTTCCTCCCATATCGCTCAACTCCTCGTCCACTTCGTCATCGCGCGTGAGGACGTGCAGGTAGAGAACGCCCCGGCACTTGGCCGCCAGGCGCCTGATTGCAGCTTCCGCTGTCCGATTGTCCAGGTAGCGCAGCACATCCCGGCATACCACCAGGTCTGAGGGCGATCCGGAAACCTTCTCGGCCCGGACCAGTGAGTGCCCGTATTTCTCTGCTGCAACCGGGCTCGCGTCGAAGGTTTCCACCTGCCTGCAGCTCCTGTACTGCCGGCGAAACTCCCTGGCCCACCAGCCGGTGCCGGCGCCGACATCGGTAAATCGTTTGATGTCGAGCTTGATGTGGTTACAGAATGCAAGCACAAATGCGACTTCCGCTCTTGCTTCCGCCGGAGTGACGACGGCCGTAGAGCGGCTCTCGTAGTGCCGCTTGTAGTAGTCCGCGTCGAAAACCGAATCGTCCATCGCCAATCGTACTCAGCGCACTCCACGAACGAAAGCGTGCTGCCTGGAGGCAGCATCGAGCGTAGTTCGGTCAGCTGCTCCGGTCGGAGCTGATGTCGAGACGTAGAGCTTCACTTTCGACCGCCAGGTCGGTGATCAGCCGGCCGGATGGAAAGCGGAGTTCGTTCATGGTCACCTGATTGACCAGTCGTTCCCTGTCTTCGTCGGTCCAGCCGGCGCACACCTTCGCCAGCCGCCTGCGAATGTCATCCTTGACCGATTCGATGTCGTTTCGACCGCGGCGAAAACCGTTCATGGACACACCATAAAATTCTGCACTTTTACCGGCAACCGTTTTGTTTGTACATACAGTGTGTTCGAAGCCTTACAGTGCGGCTGCAGCCTGCGGTTCAGCGAGCGCGGCAAATTCGTCACGCACGATCCGGTAGCACTCGCAGGAAATTGCCTCGAGTCCCTTGCGGTCCAGGATCTGGATTTTGCCCCGAGAATACCGTATCAGCCCCATGCGCTGGAGCTGGGCCTGGGTGATGGTGACGCTGGGGCGTCGAACACCAAGCATGTATGACAGGAATTCCTGCGTAAGCGGAATCTCGAGATCGCCTACGCGATCATGGGTCAGCAGCAGCCAGCGGGCGCAGCGCTGCTCGACCGTGTGCTGGCTGTTGCAGCCGGCAGTCTGGGAAATCTGCGACAGGTATGCGAGCAGATACCGGTTGAGGAGCGCTGAAAGCATGGGAAGTTCAGGAAGAAGCGCAACAAACCGGTCAGCAGGAATTCGCAGGGCGCCCCCGGGAATCTGCGCAATGGTGCGCTGCGGCCAACTGCTGGAGCCGAGAAGAACGGGAATTCCGACAAATCCCTCGGGCCCCACAGTTCCCGCTTCGACCGATGCGCCCCCGGCAAAATCGGTGATGAACGAGAAGACACTGTCTTCAGGGAAAAAGACGTACGTGAATTCGTCCCCAGCATCCGCAATGACCTCACGGGATGAGATGCGCACCTCCTTGCCTGCGGACCAGAGTGCAACCACTTCGCTTGCGGGAAGCCGCTCGAGAAGCCGGTTGCGATTGTGATCATGTGTCCGGGCGTGCGAAAAGCCCCGTTCGTTCGCGTTCGCCGAAGAGTGCGGAAAGCTGGTAATCATTTTTTGCTCCGGAACAGCACTCTCAGTGCGTGTCGCAGACGGCGACTTGGCGGCGGGAATGTTGTGAGCCTAATGTACGCTGAATGGCCGAACATATGTGCGTTTTCTACAGTCCGGACAATTGGGTGCCTGCAGGGGCTAACAACTCCGTTCAGTGGTGCTCCGCTCGCCGCGTCCGGCCCGAAAAGCAAAAAACCCTGCAACTGAAAACGTTGCAGGGTTAGGTACCAAGTCGGGGCGCCCGGATTTGAACCGGGGACCTCCTGCTCCCAAAGCAGGCGCGATACCGGGCTACGCTACGCCCCGAATTTTTGTTGTGCCTACAAGATAACTAATTATCGAAAGAAAGTTTGCCCTCCGGCGGGTTACACGTAGGACACGTAGGAAAAGCACGTAGGACACGTAGAACTGCAAAAAATTGGGGAACTACACTCAGGACCAAAGATCCGTGCAATTCCCCCTAAATCAGTTGCAGTTGTCGTTGCAGTCCTACGTGACCTACGTGTGTACTACGTGTCCTACGTGTAACCCCGCGCGGAGGCAACTGTCCCAGCGAGCGCGCCTCTCGCTCTACCGGGCAAGACCCCTGGATCGCAGCGCCTCTATGAGAGCACGGAACGCACGCCCCCGATGACTCACGCGTGACTTCTGCTCCAGTGTCGCCTCCCCGAACGTCCCACCCACTGCATCCGACTCGAAATATGGATCGTACCCGAAACCATTGGTTCCGCGCGGGTCGCGAATGATCATCCCCGTAGTTTGTCCAGTCGCCGTCAGCTCTCCAATGCGATCCACATATGCGGCAGCGCACACATACCGGGCGGTAAAGGGGAAATGCAGCTTCGCTTTCCGGCCAGTCGTACTCAGCTCGATGCTCTCAAGCTCGGTGATGAGCCTCGTATTGTTGGCGTTGTCGAGCGCGGGACCGCTCAGATCGGACCGGCCAGACCAGCGCTTGCTGCGCACACCCGGCATTCCGTTCAGGGCGTCGACAACAAGCCCGGAATCATCAGCAACGGTGGGAAGCCCACCGCTCTTCATCATGAAATAGCGCGCCTTGGCGATCGCGTTTTGCTCGAAGGTCTGGTACTTCTCGAGATCGTCCTCGATTGCGGTTTCCGGAATTCCGAGCTCATTCGGATCGGTCACAGCGAGAGATGCAGACGCAAACATCTCCCGCAGCTCGCGCAGCTTCCCTTCACTCCTCGTCGCGAGAACGATCCGTACTATGGTCAAATGCCGAGTGTCTTCCGCTGCAGGGCGTCCAGATCGCGAATGCCGGCCACGGCGAGATCGAGCAGGAGATCCATCTGCGCACGGTCGAACGTCCCATGCTCTCCGGTTCCCTGCACTTCCACGAAGGTCTTTGCCGAAGCCATGACGACGTTCATGTCCACTTCAGCTCTCACATCTTCATCGTAGTCCAGATCGATGCGGGGCTCACCGTCAATGATTCCAACGCTCACAGCGGCGACGCTTCGCTTGACTGGGGTCGCCGGTATCTTGCCCTGATCCACCAGCCACTGGAATGCATCCACGACCGCGACAGCCGCGCCGGTAATCGCAGCCGTTCGTGTTCCGCCATCGGCGACCAGGACATCGCAGTCGATCTTGACGGTAAACTCACCGAAATTGAAATCATCCAGCATGGCTCGCATACTGCGGCCAATCAGCCGCTGGATTTCGTGGGTTCGCCCGCCCAGGTGTGAGCGCTCGCGCGAGTTCCGCGTACGGGTGGCTCGCGGCAGCATTGCATACTCCGCGGTCAGCCATCCCTGGCCCGAACCACGGCGCCAGCCGGGCACTCCTTCATCCACTGATGCAGTGCAGAGCACCTTGGTGGTGCCGAACGAAATGAGGCATGAGCCCTCCGCATAGGGAGCGACTGCACGATCTATCGAAACAGGGCGCATCGCCGCAGCGGTGCGGTTTTCCCGCGCGTTATTTTGAGTCACGAAGTTTTTGAATGATTGATGTTGTGGACTGGCCCGGCGTGAGCGGAATCACTTCCACGGTGCCGCCCCAGCCGTGCACTTCCTTTGCCCCGACTATCGTATCGACGGAATAGTCGCCGCCCTTTGCAATTACATCAGGCCGCAGCGCCATGATCAGCTCCAGCGGGGTGTCCTCATCGAACAGCACTACCCTGTCCACGGCCTCGAGGCCGGCCAGCACGTACGCGCGCTCCGCCTCGGTTCGAACGGGACGGCCTTCACCCTTGTACCGCTTTACCGAGGCATCGGTGTTCAGTCCGACAATGAGCGCCGCGCCCAACGCTCGCGCCTTGGTGAGAACGTCGATATGCCCCGGGTGGAGCAGGTCGAACACGCCGTTCGTGAAAACGACATGTCCCTTCTGAGCCGAACGCCATGCAATCAGTTCGCTCAGACTGCTGATTTTCCGGGCGGGGTCGAAAAAGGTCAGAACGCTGCCTCGGCTTTTGGATTGAACCGGACCTTGCGTACCCCAATCAGCGGGACCGGTATCGACTGCACGTAACTGCCCGAAATCACAACGCGCGACTTGCCACGTCGCACGCGCACCCTGCTGGCGCTGGCCGGCAGGCCGAGCGAGTCCGCAAAGTTACGGAGCCGGGACTGTATCTGTACATCGCTGTGCTGAAGCGAAAATTTCGCCTCCTGCTTCATTGCATCCTTGTACCTGTAATAATCAAAGTACGCATTCGCATACGACCCACCGAAATAAACGCACGCGGCGATCACGACCAGCCAGAGCAGGCATCCCATTGAACCGACGCCGCGCCGTCTTACCATTGCGACTGCGCGCCCTGTACAATGTCGTTCACGATTCTCTCAATGGCTTTCTGACGGCCCAGTGCCTCACCCCGCTCCTCGTACTGGCCCTGCGCCGTGAGTCCCTTGCGCTGCCAGAGAGTCTTACCGCTTATCTGGTCTATCAACTCCACGTCAATCGAAATCTGCAGCATGCGCCGGGCTGACGTCGTCGTGGGATTGTCTGCGGCGTAGCCGATGGGGATGTCTGTCTCATAGCGTTGAATGGACCCGCGAACCAGCGCATTCGCTTTTGCCTCGGTCTCGTCCCTCAGGCCAAGCTTGCGATGGAGCTGCGCCCGCAGAACGTCAAAAACCTCGCGCTGAAGCTCAGGGGCGGCAGTCTGATTGTCGAAAGGCAGCACCGCTATGGTTCTCACATGCGATGGCAAGCCCCCGCCTGCGAACCCATAGGGCATGCAGCCGGCGAGCAGCAACGCACTAGAAAATAAAAATCGACGAATCAAATCCCCCAACCTGCCTTGACTGTGTCACCTTAATGGTAAGGCGTCTGCGTGCCGAAGGTACCTGATATTCAAGACTCCCGGTGCTGTCCCGCGTAACCCATTCGATCACCCGGCCATTGTCGATGTGATCGAGGCGAATCAGCTGACCGTTCCTCACTGTGACCCGCCAGGCCGCAGGACGTCCAATGTCGGCCCGGATCACCTCTCCCTCTGCGCGCACAATCGTATCGGGCAGCGCGGGAACTGTGAGCCTGCCGAGCCCGGCCCACAGCATCGCCGGCGGAGGAAGGTACCGTTTGATCAAGTCGATTCCCGGTGTGCGCAGAGTGTCGCCGACGAGCGCAGCAGCTCCGCCCATTCCTCCGCCGAAAAAGAGATCCACTCGTGCACTGTCGGGGGGAGCTATTCGTGCCGAGCCCTCGCCGCGGCCGGTCAGGTCCGCGTCTTCATAGTCCCAGTTGAAAACGAGATGCCTGTATCCGGGAGCGAGTGCTATTGGCGGAAGCGCTGTGACAGGGGCGACTTCACCGGGCAACGGAGTTACGGCCCTGGACTGAACGCAGCCCAAAGCACCCGCGCACATCAACAGCGCGGACATGAACTTTCCGGAGAAATTCATTCCCGGACTGCTACTGACTTTATCAGGTCGCCCTGCACCAGGGCGTCGAGCGCATTCCACCCTGAGATGACCCGTCCGAAAACGGTGTAGCCGCCATCCAGGTGAGGCTGGGGAGAATGAGTGATGAAGTATTGGCTGCCTCCAGTGTCCGGGCCCGACAGTGCCATTCCGAGCACGCCGCGCTCATAGCGATGAGGATTCATCTCGTCGCGAATTGCGTACCCCGGCCCCCCGCTCCCGGTCCCGGTTGGATCTCCGTCCTGGGCAACGAAGTTGGGCACCACGCGATGGAAGCGCGTTCCCCTGTTGTAATAGCCCGACTTCGCGAGCGTCACGATGTTGTGCACTGTCAGTGGCGCGTCCACAGCGAAGAGCTCGAGCTCAATTGCTCCTCGAACTGTGTTGATCGTAAGGGTCGGCTCCTGTCCCCTCAGCGCAGGCGCGATGAGATTGCGAACCACCTCCTCATACCACGCGGTGTTACGTGCGGGGGGAAGAAGCTTCGGCCAGGCGGAGAACAGGGTCGAAGTTCCTGCGGCGTTTCTTTCCAGCGGATCGGTGGGGGCACCGATGCGTTCCAGCGCCTGGCGCGCGGCCGGTGGAAAGTTCGTGCTGTCACGCTTCCAGAGTTCCGCCAGATACTGCACCGCTGAAAGTCGCGCGTCGTTGGCCGAATCGGCCCGCGACTTTTCATAGGACGCAAGAATCATATCGAGATCGGAGACCTGCGGATTCCTGGACAGCGCGTCGATGGCACTGGTGCGGACGTCTACGTGCGGATCGGACAGCATGCGAATGGCGATGGCCCGCAGCTCCGGTGTCACCTTCAGTGTGTCCCGCGGAATCGCAACGCTCAACGCCGTCGCGCGCACCCGTGCATCCGGATCGTCCAGCAGTCGCAGGACCGCCGGATCGATGGAGGTTCTGTTCGGCAGCGACCCGATGGCACCGGCCAGGGCCGCGCGGTACCGCCAATCCTTGTCGGTTTCCCATGCGGCTGTTGCGGGCAGCGAGACCCCTGCCGCCGCGGCCGAAGCGGCAATGCTGGTTTGATACATGAACGAGGTGTCACGCATCCAGATACCGGTCCAGCCGGCAAGCGTGGTGTCGAGCACACCTCCAGCGACCTGCGCCGCAGCAACACGCACATTCGCATCGCGATCGTTGGTCGCCGCGATCACATCCGACCGGACAGCAGGCCCGAAGGTGGAAAGAGAGCGAACTGCATTGATGCGCACGTGCGGGTGCGCGTCCTTCACAAGGCGCTTGAGCGCACTTACTGCCGGATCAGAAAGCGAATCTCCCACGACGCGCTTGATGAGCATTCGGGCCGCTTCTGCGCGCGCGCGGTGAGTTGCAGCAGCGTTGTTGTAGTACGGAACTTCAGAGGGATTGCACGCACGGCAGGTGCCGGCTACAACTCGGTTGCCCGCGAGTGCGATCATGTCGCGGCCGCCGGCTACCGCCCGCGAGCGAGCGATTGCGTACGACGCTGCCCACACGAGCGAAGGATTGCGGGACGCAAGGTAGGGGCGGAGTTCAGCGACAGGCACGGGAGCGAGCTTGGCTGTTGCGAGCAGCACCTGGGTCTTGGTGCGGGCGTCGATTGTGCGATCGGCAAGTGCGGACAGAAGCGCGGGCCGCGCCGCCGCGCCGATTGTTCCGAGCGCCCACGCCGCATTGATACCGATGGACGGCTGGCGACCAAGGAGCTTTCTCAGCTGATCCACAGCGGCTGAATCTCCCAGAAGTCCCAGCGCGTATGCAGCGTTCGAAACCACGTTCGGGTCCCGGTCAGAGAGCGCAGCGCGCAGTATTCCAACGCCGGCGGTGCCGGTCGAGCGTCCGACCTGCCCGATCGCGAGAACGGCATTGGCTCGCAGACCCGGAATGGTCGAGCCCATGGCCTGCCGCACCAGCGAAGTATCCAGCTTCCGCCCGTCGGTCATCTGGAGCAGTCTTGCCCAGAGCGTCACCTGCGCCTTGGTGAGTGAGCCCGACCCCTGCGCATTCGCGTTCGGAGCGCACAGGAGGGCCGCGCAGAGCAGCAGGATACTATTTCGACGCATTTGAAAAAAGCTCACGGAGTTGAGTTGGAATTGTTGTGAGGCGACCTTCGTGGGTGATCGCTGCGAGAGTCGTTGCAGCGGAGACAAGCCGCTGGCCCGTATCCGCATTCGTTATAAGGTATTTGAATTCGACGGTACGGGAACGCACATCACCGAGTGACGCAGTCACAGTGATCCTGTCGTCATATCGGGCCGGCGCATGATAGCGAAGAGACGCGTCAGTGACCGCCAGCCGAACACCCTGGTGCTCTACCTCGGCATACGGCGCCCCCAGGGCGCGCATAAGCTCCGTCCTGCCGATCTCGCACCACACCAGGTAGTTGGCATGATAGACGACCTGCATCTGGTCGGTTTCGGCATACCTGACTCGGACTTCAACGGAATGTTCTGGAGTTGGCATTACAAGCGAAATTGCCCGACGCGGGAATGTTTGTAAAGGTTGTGCCGCATGGGTATTTTGGCATGTGCCAAAGCTTCCCGCCTATATCATCTCCGACACGCATCTCGGCGTTGCTCCGCCTGAGGTGGAGCGCAGTCTTTTGCGCTTCCTCAAGTCACTTCCCGGCCGCGCTGAGACACTGATAATCAACGGAGATCTCTTCGACTTCTGGTTCGAGTGGAAGTCGGTGATCCCGCGAACGGGATTCCGGGTGATTGCCGCGCTGGCCGACCTGCGCGACAGCGGCGTCGACATTATCTGGGTCGCGGGAAACCATGACTGCTGGGGCGGCGGGATTTTGCGCGACGATGTGGGCGTGGACTACTTCACCGATGCATGGCGCGGCCGACTCGGTGAATGGAACGTGCGCGTGGAGCATGGAGATGGCTTGCGTGACCAGGAGGATCGAGGCTATCGAATGATTCGCCCTGTCATGCGCAACCAGCTCGCCATCAGGGCCCTCCGCCGCCTGCACCCCGATACAGCGACACGAATCGCGATGGGAAGCTCGGGCGCGAGCAGGAGCTATCGCGCGCGTGATGGTGGTGAAGGCCTGCGCCAGATCGCACACGCCGAGCTGGCGTCCGATCCCACCGTGGACCTGCTTGTGTATGGGCACTCGCATGTTGCCGCGCTCGAGCGCTCTGCGGCAGGAGGAATATTCGGGAACGCGGGGTCCTGGCTCGACGCTCCAACCTATCTTGTAGTTCGCGACTCGGTTGTGGAACTGCGAGAGGCAGGCGATTCAGCCGAGGGTAATTGTCTCAACTCGCTCGATCGCCGCACCTAGAAAGCGCTGGCCCATCCTGAGGAATGTCTCGGGCGCGTCTGAAGCGATGAATCTGTAGCGCGCAGGCGTGGTGGAATCCGCAAGCAGCTTTTGCCCGCGCAATATCTGCGCAGTCTCCGCCGCGGTCTCCGCAGCGCTGTCTATTAGCCGCACTTCGCGGCCGGCCACCGTTCCAATTGCACGCTTGAGCAGCGGGTAGTGCGTGCAGCCGAGCACGAGCGTATCGATGTGCGCGTCGCGCAGCGGAGTGAGATACTCCTGTGCGATCAGGCTGGTCGCCTCGGTTTCGAGCCATCCCTCTTCCACCAGAGGCACGAAGAGCGGACAGGCTGCCGCACTTATGCGCGCGTCGGGAAGAAGCTGGAGGATAGCGCTTTCATATGCGCGCGAACGAATCGTCCCCTCAGTGCCAATGACCCCGATGCTGCCCGACCGGGTGGCTCCTGCTGCAGCTCGTGCCCCAGGTTCGATGACTCCGATGACTGGAATTTTCATCGTCAGCTTGAGAGCCGGGACAGCGTGGGCAGTAGCGGTATTGCAGGCGACCACGAGAGCCTTGACTCCCTGCTTCTCGAGGAAGCCTGCGATCTCCTCGCTATACCTTAGTACTGTATCCGGACTTTTCGGGCCGTAGGGAACGCGCGCTGTGTCGCCGAAATAGATGATGCTCTCGTTGGGGAGCAGGCGAATGAGCTCCCGAAACACAGTCAGCCCGCCAATGCCGGAGTCGAAGACCCCGATTGGTGCGGACGAATTCGCTACCACTTCAGCGTCGCAACCAGGTGTGCGGAACGGTGCGCACTGATGCCGCCTTTCACGTTGACGGGAAAATCCCAGAGATTGGCGGCCACATATGCATCTGCTGCGGAGATCAGGTGATTGAACACTATCGCGGCGATCCAGTCCTCGTAGTGAGTGCGCCGCGCTGCGATCCGCTCGGGGGTATTCCGATTTCGCTCGTATGTTGCCGGCTTTGGCTTCCCCGTTATCGAGTCAACAAGGACGCCGCCTGTGACGGGATTTGTCTGCCATGTGAGAACCACACTGTCGCGTGCACCTCGCCGCGCCTCGCGCAAGTCGAGCGCGGCTTTCCTGGCCATTCCAATTGACAGCACTTCGGCAGCTCCAAAGAGCGCGGCGCCGTTCGGCCGCTGCAGACGCAGCTGTGAGTACCCGGGAATGAGAAGGGACATCAGGAATGCACGCCGGGGCGACAGAGGCGGAACCAGCGAAGAGTCGCGGAGCGCCGGTTTCGGAGATGCGCTCACGCCGGCACGCGCGCTGTCCGTACTTTGCGCGGACCCGACTGTCGCAGTGCACAGCGCCAGTACGAGTGCGATGGCGGGAGAGTGTGGGAATCGAACCCACCAAACCCGGCTTTGCCGGGTCACACCAGTTTTGAAGACTGGGGAAGCCACCAGGCCCCATCCACCCCCAAGCACATCACTGAACATTCAGGTACGTACCCGAAAAGGCCGCAACTCTTCCGACGACAGTCGCGCCTTCGACTCTGGACATGAACTTGTCTGCACGATCCGGCGAAACTGCAACGAGCAGGCCGCCTGACGTCTGCGGATCGACGAGAAGGAGTTTCATGTCCTCTTCTACACCCTCCCAGCTCAGAAATTCCTCGACGAATGCGCGGTTTCTTTTTCCGCCGTCAGGAACTCCGCCGGCCCGGACTGCCTCGATCGCTCCAGGCAGCAGCGGTACCGATGCTGCCGTGAACTCGATAGTCACGTTGCTTCCGCGCGCGATATTCAGCGCGTGGCCCAGCAGTCCAAACCCTGTGATGTCGGTCGCGCACCTGGAATGCACGGCCAGAGCTGCCCGGCTAGCATTTCCATTGAGCTTGAGCATCGACTCAATGGCTGGTGCCAGAACATCAGCACCTATGATTCCCTTCTTCGCGGCCGTCGTGAGTGCACCGGTGCCAATGGGTTTGGTGAGGATAAGGACATCACCCGGCCGGGCGTTTTTGTTGGTCAGCAGAAAGTCCGGGTGTGCGCGTCCTGTAATCGACATGCCGTACTTCAACTCGGTATCGACGACGCTGTGGCCCCCGACAATATGTGCTCCTGCCTCATGCACCTTGTCCTGCCCGCCGCGCAAAATGTCGGTCAGCACGGAAAGCGGAAGATCAGCCGTGGGGAATGCGACGATGCTGAGTGCAGTAAGCGGCTGGCCACCCATGGCGTACACATCGCTGAGAGCGTTCGCCGCGGCGATCTGGCCGAAGGTGTAGGGATCGTCCACGATGGGCGCGAAGAAATCCACCGTTTGCACCAGCGCGAGATCAGGGGCAACGAGAAAAACCCCTGCATCGTCGAACGATTCCCGGCCAACGAGGAGGCGGGGATCAGACTGCAGCGGAATTTCCTTGAGCACCATCGAAAGGTCACCCGGACCCAATTTTGACGCTCAACCAGCACAACGCGCGAAGGCTGTGAGCCTGAACAGCTCTTCGCGCGTTTTGGAGGTGGACATTCCTGGTGCGTTAGCTCTGTGTGGGCAGCAGAGCGATTACGTCGATCTCGACCAGCGCGCCGCGGGGCAAGGCAGTCACCTGGACGGTGGATCTCGCCGGACGGGCGTCGCCGATCCAGCGGCCGTATATCTCGTTGATGGTCGGGAAATGCGCGAGGTCGTGCAGATATACCGTGGTCTTCACCACATGAGTCCAGTCAGCGCCTGACTCTTTCAGGACCGCGGAAAGATTTTGCATCACGCGCTCGGTCTGGGCCTCGATTCCGCCTTCGATCATCTGTCCGGTGGTCGGATCGAGCGGAATCTGTCCCGCGCTGAACAGGAAACCGTGCGCAACGATGCCCTGCGAGTACGGTCCAATGGCGGCCGGGGCGTCCTTCGTATTCACACTTCTGATGCTCATTTACTAGTCTCCGAATCGGGGCTGATTTGCGACTGGGGGAAGGTATTCGATTTTCGTCCCTTTTGCTTGGGTTTGGTGCGAGGAGGACGGTTGGTCTTGGGCGACAGTTTGCCCTCCGGGCGGGGTGACACGTAGGGCACGGAGTACACACGTAGGACACGTAGAACTACAACTGCAACTGATTTGGGGGGAACAGCACGGACTTTGAGTCCGAGTGCAGTTCCCCCATTTTCTTGCAGTTGCAGTGGCCGTCCTACGTGTCCTGCTTGCTCTTCCTACGTGTCCTACGTGTATCCCCCGCCCGGAGGGCAAACCGTCTCGCCGCGCGGAGCCAGTTCTATCCGGGCAATGCAAAGAACCTGCGCGCATTTCTGACCGTCATCGCTCCCATTTCTTCGCCTGCTATTCCCCGCACTGCAGCGAGCCGCTCTACGGTGTTAGCCACCCATGCCGGCTCATTGCGCTTACCCCGGTTGGGCACGGGCGCCAGGTAGGGGGAATCGGACTCCGCGAGTATCCGGTCTTCCGGGACCATGCGAATCACGTCGTCATTCCGCCAGGCCTTGAAAGTGACGATTCCGCTGAAGGAGATGTACCATCCGGCCTCCAGGGCTGCCTGTGCGAGCGCAGGCGACCCTGTGAAGCAGTGCAGCACGCCAGAGACTCCCTGCCGCCCTGCGGAGGTGATCATCGCCGTCGTGTCATCCTCGGCGTCACGGGTGTGTACGACGAGAGGCCTGCCCGTATCACCGGCAAGACCGATCTGGTGCTCGAACACAGCGCGCTGGATTTCGCGGGGTGAGTTGTCGTAGTGGTAATCCAGGCCGCATTCGCCTATCGCCACCGCGCCGCGGGAGATGGCCGCGCGTATGAGCGGGATGTCACGGGCTGCATCGAAGGAGGACGCCTCGTGCGGATGCACGCCCGTAGTCCAGCTTATGAAGCCCCTGTTTTCAGTGGAGATCCTTTCGGAGGGATCGCCGGCATCGAGTACCGAGCCGATGCAGACGATTCCCTCAGCGCCCGAGGAGCGGGCGCTTTGTATTACCGCGTCGCGGTCGCCGTCGAAGGCCTGGTCGCCGAGGTGCGCGTGGCTGTCGAAGAAGTGCGCGTGGCCGTCGGTTTCCTGGGCCATTTCTTGTCGATCCAGATAAGGATGGGAGCGGCGACGTACATCGAGCTGAACGTTCCGGTCAGAATACCAAAACCCATGACCCAGGCAAATGGGCGAATTACTTCACCGCCGAAAATCAGCAGCGCCAGCACCGAGCTCAGCGAGGTTGCGTGCGTGATGATGGAGCGCGGCAGCGTTTCGTTGATGGAGCGATTCAGCCGGTCGTACAGCGACTCGGAGGGATTCTGGTGCTGGTTCTCACGGACGCGATCGAAGATCACGACCGTGTCGTTCATGGAGTAACCGATCACTGTCAGAAGGCCTGCGACGATCATGAGCGAGACCTCGAGATCCATGAGCTTGATAAAAGCCAGGGTCCCGATGAAATCGTGCGCTGTCGCGACCACGGCCGCGAACCCAAAGCGGCGATGGTACCGGATCGCCAGATAGATGAGAGTGATCACGAAGGAGATCAGGAGCGCGATCAGGGCATTGCGACTGAGCTCTGCGCCAACTCGCGGTCCGATTGCAACTCCGGGAACCACCCGCACGCCCTCACCGTACTTCGTCTTCAGAATCGACTCGATCCGGCGTCCGACGAGCCCTGCGCCAGCGGCCTGCTCCGAGACATTCTGCGCGTTCTGGGCGCGGATCGTGAACTCCCGCGGCGAGCCGAACTGCTGAATCTCTACCCCGGGAAGGCCCGAAGCTGTGAGCAGAGAGCGAATCTCTCCGACATCAGGCGCGGTCGTGAACTCGGCCTCGACCAGCGTACCGCCGGTGAACTCAAGGCTGTAGTTGATCGGCTTTTGTATGAATGACAGCAGACCCACAAGAAGAAATGCTGCAGTGATACCCACTGCCCATTTCCACCAGCGGATGAAGTCGTAATGGGTGTTATGAAAAATTCTCAGCATCAGATACTCAGGGTTTTCGGCGTGGGGTTGCGCTTGAGCCAGATCATGAAGAAGGTCCGGACCACGAAGATCGATGTAATCATCGAGGCGATGATACCTGCGAGGAGTGTTACTGCGAATCCTCGCACAGGGCCCGTACCGAACTGGTAAAGCACGGCAGCTGTAAGTGCGGCGGTTGCGTTGGAGTCGATGATGGCTCCCATCGCGTGCGAGAAGCCTTCGTCAATTGCCAGCCGCACGGTTTTCCCTCGGTCCAGCTCTTCGCGAATGCGCTCGAAAATGAGCACGTTTGCATCCACGGCCACACCGAGAGAGAGCACGAATCCGGCAAGACCTGGCAGCGTGAGTGCTGCGCCGAAGCCGGCAAGAATCGCCAGAGTGAATAGCACGTACAGCATCAGTCCGCCGATCGCGAGCATCCCCGAGAAGCGGTAGTAGCCGATAATGATGATGAGGACGAAGATCACCGCGATGATTGCGGCTAGCCGTCCTGCGGCAATCGAATCCTTTCCGAGGCTGGCACCGATGTTCCGGATCTCCACGATCTGGAGCGGAACCGGAAGCGCACCTGCGCGGAGGACGAGAGCGAGATCCTGTGCCGACTGGAGATCCCGGCCGCCCATTGTGATCTGCCCGCGCGACGCGATTGCGCTCTGGATGACGGGCGGACGGCCCATCACACGGTCGTCCAGCACGATCGCCATGTAGTCCTTGATGTGCTTCGAAGTCTCGGACTGGAACCGGCGGCCGCCTTCCCTGTTCAGCTGGAACTCGACGATCGTTCCTTCAGTCGGGGAGGTGTTGGGCTTCGCATCGATGAGGTACTCGCCGGTGATGATCGGGCGGGCATCCAGCACGTACAGGGCGCGATATGTCGCGTTGCCAAGCGATGTGGTGTCGCCGCTCCACCGGATCACCTTGCCCGGAGGAAGAATCGCCTGAACCTGTGGAAGACTCAGGTACCGCTCCATGAGCGATACATCCTTCTGCGCGATGTAGTACTCACCGGGCAGCTGGCCCTGCGAGAGCAGCCTGGAGAACGCGCCCGGCGTATTGGCGACAGTGTCCGGCTTCGCACTGTCCTTTGCAGCCGAATCAGGCTGAAAGAGCGAAGTGATTCCAGAGGAAGAATCGGCCGATGGGGTTCCTGCAACAGCGGCTGCAGGGACACCTGAAAGCACGGAAGGATCCTTCAGGAGTGCATCGATGCGCGGGACGACTTTCTCGAGTGCGCCTGTCTTGTCCGTAATCTGGAACTGAAGGAAGGCGGACTTCTGAACCACGTCCTCTGCACGGCGCGGATCATCGATTCCGGGCAGTTCGACTATGATGCGGTCCGTCCCGACCTTCTGCACCACCGGCTCGGACACTCCGAACTGGTCGATTCGATTGCGGACAACAGTCAGTGCCGTCTCCAGCGCCTGTACCTTGTCGCCGGAAAACCCCTTCGACTCATCGATCTCGAGTGCGAGGTGCATTCCGCCTTCCAGGTCGAGTCCCTTCTTGAGGGGGACGCGCTTGACGGTGTCGTATACGAACACGCCATTGCGCTTGACGCGCTCGACGGTCGTGCGAGGATATAGCGCCCATATCGATCCGAAGATCAGGAGTGCGATCAGGGCAAGTCTGGACTTCAGAGTCATGCTGCTT
>JAKFCC010000203.1:0-69539 GCA_036676795.1 Gemmatimonadota bacterium
ATAGTCGAAGTAGATCGGACGCAGCGACGGCGCTACGCAGTTTGCATCGGTCGACGTGATCGCCGAATTCCACTGGCACGGAGCTGCTGGCGGGACGCAACGCGCATCAGATGCCGGGATGTTGCCCAGACCCTGGTACGAGCACATCGTCACCGGTGCTACACAGCTCGGCGAAGTGTTGGCAATCGAAGAATTGTACTGGCAGGGCACGAAGCAGCCAGCATCAGCTGCCGTCAGGCTTTCCTTGCCCGGCACGGTGCACATCGCTATTGCCGGAGCGCCGCCAAGCATGAAGCTCAGGCCCGCGCGTGCATGCAGGTTGAGGTTTGCATTCGGCTTGTGGTTCGGCATGTAGTCGGCGATGCCGTCGATCCGGAGAGCGACGCGATTGCCGATTGCAAAGCGGAACCCGACATCACCGGATGCACCGTAGTTGTAGGTGTAATCCTGATTCGCGGTGACCGCTCCGCCGACAAACCTGTAATTGGTGCGTGTTGCACCGGCGCCGATGATGAACTGGCTGGATCCCATCGGGACGTTGTAGAGAAGGCGCAGCGCAAAAGCGTGTGCGTTCACGTCAGCGGGACGATTCGGCGCATTGAAAGCATTGACTGGTGCATCGTTGCTCTGCGGTGAGTAGTAGCCGTCACCTTCGAGCTCCCATGCTGGATTCGACAGAAAGACACCGACGCGTCCGCCGTATCCGATTCCGTCCTTCGGAATTGCATTCGCGCGTCCGGCGTTGTCATCAAAGAGCGAGTACTGGCCAAACGCTCCGACTTCAACTGTGCCGGGAAGCGGCGACGGCATCTCGCTGTTCCACCACACGATCGGGCCGTAATTGGAACCTGTGGCGCTCGCACCCATGAAGGATGACATGTCCGGCGCCAGCTGAACTCCTGCCTGCACTCCGAGATCGAGCTTCGAAGGGCTGGCCGGCATGTAGTTGGCGAGTCCGTCGATGCGAACCGCGAAACCACCCATGCCGATGTTCACTCCGGCAAGGCCATTTACACCGAAGCGGTAAGCGCCCGGCGAATTCTCACTCGGTCCGCGGAAGTTTTCGAGAACTCCGCCGCCACCGATATGAAATGACGGCACTCCGCCGGCTGGAAAGCTGTACACAAGACGCGCAGCGATTGCGCTGGCAAGCACATCTCCACCGACTGCACCGCCACCGAGGCACGGGCATACGCCCATGAATCGCGTTCCCGCTTTGGCACTTGCACGGGTGAAGGATCCATCGGCCTCGAGGTTCCACTGCGGCGCGATGAACGCACCGAGTCGGCCACCATAACCGATGCTGTTACCGAAACCCGTGTCCAGACCCCACGAACTGTCGTAACGTGAATACTGCCCAAAGCCACCGACCAGAAGCGTACCTGGTGACTGCGCGGCCACGGAGCTGCTCGCCAGGAGCGCGGCGATCGCGCCGACGGTCCAACGACGTACTGACAACATATGACTTCCTTTCTAGAGGGATAAAAACTTTTCGAGCCAACCGCTCATTGTACCATAGCGTACTCATTCGCTGCAGTATGCATGCCGAATGTCTCATGTTTTGAATCTGTTTCAAGCAAAACGTTCTTTTGAGGATTTTCCCCTACAAAACAATCAGGAAACTCCCTTACGCCGAAAAACTGCAATGCGGCTGGGTTTATGCAGTGGTATGTGTCGCCTACCGCACCGACTGAAGTAAATGGAAGCACAAGAAAATCTCGGCGTTGTATCCGGCCTGCTAATTCACGGATCGATTGAGAACGCCCAAATACAGAAAAAGGCGCAATGGATCCAACCATCGCGATTGGAGCAGCGGCCCCCAACCGCTTCCACCTGTCGTACTTCTAACACACGCTTCACCGGGGGAGTTCATGAAAAGCTTTAAGCATGTTCGCATCCTGCGATCGCTGTCCCTAGTTGTCGGGATCGCAGTTGCGGGAATGTTCGCCACATCGTGTACAGACACCACTGATCCCGGTGTTCTGTCGAGTCTTGTAATTTCTCCGAACCCGGCGACAGTTGCTGCGGGCGGAACAGTGCAATTCTCGGCGATGGGAACGGATTTCACGGGCCGTCAGGCCACGCCAAACGCAGGCGCAGTAGTCTGGTCGGTAGCCTCGGGTGGCGGAACGATCAATTCCAGCACCGGCCTGTTCACCGCTTCAACGACGCCGGGCACCTACACAAATACAATAGTAGCGACCTGCCGCGGAATCACTGCCACAGCAACTGTCGTGGTGACTGCCGGGCCACTCGCTACGATTACAGTCACACCTAACCCGGTGACACTGGCAATCAATGCCACGCAGCAGTACACCGCCGTGGGCAAGGATGCCTTTGGAAACGTTGTCGCGATTACACCAGTGTGGTCGATCGTCGCAGGTGGCGGCACGATCAGCACGAGCGGTCTGTTCACCGCTGGCACGACGCCGGGAACGTTCACGAACACAGTAAGAGCCGCGAGTGGATCCATCGCCGGAACGGCGACTGTAACCGTCACGGTTGGTCCGCCAGCAACGATCACTGTAACGCCGAACCCGACGACTCTGGCCATCGGCGCACAGCAGACATTTACCGCAGTTGCAAGAGATGCTGGTGGTAACGTCGTAACAATTACGCCGGTCTGGTCAGTTGCGAACGGCGGCGGCACGATCGTATCGACCAGCGGAGTTTTCACCGCCGGATCTGTTCCAGGCACCTACACGAACACTGTCCGGGCGACGGCAGGCACACTGTCCGGCTCCGCAACAGTTAACGTGGTCGGCGGCCCAGTGGCAGCGATAGTTGTAACGCCCAATCCGGCAACCCTGGTCCAGGGAGCCCAGCAGACATTCACTGCTGTTGGCACCGACGCGGCCGGTAACGTAGTTCCGATCACACCCGTCTGGTCAGTCGCCAATGGCGGCGGCACGATCAACGCCTCCAGTGGACTGTTCACTGCCGGCACAACGCCAGGCACCTTCACCAATACTGTAGTTGCGACGCAGGGGACCATTTCGGGAAGTGCGACAGTGATCGTCACAACCGGACCAGTCACTTCAATCGTTGTAACTCCGAACCCGGCAACCCTTGCCCCGGGCGCGCAGCAGACATTCACTGCCATTGCAGTTGACGCGGCAGGCAATGTCGTTGTCATCACGCCGGTTTGGTCGGTCGTGAATGGCGGCGGTACTATCAACGCGAGTACGGGTGTCTTCACCGCCGGAACCACGTCTGGAACCTTCGCCAATACAGTAGTAGCAACGAGCGGATCGGTTTCAGGCAACGCAACCGTCATTGTGACGCCAGTGGTCGCTCCGATCGCAACAATCACCGTAACTCCGAACCCGGCGACCCTCCAGGTCAATGGCGTTCAGCAGTTCGTCGCAGTGGCGAGAGACGCGGGCGGAGTAGTCGTTCCGTTCACGCCTGTATGGTCAGTCACCAACGGTGGCGGCACGATCAATTCAGCTACGGGCCTGTTCACGGCCGGAGCAGTTGCAGGAACATTCACGAACACGGTGCGCGCTACCAGCGGATCGATCTTCGGAACGGCAACGGTAATCGTGACATCGACTCCGCCACCACCACCACCGGCACCGCTCGTTGATCTTGGCCCATGGGGCATCATGGCAGGAACGACGATCACATGCATAAGCGGCGGCATCATCAACGCCGACATCGCGATCAGCCCGGGAAGCACGGTTACCGGCTTTGGTCCATGCGTTGTGACGGGTACGCAGCACCTTGCGGACGCCCTTGCCGCACAGGCACAGAATGACCTGACAGCCTCTTACAACACGCTGATGGGTCTGCCTTGCCCGCCGGCTAACAACGTTGGAACCACCAACATCGGTGGAACCACAAAGGCAGCAGGCGTCTACTGCAGCCCGAGCTCGATGGGAATTACCGGCACCCTGACGCTGGATGGCGGCGGCGACGCTAATGCCGTCTTTGTCTTCCAGGCAGGCAGCACGATCACCACAGCCGGCAACGTTGTACTCATCAATGGTGCGCAGGCCAAGAACGTCTACTTCGTAGCCGGAAGCTCGGTCACGCTGGGCGTCGGGTCGGCATGGCAGGGCAATATCATCGCTCTGTCGAGCATCACGCTCAACAACAACGTCACCCTGACGGGACGCGCGCTGGCACGCAATGGCGCCGTAACGCTCGGAGTTGGCAACATCATCACGCTTCCATAAGCAGTAGCTACAGGCTGCAAAGAACCCCGCCAGCGATCTGCTGGCGGGGTTTTGCGTTGCCACCCTGTCATTGTCTCTTCGAGAAGACGGTCACTCGGGGCTGAGTATCAATTCTGCCCAGCGCTCGAGAGTCTTCCATGCGTCCTTCATGAAGCCACCCCGTCTGTCGTCGATCACCACGTCGGGCTCCGCCATCGACGACGGCACCATGCCGGCAGTAGCCGTATTGCGGGCGGTACCTTCGATTGTCACGACGCTGCTGTCGGCACCCAGTGGAACGATATTGAACCGCACTGTCAGGATGTACGTTCGCTTCGACGCCATCGGATATGGCGTGAGCCCGATGACCGTTCCTTCCTTGTATTCGATCTGCCTGTTCTCAGAAGCGATGGCGATGCGAACCATGTCCTCAGCCTTGTCCGCGGTTACCCCAAGGCGGAGCTCTATGGACTCGCGCTTCTGCGCCTCGGCTGGCAGGACAGCGGCGAAGAGCAGTATGGCGGCAGCAAATACTTTCATAACTCCCCTGATTGAGTGCTGACGAAAAGCTGGGAGTCTGCCCAACGCCTGTCCAGAACAAAAAAAGCCCGCCAGATCGGCGGGCTTTCTTGAATGGAGCGTACAGGGATCGAACCTGCGACCTCCTGGTTGCAAACCAGGCGCTCTCCCAGCTGAGCTAACGCCCCAAAAGAAGGCGCCCCAGTTCGGCGGCGCCTCTCTTCCAATATAAGCGACACCACCCCCTTTCGGCACCTCTCCACGAGGGGGCGAGCTCGGAGCGTTCAGCCTACTCGTGCGCGGGCAGGGGCTCCATGGTTTCCGCATTGACGGGAACCTGAACTTCATCCCGATACGGCGATGTCATGAGGGCAACTCGCATTCTTGGGAATGCATCCATGAAATAGGAATAGCACAGACCCCAGACTCCGAGATAGCCCAGGCCAATTCCTACCTCCCAGAATCCGAAGGGCATTCCGGCGCTGTCACCATAGATCGAGGGATACACCTCGATGTACCTGTGGAACCAGAGTCCCATCATCGTGCAGGTCGTGAAGAGAATCAGCGTGGGCATGTACACCTTTGCAGCACGGGACAGCAGACCGAAGAACGGTGCGATGAACATCAGGCCGGCTGCAATCAGTGTGACACCTCGCCATGGACGCGTCAGGCGGAGGCGCATCCAGTGCGTTTCTTCGCCCAGGTTGCCATACCAGATGACGAGGTACTGCCCAAAGGTCAGGTATCCCCAGAATGCGGTGAACGCAAAACAGAGCTTTCCAAGATCGTGGAGATGGTTTTCCGTGATCAGGTCATATCTGCCCAGGTACCGGCGCCATGCAAGCACCAGCAGAGTGAAGGATGCGAGTGCTGCCACCCAGCCGCCCATGAACACCCACCATCCATACATGGTGCTCTGGAAATAGGGATCGAGTGACATCGACAGATCCCAGGCAAGCACTATCCAGCCGAAAACGAAAGCGAAGCCAAGGTAGACGGCCAGCTTTCCCTGCAGTGAGTGGGTGGAATGAATCTCACGGCGCTCTTCCCTGTAGCCGCGGCGCATCCGCGCCCTGAGCCCGCGCGCCCATGCGGCGCCGGCTTCCGGTACCAGCCCGACGTCGAGTCGAACCGACGTATAGATGTACCAGAGACTCAATGCGACGATGATTCCAAACGTGATGATTACGCGTGGAATGAAGAAGCCGAGACTGAGGTATACCTCTTTCTCGTGCACCGCCGGCATGTGGGTCGCCCACGGGAATATGGGAGTACGGCCGAACAGGACGATCAGCACCAGGAACACGAACGCTACCGGCAGGAACGCGACATAGCCTTCGAGGAATCTGATGATGGAGCGGGACCAGCGCGCAGTCGTGATGCGCTGAACTGCAACGAACATCACTCCGGCTGATGAAATCGTCGTGAAGAAGAGCCAGTTGAAGTGGAACGCCTGCCATGCCCGCGGAATGCCTGCAATGACACCCACGAGGAACATCAGCATTCCCGCGACCGCCAGGACCTTGCAGACAGTTACTACACGATACGGAACTGGAAGCGAGCTTCCGGCAATCAGCTCCTCACGGCTTGGCGGCTGTACGGAATGGGCGCTCATCTTACTCTCCCACTGGTGCTGTCATGCGATGAAGTGTCGGTCGGCGAGGTCGTGTGGCCAGTCGCCGCAGGCGCCGCTGGAGGTACAGCCGCGGCCGAATCATGTGTTACGGGCACTGGGCCGGCGACCGGCGCATGGTAATATGGAACCGGTTTGGTTGGAGCCATGCGCGTGGCACCCGGAAGCATCTTGCCAGTGACACCCGGAGCGGCGAGCGGACCCACTGCAACCTTCCGCCCAAGCGCGCCCTGCAGTCCTCGCAGGTAGTTGACAACATCCCAGCGATCCATGTCTTCGATGCGATTGTACGGAGGCATGAGACCGCGGCCATTGCGGATCATGCCATACAGATATCCATCGCTTCGTGCCTTGGTAACGTCGGTCACGAGCGCGATACCAGGCATTCCGTATTTCGTAACCGGGCCATCACCCATGCCGGAGTCTCCATGGCAGGGAACGCAGTTGATCTGGTAGTACTTGTAACCGTTCTCGATCGACGCATCTGTTGCGGCCGAGGGATTCACGAGGACATTGAAGGAATCGATCGTGGCGGGAAGTGCGGAATAGGATATCTGGAATCCGGAGACTCCGGTTCCTCCCAGGGGCACGGAGTTCTGCGGATTACCACGCGAAGGACGGGTACTGTCGCCCACTACTTCCCAGGTGCTGAGCGTGGGCTGCCTCTTGAAATCACTGAACCACTCGCAGGCGCCAAGTCCCAGCATCGGTACGAGGGCAACAAGACGAAGCTTAGCGTTCACCGCGCACCTCCACGGCACCGGCGTCGCGAAGAACCTGTTCCGTCTCACGGACCTTATCAGGGGGACACTCAACAAAGATTCCATAATCGCCGTGGCTGAAGCGCGGGTCATAGCCGACCGCCATGGTCAGTCTCGGGATGCGTGAATTGATGAACATTCCAAAAACGGTAGCCAGACCGCCGACGAGAACCATGACTTCGAATCCGAAAATCGTGTATGGAACCCATGAAGCGATCGCTTTTCCGCCAACGACAAGGGGCCAGTAATCGGACGCCCAGATCGCTATCCAGTATCCAAATGTCACGCCGGCCAGTCCGCCAATCAGCGTAAACCGCCGTACCACGCTCGGTCCCGCATTGATGGCATGCTCCAGCTCGTGACGCGGCGTCGGGGAATAGACGGTCACCTCGCCCAGCCGTTCTTTCTTCAGCGTGTGGATCGCGTCCACTGCCGCATCGATCTCGGGGAATACTCCTACGACGCCGCGCATCAGACGTGTTCTCCCGGGGTGTCAGCTTCGTAATCAACGTGCCGGCCGCTGACGTCGATTCCGTGGCCGTGGCGGCGCCGCAGTTTCGGCGGAATGATTTCCTTCACCTCAGAGATCGCGATCACAGGCAGCTGCTTGATGAAGAGCAGGAACCACATCGAGAACCAGCCGAAGCTTCCGGCAAGGATCGCGTAATCCACCCAGGTCGGGCGGTAGCTCGTCCACTGCCAGGGCTCGAACTCATGCGAGAGCGACGGAACCACGATGACAAAACGCTCGAACCACATTCCGATATTGATGAAGATCGAAAGGATGAACAGCCAGGTCGTGTTCCTGCGCAGCTTCTGCGAGAACAGGGTGAGCGGCAGAATCATGTTGCAGGTGTACAGGATTGCGGACGACCACCACCACTGTCCCCATATCCGGTTGGCGAAGAAGGTCTGCTCCACTTCGTTGCCGCTGTACCACGCCACAAACCACTCGGTCATGTATGCGCATCCAACCACGAGCGACGTGAACAGGCAGAGCTTCGCGGCCGCGTCGAGATGGTTGATCGTCACATAGTGCTTGAGGCCGAACCACTTCCGGAGTGGAATGATGATGGTGAACACCATTCCTATGCCGGAGAAGATTGCACCGGCGACGAAGTAGGGCGGGAAAATCGTGGTGTGCCAGCCAGGCGTGAGCGCCATGGCAAAGTCGAAGGAAACGACCGAGTGCACGGACAGAACGAGCGGGGTTGAGAATGCCGCGAGAAACAGGTACGCGCGCGCAAAGTGGCGCCATTCCCTGTCCGTATTGCGCCAGCCGAGGGAAAGAATCGCGAAGATCCGCTTCCGGACGGGATTCGTTTCCCGGTCGCGAAGTACCGCGATATCAGGGACGAGTCCTACGTACAGGAAGGTCGATGAGATCGTGAGGTACGTGAGAATCGCGAACACGTCCCAGACGAGCGGGCTCTTGAACTGCGGCCAGAGGTAGCGCCAGTTCGGATACGGAATGAGCCAGAAGAACTTCCAGGGACGACCGAGGTGAAGAATCGGGAAGAGTCCTGCCGTCATGACCGCGAATACGGTCATGGCTTCCGCGCACCTGTAGATGGTGGTGCGGAATCCGGCGCGGAACAGGTACAGAATCGCTGAAATGAGCGTTCCGGCGTGACCGATACCGACCCAGAATACGAAGGTGATGATGTAAACACCCCACATCACCGGCGGGTTGTAACCGGCTACTCCAAGCCCTGAGTAGATCTGGTAAGTCCAGGCAGCAGCACCGATGAGCAGGAAGAAGACAGCGACCCCGAGTCCGATGAACCATGCGGTCGTCGGGTGCAGTGTCGCAGTTATCTCGCGATCGACCTGCTCGTAATCCTTCACGGCAGGCAGCTGAATATCGGCGCTCGCTATGTTCGGCCGACGCGGCTCGTCGAGCGGGCTTACAGGTTTTGCCATCGTTGCCATTAGTGAGCACCTCCAACCGCTGGTGCAGCGACAGGCGCAGTCACACTGGATGCCGGCTCGTTGTGCAGAACCTTCTTGAGATAGACAACGGCCGTGAACGTGTTGAGCTCCTCGAACACATGATATGCGCGTTTGTCCTTTGCCAGCTGCGCTACAGTCCACCTGTCATCTGCGGCGTCACCAAAGGTGATCGCTCGCGACGGGCAGGCTTCGGCGCAGGCCGTGCTGAACTCATTCGGGATGAGATCGCGGCCTTCACCCTTCGCGCGGTTTTCCGCCTCGCGAATTCGCTGCACGCAGAATGAGCACTTCTCCATGACGCCCTTTCCGCGTACCGTCACATCGGGATTGAGCTGCCAGTTGAGCGGCTCCGGGAACGCGTACTGCGGACGGTTCGGTTCACCGTAGCCAAACCAGTTGAAGTACCGAACCTTGTACGGGCAGTTGTTGGAGCAGTAACGGGTTCCAACGCAGCGGTTATAGACCTGAACGTTCAGGCCATCCGGCGCATGGTAGGTAGCATACACAGGGCAAACGGGCTCGCATGGCGCGTTGCCGCAATGCTGGCAGAGCATCGGCACAAACCGGGTGTCGAAATCAGCGCCGCCATCTTCCCCGCCCTCGAAGTAGCGCTCGATGCGGAGCCACGCCATTTCGCGGCTGCGCAAAATGTTCGCGCCGAAGCCGGTGCGATCGGGAAATACCTTGGCGCCCTGCCAGTCGGCACCGACGGTCGGAATGTTGTTCTCGGAGTAGCAGGCCGTGACGCATGCCGAGCATCCGGTGCACCTGGCAAGATCGACGGTCATCGCCCACCGGCGATTGGCCATGCCGCTCCAGTGCTTCGGATCGTACATGCCCTTTTCTTTCGACTTCGGGTCTCCAAAGTCACCCTGCGCGTCGTTCGCTACGGGAGAGCGAAGTCCCGGAAGGAACTCATGACTCGCATCCCCAACAAATGTGTGATGCCCGGGTGAATTCTCTTCTCCCGGCGGCGCGTTGGATTTCGCGTGCCCGCCGGCATCGGCCTGCGCGCCCGCTGGCGCATGTGCATCCGCGCTCCTGCCGAGATCCGCTGCATAGATCGCCTTGCCGATTCCCCGGCCGTGCTGGCGCGACGATCCTTCAGTGGTCACGATCTGCGCATGACCGCCGGCCTTGCTGACGCGCGCGCGCGTCGAGACAAGAGCCAGACCGCCTGAGGCATCGAAGGCCGCCGGCAGAATGTCATATGCGTTCGCGCCCGCCGATGCGTACCGGCCGGAATTTCTGCGGCCACGCCCTGCTGCAACAGCAATGGTACCCGGCATCACGCCGATATAGAGAAGTGCGGGCACCGTGATGCTTCCAGCATCGGTTTCAACCTTCACCAGGTCGCCATTCTCCACGCCCAGCTGTGCGGCTGTCTTCGGATGCATCTCGGCGACAGTCTGCCAGCAGGTCTTGGTAACCGGATCAGGAAGCTCCTGGAGCCACGGCTTGTTGGCGCCGCGCGAACCGAGAACGGGATGCGGATACACCATCAGGTAGAAGTCGCCGCGCGTTTGAGCGATTGCCGGAGCGGCCGCAATCTGCGGAACCGCCCGTGCCGTGCCGGCCAGAGCCGTTGCCGAACCCGCTGCAATGCCCTTGCCCAGCGCGCTCGAATGCCCAGCCGCACCGCCCGGAAAGCGCGATGTGAGCCAGGTGCGGTAGTCTGCCGGATACGATCCTGCCCTCACCTTGTTTGCAGCGGCGATGAGAACATCGGAGGTCGCGCGCGTGTCAAATACCGGGTCCATCGTGGGTTGCTGCAGCGACAGCGTTCCACGAACGGGCTCCGCATCACCCCACTGCTCGAGAAAGTGATGATCGGGCAGAATCAGGTCTGCGACTGCGGTTGTTTCGTCCGGTACGCTGGAGAAGCTCACCTTGAAGGGCACCTTCGCCATCGCCGCCGCAAAACCCGCCGACTGTGGAAGTGCGTTGGCCGGATTTGCGCCACGCACCATGAGCATCGATACGCTCCCCGAATTCATCCTGGAAACGAGTGCGGCAATCTCTGCTGTGGAGGCCTGACGCTCGAACCCGAGCAGCGCTTCCGCGGGACGGATCGTCACACCGACATTCCCGGCAGTCTGGTTCAGTGCATTGACTGCGAGAGCAAGCTCCTGACCCCGCGAGCCTGATCCGCCGGCCAGTACCATTCCCGGCTTCGCCGCCTGATACTCCTTGACTAGTGCCGTGAGTGCAGCCGGCTCAGCACCGCTGGCCGATGCAGCCTGAGCAACCGTGGCCGTCCCTGCCAGGAGTCGTGCGATTGCGATCTCGGATCCGGGGTTGCACGGAATCCACACGTCTGCATTCAGGCCCGTGAGTGAGCGGCGCGGTCCGATATAGATCATTCGAGGCGCCCCCTGGAGCTTGGCGCGCGCATCGGCGAAATCCAGCTGCTGCGGAACGGCAGCTCCCCACGAATCCAGGAAGTCTGCTCCGAACGAGACAATCAGTCGTGCCGAGGAAAAGTCGAGGCGCGGCCAGGCAACACCGAACGACTGGCGGTTCGCGGCAATTGCCGCTGAATCGCTCTCGCCGTCGTAGCTGATGTGCGGTGCCATCCCATTGGACGCGAGCCATCCGTCGAGAAACGCGGGAAAGCTTCCGGATTCATGCTGGTTAATGAACACGGCGCCGCCACGGGACGAGCCAAGCTTCTGGGAGAAGATATTGAGCGCTTCGTCCCAGGTTACCTGCTTGAACGAGCTCCCGTTCCGTACCATGGGTCCGCGGAAGCGATCTGGATTGTACAGACCCTGGAGCGCGGCCTGGCCGCGGGCGCACAGAGCCCCGCGGTTCACAGGATGGGCTGGATTTCCCTCGAGTTTGATCGTTCTGCCGTCGCGAGTTTCGGCTATCAAGCCGCAGCCGGCCGAGCATTCGCGGCAAGTAGTAGCGTAGTAGGTCGAAACACCGGGAACGGTCTCATCCGGTGAAACGAGATACGGAATCAGCTTCTCGACCTTCTCCGAGCTGCAGCCGATTGCGGTCGCGGTGGCCGTACCGGCTCCAATGACCTTGAGGAAATCGCGGCGTTTTACGCCGGGCGTCTCGGTACTCATTAGTAGTGACACGTCGCGCAATCGTAGCGCGCCTTAAGCGGTGGATTTGACCGGCCTATGTGACAGTTCACGCACCAGCCCATGTTGAGGGATTCCTGCTGCTGCACCTGCGCCATGTTCTGCACCTGTCCGTGACAGGTCTGGCATGAAACGCCGGCGTTTACGTGGCGCATGTGCGGGAAGTGCACATACTCGGGGACCTTGTGAATTCTCACCCAGGGCACCGGCTCCTTCTTGTTCCAGTATGCGGCCAGCTTCTGGATCTCCGGCTTCTGGGCGCCTGCGACCGTATGGCACCCCATGCAGGTGCTCATGGCCGGCATACCCGGATCGGGAGACTTGTTCGCGGCAAAATGACAATACACACAGTTCATCTTGAGTGTCTGAACGTGTATTGGGTGGGGAAACTTGATGGGCTGCACGGGCGAGTTGCCCTGACTCGACGACGCGGCACTATAGGCCGAAACGATCGTAGCCAGCGCAGCAAGTGCGAAGAATCCGGGAACCGCCAGCCATTTCTTGCGCACGTTTACTGTCAGGAATTTTTTCAAAAGCGATTCATTTCCTCGGTGTTGTGAAATTCTTCACAAGGAAAACTTCGGGCGGAAAGTTATTCTTCCAGCGCACGTATGCAAGCGGCTCAGGCATGATCATCATGCTCTTTTTCACGACGAATCCTCTCGACAGTACGAAGCACCTCGATTGAAACGGCACGGAGCAGCGCGATTTCACGCGAATCCGGTGCCGCACGATACGCCAGTGAACGAACACTCCTCAGAATGTGCTCCGGATAGCGCGTCTTGAAAAAATTGATCGTGTCGAGCGCCTTTTCGGTGTCGGCAAAGAGCAGCTCATACTCCGCACTGGTGGCAGGAGGGGCATCCTTCCGGGGCACACCGATGGGCCGAGTCGCGTCTTCGGCGGCAAGGTGCAGCTCGTAAAGCGCAATCAGCACCGCCTGAGACAGATTGAGCGAGGCGTAATCTGTGGTCGGTATGGTCACTACCAGATGGGCGCGGTCCAGCTCCTCGTTTGAGAGTCCCTTGTCCTCGCGTCCGAACATCAGCGCCACCGGTCCCGACCCGGAAAACTCGAGAAGCTCCATCGCGGCCACCCCCGGCCGTACGGTCTGCCGCTTGGCCGCTCTCCTACGGGCGGTGAATCCGGCTACTCGAACGCAGTCAGCCAGGGCCTCATCGACGGAATCGAACTTGAGGATCCCTTCAATAATGTCGGCCGTATCGTGCGCGATCCCTTCGAGTCGCCATGGATCGTAGTCCACCGGCCGCACCAGCCGGAGCTTCGATACCCCCATGTTTTTCATTGCGCGGATGCAGGTGGCAATGTTCACGGGATTTTGTGGCTCGACTAGCACTACGGCCACTTGAGAGAGGGCGGATGACATTCAATGCAACTTAACGGCAACATCACTGCAGTAGGAGTTAAGGAGATTGAAGGAGTCAAGGAGACGACTTGTGGGAACTGCTCTCGCCAGAGATGTCGTTCCCCCGATTTTGGCAGTTCTCGTTGACTCCTTCAATCTCCTTAACTCCTACTGCAGTGGGGTTGTCGCTGGCAATTGGCTTACAAAACAAACGCGCCCGTGAACCGAGAGATTCACAGGCGCGTAATGTTTCTGCCGCGGATCAGGTTACAGGTCGACCCGTGATGAGACGGTACACGATGACAATGACCGCAATCACCAGGAGTAGGTGGATGAGCCCACCACCCACGTGCACGACAAAGAAACCCAAAAGCCACAGCACAAAGAGAATTACCGCGATAGTCCACAGCATGCGCAGGTCCCCTGAATAAGGTTGTTACGCGGCCTGATCCAAAACGCCCCGCATGGCCGCGCCGCCGCGAAAGCGTTTCGGCAGCGTGCCAGCCACATAGGCAACTGTCGTACCGAAGAGCTTAACTATCTTCGTTTGTGCTGAACAGGTCCGGCTCAGGGTCATTGGACCGGTAGCTGACATGGCCGTCCACCACACTGGCGAACTTTGTGAGCGAATGGTCGGTGCTCTTCGCGTCCATTATATGCCTCACCGCTTTTCCTGCGGCAACAAGGGCATCCGAGACCAGATTCCGGTGACAGCGCCATGGTACTGCCTCCGCGCACATGATTACCAGCCGTGTGCTGCGTGACTCGGAGATCAGCCCGGACAGAGCGGCCCGAAATTCATCCGTTTCCATATGGTCGGCATACCCGCGAAAGCCGGCGTTTGTCCACGCACTGTTCCGCGAGTCTTTCCGAGGAGTGCGCCGCCCGCCGAGCGCGGGAATGTGGCGGTACTCGACCGCTTCGGCCCGCAGTGCGGTTTCCAGTGGCTCACCGTTGAAGTGCGGGTAGCGTCTCGACATCGGGTAGGTCCGAATGTCGCAAACGAGCTGAATGCCTTCCCGGCTCAGCAGGGACCGGAATTCGTCCAGAGTCCTGGTTGAATGTCCGATGGTGTAAACGGGAAACGGGCCGGACGCCGAGTTATCGGAGCCCGGCCCGTTTGCATCACTCATTTTGGAGCGCTCAGCGTGGTCCGCGTTCGGCGTGTGTGCGCTCACCACTTACCGTGGTGATTTGATGCACGGCCTGCCTGCCGAGCAGAATGCGGGTTGCACGCACGTCATGCCCAACGTCGATGAGCAGCAATGCGAGATCTCCGCTTCCCCAGAGCAATCCGGAAAGGACAACCAGTCTGCTGATCTCGCCAAGAAGGGTCGGGATCGCATCGGTTCCCTGGGCCATGAAGCCAGTGACAATCTCCGAAACCAGCAGGAGGAGCAGGATGATTGCCATCACCTTGAACAGCTTCGACAGGTACCCAAGTCCGGTATACGGCTCCAGGTCCTCCTGACGAATAGGCATGGACGGATCGGTCTTGCCGCCCCGCGCCGCGTTTCTATGCTCGTCTGCCATTGGTGAATCGACCGTTCCGCTTGCCATTTTCAATCTCCCTTTTCATTACCAACGAGCGGGATATCCGCGCGTATCGATGTGTGTAAACGGGCCATGGGCCGAATTGGCTCTATAGACGCCGCACCCTCCTATCAGCGAAGGATGTGCCGCTTCGACGCGATTTACTGCTGCAAGGATAAATCTCGCATCCCCAATATCCACCCGCCCGTCCTTATTCAGGTCGTCCATGGCTCCATTTCCGTCATTATCGATGAAAATGTCCGCGGCGTCCCCGTACATGTGGCGGCTCAGGCTGGCCCTGCCGCTGGTTTCCCCTACCCCGGAATTGTATTGGGGAGTTCGGAAGCCGCTCATCACACGCACCCCTTTTGAGCTGATTCCCTGCTTCTCCAGTTCGGCCAGGACAAGTTCCATTTTATCGATGAGCTTCATGCTGACGACCAGGTACTTGGGCCAAACCTTAGCCTGGTCATGTGGAAGAAAATCGCGCATCCGGAAGTGCTCGGACAGCATGGTGTTCTGGTTTTCGGGGGTGACCTCGATGAATCCGCTCGGCGGGGTGTAGTCGGCCATGGGTGTTTTTCCCCGGTTTGGCCAGTTTCCGATGAAATAGAGCCCGATCTTCCCCGCGCGCTTCTCGGAAGCGGGCTTCTGCGTGATAATCGCGAAATCCGACACGGAACGCACCGCGTTTCCCATGGTGATCGCCAGCTTCCACACCCCTATTCGCTGAGGTACGCGAACGACTTTGGCAGATTCGGCTGCAGCCCCCGAAGAGAATGTCACCGTGGCGCCGGTAGGCAGAGTGTCCCTGGTGACGGTTGAGCCTGGCGTCTCCAGCCTGGCCCGCAGCTTACCGCTCTCACCCTTGGCGACCACCGACTGAAGCATGGCGTCGGTGACGTACGCGAGCGACGGGGCATCCGGATCGGTTAGCGCAGAGGCGATCCGTGACGTCGTATCACCGGTGCGCGCGTTCGCAATGGACCATGACCACCCCACCGCCATGAGAACCAAAAGTGCAGTAGAGACTATGTTGAAGACGCTGGTTGTCTTCCGCGACACTCCGCGGCGGTGCCATCGACTGCCGCTGGTGTCCGGAAAAGCCATCGCAATGTCGTGCGCCGTTGACCAGAGCCGCTCAAGCGGTGAACTTGCGAACTGGTTACGCCCCCTCTCACCTGACTTCATTAATGCAAGATCTCCTGGATCTGTTTCATCGGATATACGATTTACCTGCACTCATAAAGTGGGCCGGATACTTCGGCCTGACAGCGATCATCTTCTCGGAAACCGGGCTGCTCGCGGGTTTTTTCCTTCCGGGTGATTCTCTGCTGGTGACGGCGGGACTCTTTTCTGCACAGGGTTACCTGAACGTCTGGAAACTCGGTTTTCTGCTGAATACGGCCGCGATACTGGGAAACACTACCGGATACTACATCGGGAAAGCCACCGGTCCACGCATATTCCGCAAGGAAGATTCCCTGCTTTTCAACAAGAAGCATCTCGTTCGCTCCCACGATTTCTATGAAAGGCATGGCGGGAAGACGATCATCCTTGCTCAATTCATGCCGATCGTCAGGACCTTCGCGCCCCTGATCGCCGGAGTCGCGGGAATGGAGTTCAAGAGCTTCATCATCTACAACATTGCCGGCTCCATCCTGTGGATCTGGGGAATGCTGCTCACGGGATATTTTCTTGCCACATATGTACCCGGCGTGGTGGACCACATCGAGCTCGTCATCCTTCTCGTTATCTTTTTATCGATACTTCCGGGAATCATCAGCTACCTGCGCAATCGCAAGCGCACAGTCGCTGCAGTAGACAAGACCGCCTAATCGAAACAGCCAAGGAGAAATCATGCCTTTTACACTTCCCGCACTTCCGTACGATTTCGGCGCACTCGAGCCTCACATCGATGCGCGCACGATGGAAATCCACCATGGCAAGCATCATCAGACCTACGTCAACAACCTGAATGCAGCCATCGAAAAGGCGCCTGAGCTTGCCGGCAAGTCGCTCGACGACCTCATGCGCGGAATAAACTCGGTTCCGGAGTCTGTCCGCACGGCAGTGCGAAACAATGGCGGCGGTCACTGGAACCACTCGATGTTCTGGGAAATCATGGGCCCCAATGCAGGCGGCTCCCCGGAAGGCGCGCTCGGCGAGGCGATCAACTCAGCTTTCGGCGGTTTCGACAAGTTCAAGGAACAGTGGGCAGCGGCAGGCGCCGGGCGTTTCGGATCCGGATGGGTCTGGCTGGTGAATGACGGCGGCAAGCTCTCGATCACCAGCACGCCGAACCAGGACAATCCGCTCATGGAAGGCAAGACCGCCATTCTTGGCCTCGATGTCTGGGAACACGCTTATTACCTGCACTACCAGAACAGGCGGCCCGACTACATCACGGCCTGGTGGAATGTCGTGAACTGGCCAGCGGTTTCGAAGCGGTTCGGAAAGTAAGAGTTACTGAGCGCGGATAGTGAAATAAGAATGGGAGGTCGCGGAGGCACGGAGTCCGCGGAAGCCAACAACAAAATGAAAAAGGAACTGCAATGACATCTGCAGTTCCTTTTTTCTTTGAAGTTCAGCGATCTCCGTGTCTCCGAGAACTCCCACTCTTATTTCACTGGAGCCCCGCAACGAACCATCAGCGCGCCGCTTCGCCTTCCAGGTACGTGTACCCCTCGAGCCCGGCGACGTAGTCAGCAATGAACGCGTTCGCCTCCTGGCGTGAAATGCCCGAGGCATTGGAGACCTTCCGCCGGAAAGTCGCCAGAAGATCAGGTGCGCGGAACTGGACGTAGGCAAGGACTTCGGTGACGGTATCTCCGTGCACCAGGTCGGTCACTGCGTACCCATTCTCCGACAGCCGGATGTGAACCGCGTTCGTGTCGCCGAACAGGTTGTGCAGGTCACCCAGGATTTCCTGGTAGGCGCCGGTGAGGAAGATGCCCAGTATGTACGGTTCGCCGTCATCCGCAAACCGGTGCAGCTCCAGCGCAGGATTCGGCACGCGATCCCCGATGAACCGCTCGATCTTTCCATCGGAATCGCAGGTTACGTCCTGGATCGTTCCGCGGCGCGTCGGCTCCTCGTCGAGGCGGTGGATCGGCATGATCGGGAATATCTGGTCGATCGCCCAGCTGTCCGGCAGCGACTGGAAGAGCGAGAAGTTGCAGAAATAACGGTCCACCAGCGTTGCATCGAGATCCTCGATGATGTCGCTGTACTCTTCCCTGTCACGCTGCGCGATGCGGGCAACGCGGGTAATGGTCGTGATGTAGATCTGCTCGGCGAGCGCACGCTCACGCAGCGTCAGCACCGCGCTGTTGAACAATTCCTGCGCTCGCTCCTTCGCGAATGTTGCATCGTGAAAGACCTCACGAACACGCCGCGTAGAGACCGCGTTGTAGTCGGCGAGCATCTCGTGCAGGAACGGATTGTCATCTTCGGTGAGATCGGGCACCGAGTGGTCAGCCTGTGATTCCACATCGATTACGCTGAGCAGCAGCAGCGCATGATGGGCGGTTAGCGCACGCCCGGACTCGCTGATGATGTGCGGCATCGGCAGCTCCTGCGCACGGCAGGATTCAGCGAGCGTGTACACGACGTCATTCGCGTATTCCTGAAGCGAGTAATTCACCGACGCCTGGGACGTGGAGTTGCTTCCGTCGTAATCGACGCCCAGCCCGCCGCCCACGTCGACATGCGTCACATCCACGCCCATCGCCCGCAGCTCCGCGTAGTAACGCGAAATTTCCTGAAGCCCGGCCTTGATGTACCGGATGTCGGTGATCTGCGAGCCAAGATGGAAATGAATGAGCTTGAGGATGTCCAGCTTGCCCGCGGCGCGCAGCTTCTCGACAAGCTTCACCAGCTGCGCAGTTCCAAGTCCGAACTTGGACTTCTCTCCACCACTCTTTGCCCAGCGGCCAGATCCTTCCGAATACAGCTTGATGCGAACGCCGATTGTGGGAACGACATCGAGCTCTTCAGCGACCTGAAGCAGCACGTCCACTTCGCTCAGCTGCTCCATGACGATGAATACCTGATGGCCAAGCTTCTGTCCCATCAGGGCAAGCCGCATGAACTCTTCGTCCTTGTAGCCGTTGCACACAATTATGTGATCGGTATGCTCGGCGAGGCCAAGCACCGCCTGAAGCTCAGGCTTGCTTCCGCATTCCAGTCCGACGCCTGACGATTTTCCGAATTCGACGATTTCCTCGATCACGTGACGCTGCTGATTCACCTTGATGGGAAAAACCGTCGTGTAGCCGCCTTCGTATCCGTACTCCTCGCGCGCCTGCGCAAACTTCTCGTTGAGCGCTTCGATTCTGGAACGGAGAATGTCCGAGAAACGCAGCAGGAGCGGCAGTCCCACGCCCTGTGCCTCGAGATCATTGGCAAGCTCGAAGAGGTCGAGCTCCCTCTCCGAATCCTTTGCGTCCGGACGGACGACTACATGTCCCTGCTTGTTGATATCGAAGAAGCCGATGCCCCACCCTTCGATGTTGTAAAGAGTGCGCGCGGAGTCGATGCTCCAGGATTCGGATTCCGTCGATTCCGGCTGCCCGGACTTTGGCTGTGTTCGTGTGGCGGTCATTAAATACAGTTTAAGGGTACAACGTCTCCATTTTCCACCCGGAGCCATCTTTTGTGTAAAGATGCCTCAGGTGAAGGCGGCTCGGACGGTTGTGCCAGAACTCGATCCGCGCGGGAACAACGCGAAAACCCGACCAATATGGCGGGCGCGGGACAGCGGACCCCTCGAATTTTGTTTCGTACTCTCCCAGGCGAAGCTCCAGGTCTCCTTCGTGTTCGATCGGACGGCTCTGTTTCGAAGCCCATGCACCAAGCTGGCTCTCGCGCGGGCGGGAAGCAAAGTATGCGTCTGCCTCCTCGTCGCTCACCGGTTCTGCAACACCCTCGACCCGAATCTGGACCTCGAGGTGCGGCCAGTGAAAGCAGAGTGCCGCCCGCGGATTTGCGAGCAGCTCAACACCCTTTCGCCCCTCGTAATTCGTGTAAAACACAAAGCCGTGCGCGTCGAAGCTCTTGAGGAGAACTACACGTATGGAAGGCTGTCCGTTGACATCGGCGGATGCGACAGTCATGGCAGTCGGTTCGGGCAGGAGCTTGCTGTCCAGCGCAAGAGCCTGTTCGAAAATCCTTCCGAATCTTTCGATTGGATCTTCGATTTCCATCAATACCTCGGAACCGAAGGATCTACGTCCCTGCTCCACGCATCGATGCCGCCTTCCAGGTTTACCAGTCCCCGCAGGCCGGCCTCGGCGAGATCGCGAGCAACATTGAGGCTGCGCCTCCCGCTGTGGCAATAAAGGATGGTCTCGCCCTCGCCCCTCAGCTCCTCGACGTGCGACATGATGTCGCGCATTGGAATGAGCCGCGCGCCCGGAATGCGGGCAATCTGCCATTCGAATGGTTCGCGAACATCGATGAGGTTGACGGCATCGCCACTGGCAAGCCGCTGCGCAAGCTCACGCGCCGTCATTGAACGGATCTCAGATGGTCCCTTTTCTTCCATTTCCCTCAGTCCGCAAAACTGTTCATAATCGATGAGCTGCGTCATCTCCCTGGTGCCGCAAGCGGGGCATTTGGGGTCCCGCTTAATCTCCATCGTCCGGAAGTGCATCGTCAGTGCATCCACCAGAAGCAGCCGCCCAACCAGCGGCTCTCCGATCCCAAGGAGGTACTTGATTGCCTCCGTCGCCTGAATGGTGCCCACAATTCCGGGAAGCACACCGAAAACTCCGGCCTCGGCACAGCTTGGAATCAGTCCGGGCGGCGGTGGATCGCGGAACAGGCAGCGGTAGCACGGGCCGTTGTCCGCCGCAAAAACGGAAACCTGCCCCTCGAACCTGAAAATGCTTCCATACACTACCGGCTTGCCGAGCAGTACTCCGGTGTCGTTCACCAGATAGCGCGTGGGGAAATTGTCACTGCCATCCACGAGCAGGTCGAACTCCCTGGCGATTTCCAGCGCATTTGCGGATGTAAGCCGCTCGGGATACAGCTGCACTGCCGTGAAAGGGTTTATCTCACCCAGTGTATCACGCGCCGAATCGGTTTTCTGGCGATCGATGTCCGACGTCCCGTGCAGTATCTGGCGCTGCAGGTTCGTCGCGTCAACTTTGTCCGCGTCAACTATGCCGAGCGTGCCAACTCCCGCAGCCGCGAGATACATGGCGGCGGGCGAACCGAGCCCGCCCGCGCCAATGAGCAGCACGCGCGCATTCCTGAGCTTGAGCTGACCTTCTTCTCCGACATTCTCGAGAAGAAGATGCCGGCTGTATCGCGTCAGCTCGTCGCCGGAAAGTCCGACTGCTGAATCTGTGGCCATGCTATAATACTAGCTTGATCTTCAAACGCTTCTACGACGAATTCCCGTTCGCGTTCGCGACGGCGGGGCTTCCGGTAACCGGGAAGTGACGTCGCCGATGGGAATGGTGCCCATGCAGCGCAGGCGCCCCGGTGAAAGCGAGAACAAGAGCTGGCGCGAGAGGTTGGAAGCGCTGCGCTACGTTCCGCCGCTGGCACGACAGGTGTGGCGAACACACCGCGGCTACGCGGCTGCGATGCTGCTGCTCCGCATCGCCCGCGGTTTCGTCCCCATCGCGACCTTCTGGGTCGGCAAGCTCATAATCGATACGGTCATTGCCGCTAGCCGCGGGACTGCCGGCTATGCCGAGCTCTGGCGGTATGTAGCAATCGAAGTTGCGATCGTGGTTGCGGGCGAGGTGCTTGCGCGCGCGTCGACCCTGATCGAGAGTCTCCTCAGCGATCTCTTTTCCAATGACATGAGCGTTCAGCTCATGGAGCATTCGGCGAAGCTCGACCTCGCCCAGTTCGAGGATCCCGAATTCTACGATCATCTCGAGCGCGCGCGGCGCCAGACGGTGGGACGAATCGGCCTGCTGATGCAGCTGCTCGCCATTGGCCAGATGATGCTGACACTGCTGACCCTTGGTGGCGCACTGATCGGATACAATCCCTGGCTCGTCCTCCTGCTCGTCGTCGCTGTCGTTCCAAGCTTTCTCGGCGAAACCCATTTTGCGTCGATGGGTTATTCGCTCCTGTTCCGCTGGACTCCCGAGAGACGCCAGCTGGATTATCTGCGCTTCGTGGGGGCAAGCGACAAGACCGCGAAGGAAGTCCAGATGTTCGGCCTCAGCGACTGGCTGACAGAGCGGTACAGGACACTCTCCACGAAGTTTTACGAGGAGAACAAGAAGCTCTCGATCAAGCGCGGAGTTGTGGGAACGCTGCTCGCTCTGTTCGGGACCGCCGGCTATTACACGGCCTATGCAGTGATCCTGATAACGGCAGTGCGCGGCGAAATCACGATCGGCATGCTGACCTTTCTGGCCGCATCGTTCGCGCGCGGCCGGGAGATGATTCAGGGTATTCTGCTGGCGGCGGGCGGAGTATTCGAGCAGGCGCTGTATCTGCGTGATCTTTTCGTCTTCTTCGACATGAAGCCGACTATTGCCTCCAGGCCAGGCGCGGTGCCGGTCCCAAAAGAAGTCCGCACCGGATTCGTTTTCGAGAATGTCGGCTTCCGTTACCCCGGCAGCGACCGGTGGGCGATCCGGAATGTGAGCTTCGAGCTTCGGCCCGGCGAGCGCATTGCACTGGTTGGCGAGAATGGCGCCGGAAAAACCACAATAACCAAACTTCTCGCGCGACTGTATGAACCCACGGAGGGAGTGATCACGCTCGATGGCGTCGATCTGCGCGACTATGACCTGAAATCGCTGCGCCAGGCCATCGGAGTCATCTTCCAGGATTTCGTTCGCTACGACATGCGCTTCGACGAGAACATTGGAGTGGGTGAGATCGACAAAGTTCGCGTCGATCTCGAGAATGCCGAGACGCCCCTCAGCATCACTACTGCCGCCGAGAATTCGCTGGCCGCATCACTCCTCCCGCGCTTCAAGGCAGGATACAAGCAGATGCTCGGCCGCCGGTTCGACGAAGGCGTCGATTTATCCGGCGGTGAATGGCAGAAGATCGCGCTGGCGCGCGCGTACATCCGCGATGCTCAGCTTCTGATTCTCGACGAGCCTACCGCCGCGCTGGACGCACGCGCTGAATTCGAGGTGTTCCTGCGCTTCTCGGAGCTGGCCGCTGGCCGAATGGCCATCCTGATCTCACACCGTTTTTCCACGGTGAGAATGGCCGACCGGATAATCGTCCTGCGGCACGGTACCGTCGTCGAAGAAGGCACGCACGAGGAACTCATAGCCAGGGCCGGGCTGTACGAAGAACTATTTGCGATGCAGGCGCAGGGTTACAGGTAGCCGACCGCTACTGGCTCACCTTGACCGTGCCAAATCTCGCAGGATCGAAAAGAGCCGCCGGCATCGGGGCATTCACTTTTACCTTCGCATACTCCTCGCGCAGCGTGGTAACGCCTTCGCGGCTTGTAACGAACGCCTCAGGTACCGGAAAGCCTGCCACATCCGTATAGCCGGTGACTTTCATGTCGCTGGTAATTTTCTTTCCTGCGCGCTCTTCCGTCTGGAGAAAGCGAAATAGCAGCAGCGTCTCGGCGTCGAACCAGACCTGAGTCGATGTCATGTCACCGGGCGGTGCTCCAAGCACGAAATAGCGCTTTCCATCCTGCCTCTGCACCCGGATCCTGGTAGTGTCCACGCCGAGCGAGTCCAGTCGGCGCACAGTCACATTAACCGGGAGTACATACACGTCCGACACGAGGAAGGGCCGCGCCTGAAAGAGCCTCCGGCTGTCGATCTGCTTGCCGGACGCAAAGGTCCTCACACGGCTGTTGTCGATCAGCACTCCGCTCTTCTGCGACAGGGGAAGAAAGTCGATACGAAGTCTCGCCGGAACAGAAAGATTCTCGATCCATTCCGACTTCTGCTCCTTGCCCCCGATGGTGTACCGGTTGATCTGGGTAAACGAGAGGGACTTGTACCACTTTCCCTCGTACCGTTCCCGCATGGCCTCTACGAGTCCGGAAACCGAGTTGACGGGAGGAATAGCCGCTTCAGCCGGAGTGACCGGTTCGATCACCTTGGGTCCGCGATGACATGCGGATGCTCCCGCGAACATCATCGCGGCCAGACCGGTGCAGAAAACCTTTTGTCTATTCATTCCTTTCACTCTCGATTACTCCCCGGCTGGGAATAGATACCATTGAAGAGAAACTTGAAGGCACCGTGCGACTGATGCCGGAACTGAATGTCAGGGCCAAAAAGAAACAGTGTTCCCTTCCCCACCTTCGCCGACAACACTCCGGCGGAACCCTCCAGCATGCCCTGGCCCCACGCCCAGCCACTTCTCAGCGGCGTGGCGGACGAGAACCATGCGACTCTCTTAATACCACTCGAGTCGGCTTCCGGTTTCAGCCTGAATGCCGGATTGTTGTTGTACATCAGGTCCACCTCACTCTGCATCCCGAAGGCCAGCGCGTTTGCCGTATCGACCGCAAGACGCATCACCGATGCAGGCACGAAAAACTTCGCGCGCGGAACCAGCCGGCCGGCACTGTCGGCAAGCGCGTCCGTGAGAGGAAGTCCCAGCTGGAGTCCGATCGCGCTGGCGTTCCCCATTGCGAGCACCGTTCCGCCCGCTGTGAGGAATTCCCGAATCCGTGGGAGCGACACTGCTGTGGACATTACCCCGACACGGCCCCTGTACTCGGCAGGAATCCGGGCTAGTGCCTCCGCTGACAGTCCGCGCTCGCCTCTCGAACGATTGGTTCTTCCGACAGTCCCATCGTCCGGCAGAATGAGGACATCGTAATTTCCTGCGAGCCGTCCGGAATCAATATCCGGAGGGAATACGAGTTTGTACGGAAACTCGAATTGGTCAAACAGGAAACGGATCCATCCGGACTCCATCGAGCCTCCGTACATGTCCCAGAGGGCTATGCGCACCGGCCGCACAGCAAGCAACTGATCTGCCGCCGGCGCCTCACCCGGAAGAATCTGTATTCCCTTGTCGGTTGCAGTCTTTCGCACCACCGCCAACGCCCCGGGTACCGACGGGATGTAGAAGGTGCCGCGCGCAAGTGAGATGCCGCTGACAGTCGTGGCAGACGTCAGCGTCGATACGGGGAGACCAGCGGCAAGTGCGCGGTTCACCAGAACGAAAGCATCGTTTGCATTGCGTGACACGAAGTAACCGCCACCCGCGGGCGCTTCGGCTACGGAATAGGCCGGCGCCTTCGCAAAACCGGACACTTTCTCGAATGGGCCGCTGAAGGCGTCGAGAATACGATCGAACTCGACTCCCATCTGATATGCGAGCGTCCATCCGGCATTGTCATAGGGAGGCGTCGGCGCAGCGCCCGGATATGGAATGTCGTCGGGGTGATCCTGCGGCTCGAACATGTCGAGAATGTGCGGCCGGAATGCCTGCGCCGTCTTCACAACGAGCGAGCCGGCCGGATAGCTCTTGCCGGCCACCTGGAAGGCCGAGGTCGCACGATGAATCGTTATTCCATTCTTGATGAGCGTGTTCACGAACTTCACAGCCGTCGGGAAATCGCGCTGATCCGATGAGATGATGTAGCCCCGTGGATCCCGCGATGCCGGCGTGTTTAGCATGGCCAGATACTCTGCGGTGGTCTTCTTTCTCCCTTCGGCGCTGTCGCGCGCCATTGCAGCTTTCCACGCTTCCACTCTGTGCGGCGTCGTGGTCCATGAGTCACGGCTTCCGCGCTGGATGGAGTTTCTGCCCATCTGGTAGATGTTGTAGAGAAACGTTTCCCTGTAGCGCGAGGCCACGTCCAGCACAGCGCGGTTCGCAGTGAGCGAGTACGCAATGGACTGCGCGAATCGCCATGGCTGGGGCGCGATGGGAAATGGTGTTATTCCCGCTCTTAACAGCCTGTCCGGAACGAGCGGGATGTTCATGGGAGTCGGATTGCCGATGGTCTCCGTCAGCAGGCCGATCATGTTGTGGAAGTAAGTGGTGGTGCGCATTCCGCCATTGAACCAGGTGGAGTAATTGGCACCGGTTCGCATGGTAGTGCCCGGCTTGTTCTCGGCGATAAAGCGGGAATGCATCGCCGCGCCGACCAGATCCAGCTCCGTCATCACGAGCGGATCGACGTTGTAGTTGAACGGGTCCCTGAATGGCGGAGCGAACATTACGGTTCCCGCCGGCCCGGTCTGGTGGTGGTTGTACATGATCTGCGGATACCAGGCGCGGAACAGAATGCTGTCCATGGCCTGCGTCTCCGCCTGGGACGCCATGTAGGTATCGCGATTGTTGTCATGGCCGATGTAATGCTGGTACAGGACGGGCAGGCCGCTTGTTGACCGCTTGAGGCTGTCTGCATCGCGCATATACCAGTTCCCAACTAGCTCCCACCCGTCGGGATTCGCTGGAACGAGGAGGACGATGACATCATCGAGGATTCGGCGCGTCTCCGCATCGTTGCTGCTCAGCAGATCGTAGGTGGTTTGGACGAGCTGATGCGAGCCGAGAACCTCGGTGGCGTGCAGTCCGCCGTCTATCCATACGACAGCCTTCCCCTCCGCCGCGAGCGCTTTTGCCTGCCGGTCGGTCAAACCTTCCGCATTGGCCAGCCGGCTCGCAATGGACTGGTATCGCGCAAGGTTTTTCAGGTTCGCCGGAGAGCTGACGATCGCCATCATCATCGGCCTGCCCTGCGTGCTGGTCCCGATGCGCGTCAGCTTCATGCGATCCGACTGTTTCGAGAGCTTGTCCCAGTATTGAAGGAACTGGGTGTAATTGATCAGGAAATAGTCGGCGCCAATCGGCTTGCCGAACTGCTCGGCCGGTGTCGTGATCTTGCGCTGAGCTGCTGCCGCAGCGGGGACCGTGAGCGCAATGAGAGCAGCCAGGCAATAGAGATTTGGACGGCGGATTTTCATGCGTTGGATGGGAGGAGTAATGGGAGACGTTGAAGAAATTAACGGCCGGACCTGCGCGTGACACCTGCCGCTCGCGCCGCGAGAATCACACCGCCGAGCACAATGATGCCGCCGACAATCGTAAGAGCGGATGGAATCTGTGCAATTCCGGGCAGGAGTGCGCCGATCAGGGTCGCACCGATGGGCTCGCCCAGTACGAGAAGATTGACGACATACGCCGGCATATACTTGAGGGCCCAGTTCATCCCGGTGTGGCCGAGAAGCATCGGACCGATCGCGAGACCGGCAAAAATGGCGAGCTCGCGCGGTGGCATGGGATAGAGCGGGGTCGCACGCGCGATGGCGATCGCGACCACCACAGCAAAGCAGGAGAAGTAGACTATACCGACATATGCCCATATGCCCATCGACGCCCGAATCCGGCGGCCGATGGTGTAGTATGCAGCCGCGGTAACCGCTGCGGAGACTGCCAGCAGGTTACCCGTGGAAGCATCGCGTGCGACCGCGTCATTGCCGAGGACTGATGGAAGTGCAATGACCATGGCACCCGCAAGCGCGATCAGAATTCCGGTCACCTGCGTGCGGCTTGGAAACTCGCGGAGAAAGAGGGCTGAAATCCCGACGACGAACGCCGGCTGCAGACTCACGAGAGTGACAGATGCAGCAATCGTCGTCAGCTGGATCGAGGCGTTCCACGCCCAGAAGTGAAGAGCCAGCAGCACGCCTGCCAGCACCGACATGCCCATGTCGGCGCGGGAGGTTCTTGTCCACTCCCTCCACTCCCCGCTTGCGGCGAGGAAACCGCCGACAACGATAAGGGAAAAAAAGAGCCGCCACGCAGCAATGGCGAGGGGCTCAGAACCCGAAAGTTTGACGAGCGGGCCGGCGAATGAAATTCCGAGAAGGGCCAGCCCGAGAACCAGGGCAGGCGAAAGCCCGCGAACTGGTGGGTTCGCGGGCTTGGTCGGCATTTCGGCAGTGTTTGTCAGAACAGCGAATTTAGTCCGCGGATGTTCCTGCGCTACGGTTCAGGCTTTCCTGCCGGCGGATCCGGGAAAGCTCCTTCGAAGTCTGGCTCGCGAACTTGAGGACCTTGCCCGTATAGGTGTAGCAATGCGGTGTGTTGGTTCCGCGAACGCATCCATTGTATCCCTGCAGAGCAGAGCGGAGCGTCGGCTTCCTTTTCATGAAATCGGCGAGGACACTGGTGCCGTGACAGATGTTCGACTCGATATTCACGAGATCGCCCGAGGCGCAGCCCCACTTGCCGCTGTGAAAGGGCATCACCTGCATCAGACCTGTCGCGCGCACATTGCTCCTCGCGGCCGGCTGCAGCTTTGCATTCTCGGTGAGAAGAATTCCAACGAGCAGGACGGGGTCGATCTTCTTCCTCGTGCCTTCGTTCACCAGGGCTACTGCGATGCGGTCAGCCAGGTTTCCGTCGCGCGTGTAGCGGCGCAGAACCTGACCAATGCCGCTGGCAAGCGAACCGGGACGTACTGCGACGGGAGCGACAGGAGCATTCGGGTCCGCGACGCGCCTTGCAGCCTGCACCGGGGCCATCGCAATAGCACCTGGAAGCCTGAGCAGGTCGCCAGGAGTGCCGGGACTCACCTGCTCGTGATTGACCGTCCAGTAGGCACCACCGACTATCAGCGTGGAGAGAGCGACACCGTGTGCTATCGCCTTTACTCCGCGCGCTGCACCTGCGTGACGCTCAAGTGCCCTGTTCCAGATCTTCTTCAATGAATTCAAGCTGCCTCCTCAGTCGTTTGTGGACTCGTGCCTAGTGAAGCGGCACGAGCACGCGTCCCTTCGAGTCCTTGAATGCTCTTCCCAGCCTGTCGGCAAACTTCTCGAGAAGAACGAAATCGGATTCCCTGATGCTGTATCGAGCGACCGTCGTGGGCATTCCCACAGTGGGGCGTGCCTCGCCAGTCTGATCCTTTCGTATCTGTTTCCTTCCCTTCACCAGCTCCGCGCCGCGTGGCATTGCGAAGTTCCACATGCGGCGGCCAATCTGAGAGTTCGTCAGCGGACACTCGGGGTACCTGTCCCGAATAAGCCGAATGAAGTACTCGTTATCCGTCACGCGCCGGCCATCCAGCGGTTCGTTCCCGCAAAGGGGCGACTCCGCCAGATCTGCTGCCTCGACACGTACGTCCAGCGACGCGCCCAAGACCTCTGCTATCTGCCGAAGCTGATCGAGTGAAACGTTGTACCGCTCGTCATGCTCGATATTCCGGATCGTGGAAACGCAAACGGGCTCCCTCATCTGAGCAGCAACATCCTCTCGACGGAGGCCACGAAGTTTTCGAAGTCTCTCGAGCTCGCGCCCGATCCAAAGCGGAGTATCTATATCCGTAATCCGGTTACCGTTATAGGTATAAGAATAACTGGATTGATGTAGTGTGTCAAGAAATAACGCGTCTACCCGGCCGCTTGGGCGGTGCGCGCGTGGTGGGATAAGTTGTTGAAGAGCAAGCAGTTACCGCACAGCTCAGCCATTACAAGACGGCCCGATTGGGCCTTAGTCGTTGCCGTCTCCTGCCACGTCTACGGAAAGCATCTGGGAAGCAACCTTGTCCGCGTATTTGAGCACTTTACCAGAGTAGGTGTGGCAGTTCCGCGTGTTGGTCCCTCGCACACACCCGTTATACCGCAACAGGGCCTTATGCAGGTTGGGGGAGCCCTTAACATATGACGCCAGAATGGCGACACCGTGGCAGATGTTGGTATCCACGTCAAAGAGGTTGCCCGACTCGCACCCCCATTTCCCCGAGTGGAATGGCATGACCTGCATCAGCCCACGGGCGCTGACGTTGCTCCGGGCGGTTGTGTCGAACTTGGCATTTTCGGCGATGAGGAGACCCACCAGGAGGACTGGGTCAATGTTCTTCTTGCCCCCTTCCCGGATCAGTGCGGAAGCGATTCTCTCGGCACGGCTGGTGTCTTTTGTGTACTTGAGGATCACGCGGGAAATCCTGAAAGCCTGCTCCGTTGGCTTCACCTTGGCGGGAACCACAGCTACTCCCGGCACCCTGAGCAGCTCTCCGGGCTTCAGGTACTTGGGCTTCTGCTGATTGATCGTCCAGATCGTGCCTGCGGCCAGCAGAATGACGGCGCCAAGTCCCTGTAGAACGATCCGAAGCGTTCTTTTCCAGCGTGGCTCCGGCTCCCAGTCGTGCCGGCGACGGGGGACATCGGTGAAAATAGTGCCGTTTCTTCCGCGCCTCTCCGATTCCCAGTCTCGCATCTCCATGATCATCTGTATCTGCACCGGATATGCCAAACCCCGGTATGGAGCTTGCCCCCTGCTGAATCGATGAGAGAACAGGAAGGACTTTACCGCTCGATCCGTTTCCTGAAACGGGCACTTATAGGAACGACCGTGCTGGTCGTCGGCATTCTGGCTTTCGGATACTTCTTCTTCATGCGGCATGCCGATGCGCCGCGCGCCTGGAAAGCCGCGGACCGCGAGATTGCGAGCGGCATGCTCCGATACGGCGAAAAGGTGGAACGAAAGGCGAAGGTGTTCCAGCGCCGGGCGTCGGAGTACTATCGCGGGTCGAATGGGATTCTCTACGCAACCAGCGAGCGAATCATCTTCGTGGGCGTGGTGCCACCCTCGAGCACCCGCAGCGAGGATTCACCCGACGTCATCCTTACGAGCGAATTCCCCAATGACACAACGCTTCAGATGGACCTGAAGCGGCTCTACTTCCTAAGCTCGCATGGGGTGAAGATCACATATCCGGGAAAGCTCGAGGAGTCGTTCGCCGCCTATCCGGGAGAAGGAGAGGCACTCGATTCGCTGGTTATCAACGTCAACCGGCGCCTCACGGCAATGAAGGACACGGCTGCCATGGAGCGGCGCCTTCGTGAAGCGGTTGCAAAGCTGGTACGACAGCCACTCTACTATAGAATCCGGAGCGGTGACGCTCTCTTCGTGGTTGCGAGGAAGTTCAATACCACACCGGAGAAGCTGCGCGAGTGGAACAAGCTCTCCGGCGACAGAGTGCGGATTGGCGACAGCCTGCTGGTGAAACCGGCAAGGTAGCTACCGCTCGAGGCGGTAGCCGGCCTTCCATACAGTCAGTATGTGCTTCGGATCCGAGGGATCCTCTTCCAGTTTTCTGCGCAGTTCTGCCACGTGGATATCGACAGTGCGCGTCATCACCTCGGCCTGGTGGCCCCAGACTTCCTTTAGCAGCTGAAGTCTGCTCGCCACCGCCCCATTCCGCCGGGCGAGCGTCAGCAGGAGATCAAATTCCTTGGGGGTGAGCGCGACCGGCGAACCCTTTCGCAGCACCAGACGCGAGGAAGGATCGATCGTGATGGAACCGAACTGCTCCGTCGCCGGTGCCGGCGGAACCTGCGGTCCTCGCGCGCGCCGCAGAATAGCCTGGACTCTGGCAATCAACTCCGTCAGACTGAACGGCTTCGTGACATAGTCGTCCGCGCCAAGGCGGAAGCCTGCAATCTTGTCCGTCTCCTCGCCGCGCGCTGTGAGGATCAGCACGGGCACACGGTTGCCTGAATTCCTCAGCTTTTCCAGGACTGTGTATCCATCCATTCCGGGAAGCATCAGGTCGAGCACGATGAGATCGGGGTCGATCTCGAGCGCGCGGTTGTACCCTGACACGCCATCGCCTTCCAGCTCGACCTCGAATCCCTCGGCCTGAAGGCTGCGGCTCAGCCCGAAGGCAAGGTTGGCGTTGTCCTCGACAATCAGGATCTTCATGCGATCACCCCGGCAGGCTCGGGGGTCAACTGAACCGATCCGCCGCGCGGCGCGCCAGGAGCCGCGAGCTGCAGCTCTATCACGAATCGCGCTCCCGACTTTCCCGATTTTCGCGATGCAGTGTCTTCAACCCAGATTCTGCCACCCTGAAGTCTCACGAGCTCCTTGACGATTGAAAGTCCGATTCCGCTGCCCCCTGCGGTGTCTGCATCCCGTGCAAGGCGGTAGTAGGGATCCCAGATGCGCTCGCGTTCCGCCACCGGAACGCCCGGTCCATGGTCTGCAACCCAGAGACGTACGCGCCCATTGTCGATCTTCCCGCCAATTGTAACTGTCTGTCCAACAGGCCCGTACTTCACGGCATTGTCCAGCAGGTTCAGCAGAATCTGCCGTACAGCCTTTGGATCCGCGTAAGCTACGAGGTCCTCCGGTGCATCAACCTGAATCGTATTTTGCCGGGCACGCGCGAGCGGAGTGAAAGCATCCGTTACGCGAACGAGCTCTTCGCGCACCGGCAGCGCTTCCATCGATACCGACGCAGACGCGTGCTCGGACCGCGAGAAGCTCAATACATTTTCGACGAGATAGGTGAGGCGCTGTGACTCTTCATCGATGATCTCGAGTGAGCGCTCGCGCTCCTCGTCCGACTGCAGATGTCCCTTCCTCAGCAGCTCTGCGAACAGGCGTATCTGCGCGAGCGGTGTGCGCAGTTCGTGCGAGACGCCCGACACGAACTCCTGACGGGTCTGCGCCAGCTCCTGCTGGCGCCGAAGCTGGAGTATTGCCATCGCCACGAGCCCGCTCGTCAGAGCGAGCAGAAGTGCGAGGAGCGGAAGGCGTGAGGGCGGAATTCCGCCGACCACCAGGCTCGACGCCATCTGCGGATGAAGCGCAACACTTACCTCGAGGTGTGCAAATCTCTCGTCGAGTGTGTCACGCGCCACGAAGCGCGACTTGAAATCCACGGGCGAGTGAAAGATCTGCCGGCCCTGCAGCGTCTGCACGGAGATCGCGAGCAGCGAGTCGCCCGCATTTTTCACGAGTGACGGTGGCAGCAACGGATTTCTTTGAAATGCCCTGTAGAAAAAGGGAGTGACGAACGACTGGGGGCTGGTTTCATAGCCATATGTGACAAGCGGCTCGCCATCGCGCGACCGCGCGACCACGAATGCAAGCATGCGCCACTGGCCGTCCACGCTGTCGATGGTCGTCACGTACGACTCTGGAGTGACCACAACTCCGAGCGGACGGGTGGAAGTTTTTTCGGTCGTGTCGGCAGAGAGCGTGGTGCGGGAGCGCGCCGTCATCTCCGGATCGAAGGGAAACCGCGTCGGGTATGAAGCCACCGTGTCCTTAAGCCAGCGCAGCACCTCCTTCGAAGGCTTTCGGCCCGAGGTGAGTACGCTGCTGTCCTTCCACACGAACCGGAAAAAGAACCGGCTCCCTCTCAGGTACTTGGCATTCACCGGTTGCTCGCCTACAGCCACGCGGAAGTCGGCAGCCGTGGGCCAGTAGCGTGAATTCTCGGGATCGACGAGAGTCAGCGGACCGATAAGCGTGGAGATGAGGGCGCCAAGCATGTCCTGCTCCGCATGCTGGGTGAGCTCCCACATCGCAAACGACGCATAGTCGCGCAGTGCAGCTTCGGCAGCAACGCGGTGTGACTTGGCCGCGGCCTGCGCCTCGTACGCAAGCACTCCCGTCAGCGCGAGCGCGAACAGGAGCAGGACCACCATGATCTGCGGCGGCCGCTTGCGGACATTTCTCGAGGTTCTTGCCATTACAAAAGAAAATACGCGCGGCAACGGCTGCCGCGCGTATTTCCCGAATCAAAAGTTCCAGTCACCTACCTGAGCTTGTTGCCGTCCACGTCCCAGACTTCGACGGTGCCAAGGTTCAGGGCCCGAATCGGGGCCTCGATGGACTTGAGATCGCCGACTGCGACAATCGTCAGGTCATTGGGGGTGAATACCGACTTGCCAACCCGTGCGACGTCGTCTGCCTTCAATGCCGCGACTCGCTCGCGGTAGGTGTTGTAGAAATCAGGAGCCAGGCCGTAGGTGATGACGTTGGTGAGCCGGCCCATGAGACCCTGCACAGTCTGAACTGACGACGGGAAGCTCGAAACAATGTTGTTCATCTGGTCGCGCATCTCCTCTGCCGGCACTGCCTCGCTGGTGAGGCGCTTGATCTCACGAACGGTTTCGGCGATCGCGGAATCAGTGGCATTTGTCCGCACTTCAGAGCTGACCGAAAAGGTTCCTACACCGGCCAATGGGTTGTATCCGGCAAATGCACCATAGGTCCAGCCATGCTTTTCCCGAAGGTTTGCATTCATGCGTGCGCTTACGCTTCCGCCCAGGACCTGTGTGGCACCGAGGAGCGCGAAGTACTCCGGGCTGTCCCATGCAGGAACGGCCTGGCCGATCGCCATCGAGGTCTGAACAGACCCGGGCCGATCCACAAGGATGATGCGGGTTCCCGAGACCGCCCGAGCCTTGTTCTGCAGTGCGGGGAGCGTGGGAGCGGGTGCATTCCAGCCTGCGAACGCGGACTCCACTGCTGCACGTGCCTGCGCCGGTGTAATGTCACCAACGAGCATGACAGTAGTGTTCGCCGGCGAGAACATGGTGCGGTGCCAGTTGACTACGTCGTCACGCGTGATGCCGGTGAGTGAAGCCTTCGTTCCGCTGTTCAGCCGCGAGTAGGGAGTGCTCGCATCGTACACAGACTGCACGAAGATCTTGCTGGCCACGTTCGCGCCCTGGGCCATGGACCGCTCGTATCCGGCAATTGCCGCCGCCTTGATGCGGTTGAAATCACCTTCGGTGAAGGACGGCTTTGTGACAGTCGTAGCCGCAAGCGCGAGCGCCTTTGGGAAGACGTCGGTGAGCGATGTCACGCTCGCAGCAGCCGCACCGAACGCTCCGCTCGTTCCGAACGATGCGCCAAGATCGGCCATCTTCTCGGCGATCTGCGCACCGGTGAGCTCGGTCGTCCCCTCGGACAGAAGGCTGGTAGCAAGAACAGCCAGTCCTGCCTTGTCGGCCGGCTCACGCACAGCCCCCGCGTCCACCTGGATTCGCGCAGTCACAACAGGGAGCGAATGCTTTTCAATTACTGCGATGCGCATTCCGTTTGGAAGCGTCTGGATGTTGACCGGCGGCACCACATATGGACGAAGCGGCCCGGGCGCCGGCGGATTGCTTACCGTTCCCTGCGCACCTGCCGTTGCCGTGAGTGCAATGACCGCGGCAGTCGAGAATGAAAAGAGTCTATGCATTAGTTGGTACCCGTTGCTGATTTTTTCGCAGGGACATAAACGAGTGTGACCCGGTTCGCGGGGACGAGCCGCTCCTTCACGAGCGCCTTCAGCTGCGCAACAGTGACGGCATTCAGCTCATCGAGGATCGTGTTGACGCGGTTTGGATTCTTGAAGAAGGTGTAGGCCTCGGCGAGTGCATCTGCGCGTCCGCCGAATCCGCCGGTGGTCTGGAGACCGTTGACGAAGCTGAAGCGCGCGAGCGCACGCATCCGGTCCAGCGTGGCCTGGTCGATCCTGGATGCAGCGTTGTCGAGCTCGGCGATCAGCGCACGCTCGAGTGAGTCAGGATTGGTATTCGCTTTTCCAGTTGCCACAAAAATTATCCCATCGGCGCCATCCAGCAGATCGAGATTGAATCCGGAGACACCGACGGCAACCTGCTTGGTACGAACGAGCGAGTTATAGAAGGGGCTGGAGCGTCCACCCGCGAGCACTGCGCTCAGGAGGCTGACTGCGGCAGCCTGACTGCTACGCGCACTGGGCATCCGGTAGGACACGTAAACCTGCGGTGCGGTAGCATTGACGTCCGGCACGACTTCACGCTTTTCGGCGCCGATAAGCTTGGGAAGCGTTGTGTTCTTCAGCGCCGGCTTCGGAAGACCGCGCGGTATCCAGCCAAAATGCTTCCTGACCAGGGACTTCGCCTGTGCCACATCAAAGTCACCGGCGATCACGAGCACTGCATTGTTGGGTGCATAGTAGGTCTTGAAGAACTTCTTCACGTCATCAATGGACGCAGCGGAAAGATCTTCCATCGACCCGATGATCGAGTGGTGATAAGGATGCGAAGCGGGGAAAAGATATTGTCCCGTCTTTTCAAGCCAGGTGCCGTAGGGCTGGTTGTCGACGCTCTGGCGGCGCTCGTTCTTCACGACTTCGCGCTGGTTGTCCAGCTTGTCCTTGTTGAGGGTCTCGAGAAGGGTTCCCATGCGGTCCGCTTCCAGCCAGAGCGCAAGCTCCAGGTAGTTGGACGGAACCTGCTCGAAGTAGTTGGTGCGATCCCACGACGTCGTTCCATTGATGTCGCGCCCGCCGAGGGCACCCGCCTTCTCCAGCAGCTTGAAGTGCGCGCCGTCCGCGACGTTCTTCGACCCCTTGAACATGACATGCTCGAAAAGGTGCGCGAAGCCGGTGCGGCCGGGCTCTTCATTCTTGGATCCAACGTCGTACATGACCTCCGCTGCCACTACCGGGGTCGTGCGGTCAACGCTGTAAATCACGTGCAGTCCGTTCGGGAGCTTTTCCTGAACGAAATCGATTCGGACCTTGGGTGCCTTTTGGGCGTCAGCAGCCGGCGCGAAGAGCGCGGCGAGTGCAAGTCCGAGATAGCGGTATCTCATGGATCTCCAGTGGTGATGTTTGTTTCCGCCTAAGCTCGCGGACGGTGAGCCTATGCTGTGGGCGCGGGGAACGCCGGAAAAAGAATATAGTAACGGGGCAGCCGAATATCGAATGTTTATCGGCTGCCCCATTACCTGTTGTCGCATGGTACGCAGATCCTCTGTCGCTACCGCTCTTCGCCAAAGAATCCGGAATCCTCCCGAATCTCACCTATCCGTTCAACACGAACCGTGCGGCGCATTGTCTGGCCGTTCACAGTGATGGTTACCAGGTATTCGCCGGGCTCGACCGAAGGACCAGGCCGTGCACCGCCAAACCCGCGACCTCCACCACCGCCGCCTCCCCCACCGAATCCTCCGCCGCCGGCGGGAGCTTCAGCCGGCCGGAGATTCGGCTCGTCGGTTCCGCGCGCGCCTCCCCGTGCACCGCCAGCCCCTCCACCAAACCTGCCACCGCCAGCAGCGCGCATCCGCGCACTTATCGAGTCCCGAAGAACACGGACTCCCGCACTGTCGCCGCGCGCGCGCCGGATGTTCATGCTGTCGCGCAGCGCACCCATTCCCGTTGTGTCTACCCCGGCAGGAATATTCCTCCCGGCGGCTGATGTATCGCCGCCGGCCCGGGCAATGGAATCCTGGCGCTGTGCGCGCACGCGCGCAGCAGCCGCGCTATCGCGCCGCTGCGACGGACTGAGAGGCCGCGGATTGGCGCGCAGGTCCCAGACCAGCCGGTGAGTTCCTGGTCCGCCAGGTCCCGTCATGTTGCGAACGACATCGCCCGCCACATTCGTAATCACGACCTTCGCGCTGTCCCGTCTTTCCCCGCTAGTGAGCCGGTAGACGAACGTTGCGCCGTAGGGCGGATTGTCCGCCGAATAGTTGTGGTTTCCATACCAGCCCTGGCCGCGGGTGGTCGTGAACTGGTAGGCCGTCTTCGGAGTAAAGAAGTGCGAACCGCCCATGTTGGAATCACGCATTTCCTGCAGCGGCGCAATGTCGGTAATGAAGATGGAACGTCCATGCGTTCCTGCGATCAGCTCACGTTCACGCGGATGAATCTTCAGGTCGTGAACCGGGACTGTCGGCATGCCGTTCATGAACTTCTGCCAGCTCGCGCCGCGATTGGTCGAGACATAAAGACCGACATCGGTGCCTACAAACAGGAGATCGCGATTCACAAGGTCTTCCCGGATGACATGGATGAAATCCGGTCCCCCGGTGGGAAGATTCGAGCTGATCGAACGGAAGGTGCGCCCGAAATCGGTGGAGACATACGCGTACGGACGGAAATCGTCGTTACGATGTCCGTCGAACGTGACATATACGGTCGCAGTATCGAAGTGGGATGGCTCGACGCGGCTCACCCATGTTTTTGCAGGAACACCGGGAAAGCGGCCGGTCACATTCGTCCAGCTCGCCCCATCATTCGCTGTGAACCAGACGTTGCCGTCATCTGTGCCCGCCCAGATGATGCCGGGCCGTACCGGCGATTCACCAATGGTTGTGATGGTTCCGTGAGTCTCTGCTCCGGTCGCATCCTTGGTGATACCGCCGGTCAGCTCGGTGCTCGCTTTCAGGCGGAAGGAATCCTTGGCGCTCAGGTCCGGCGATATCGGGTAGAAGTGATCACCGCGGTCCACCGACTTCAGCACCTGATTGCCAGCCATGTAGATCGTGGTGGGCGAGAAGGTGGAAAGGAAAAATGGTGCTGACCAGTTGAAGCGATATCGCCTTGCCGTGTCGGCGGCTGCGCGTCGACGGAGGTCCTGCAGGACACGCGTGATCTGTGGAGTTTCGGGCAGTGTAGTGTCGCCGCGTGCAACGATCAGCGAATCCTCGAAGTTTCCCGCGAGTGCGTTTCCGCGCATTATCGGAGTGCGGGTTCCGTTCGCGAGATCCAGCCGGGACGCATTCCCGCCCTGCGATTCCGTGTAAATGATGTTGGGGTCGTTTGGATCGATCGCAGAATAGAATCCGTCACCACCTCCGACGTTGAACCAGTCGGAGTTCAGGATTCCAAGCGCATTTCGCGTTCTCGACGGACCACACCATGTTCCGTTGTCCTGGAGTCCTCCGCATACGCGATACAGTTTCTGCATGTCGAAGTTGATCGCGTAGAACTGACCAAGCGGCATCAGCGCAGGGAAATCGTAAGTACCTCCCTTGTCCCAGGTGATTCCGATGCCTCCATCCTCTCCCAGGATGAAGTGGTCCGGATCGTTCGGGTTGATCCACATGGCGTGCCAGTCCGTGTGCAGCGACAGGGCGCCGCGGCGGTCGGTTTTTCCGCCATCGTCAGAAAAATGAAACACCGACGACATCCAGTAGATGCGCTCCGGGTTCTTGGGATCGACCCGGATCTGCGAGTAGTAGAATGGGCGCGCCTCGCTGTAGTTCTGGCGCGCATTGCTCTGTTCATTGCGGCGCATCAGGGTCCATGTCGCGCCTGCGTCGCTTGAACGGTAGATGCCGCTGTTCAGGCGCTGCGCCCTGGCAGTATCCGGCTTCTGTCCTTTCCTGAGCGGATTGGGAAGCGTGTCCGCTTCCACCCATGTATAGATGATTCTTGGATTGGACGCCGCAATGGCAATTCCAATACGGCCCTTCATAGTCGCGGGAAAACCGCCGCCCGCTATTTCAGTCCATGTGCTGCCCGCGTCGGTCGTCTTCCACAGGCCGCTGCCCGGGCCGCCGCTCTTCAGGTCATACGGGCTTCTGATGCGGTTCCAGCTTGACGCGTAAAGAATGTCAGGGTTGCTCGGGTCCATCGCGAGGTCCACGAATCCCGCCTGGTCGCTGATGAATTTTGCAAGCTTCCAGGTCGCGCCGCCGTCCGTCGACTTGTAAAGACCGCGCTCCGGGTTCCGCCCCCAGGCCTTTCCAAGTGCAGCCACATACACAGTGTTGGGGTCCGTTGGATGAACGATGATGCGTCCAATGTGCTGGGTCGCCTCCAGACCAATCAGCTTCCATGTTTTTCCCGCGTCCGTGGATTTGTAAACTCCACCTCCCGGCGAAATCGAATTTCTGGAATCCTCCTCGCCCGTTCCGAGATACAGGATGTCCGGGTTGGATGGCGCAATGGCCATGTCGCCCAGGGATATGATCCGTTCCTTGTCGAAGATCGGGAAGAACGTCGTTCCATTATTGATCGTTTTCCAGACGCCGCCGGTGGCTGCGACCACGTAGAAGATCTTGGGGTTGGAAACAACGGCTTCGACGTCGGTAATTCTTCCCGACATCACTGCCGGTCCAATCTGTCTCCAGCGGAAAGACGCCAGAGCTGACGAGTCGAGCGGAGTGTTCAACTGCGCCGCGGCGGATGTGGTTAGACCGACGAGCGCGCTCAGTAGCGAGCCTAAACGGATAAGTCGCATGCGTTGGGAGGTTGGGGACGGAAACAGGAGAAGCTGGAAATTAGAGGTCCAATCGTGGAGGGCAACCGGCCCATCCAAACCTTCTTAACGCACTCGATGTCGGCACTGTTGGGCTGCCGGCCGGCCCTCTCGCCGCTTTTACCCAAACGATATGTTTGTTGGGTATGGAGAAAACGCAGGCTTACCGGGTATATATCCGTTATGGGCAAGAAACTTTCTGGTGACAGCGCAGTCGCAGTTCTGGATGCCGCACCGCTCGCTGTGCTCGTCCTCGACGCACAATTCAATTGCAGGTACGCCAACTCTGCGGCGGAGCAGTTCACCGGCGTGAACGTGGCCGAGATGACCGACAGGTCGATCTGGGAAACCTTTCCGGCGCTGCAGTCCTCGGCATTCGAGTCACAGATCAATCGCGCATTTTCCGAGAAGAAGCGAATCCCTTTCGAGATGCACTACGCCCCGACCGCGCGCTGGTTCGACGTGGAAGCGGTTCCGCTGACTGACGGCCTGGCCGTCTATCTGATCGATGCGACTGAGCGGCATCGAGTGGTGGACTCCGTACAGGGAAACAGAATCGGGGAGGGCATCCCGAGCCAGCCTGCTCCAGTCGAACCCGCAGGCAAGACAGTGCTGCTGGTCGATGATGACGAATCGATGCGCCGCGTGACCCGGCGAATACTTGCACGCAACGGCTTCCGCGTCATCGAGGCGGAACATGGCGCCGATGCCCTCCGTGTGGCTGCTGCGCATGACGGTGAGATCGACCTGCTCGTGACCGACGTCCTGATGCCAGGGATCAGGGGGCCAGAACTTGTCGAAGAGCTGACCGTACAGTCTCCTGGAATACGTGTGCTGTACATGTCCGGCTACACCGATGATGATATCTCGCGGTGGGGATTGCAGCCGGGCTTTGCATTCATTCACAAGCCCTTCACGTCGGAAGGATTTACCGAAGCTGTGAACTCTGTGCTATCGGCGAGCCGCTAGGCTTTTTTCGCGGGGCGCACGCGCGGAAGGCTGAGGATAAAGGTCGATCCCTTTCCGGGTGAGGACAGGGCGCGCAGATCACCGTCCATTGCACGGGCAAGATCGCGACTGATGGACAGTCCCAGACCTGTGCCTTCCTGCCGGCTCCTGTGCACCCGGTCAAGCTGCACGAACGGCTCGAAGATGCTGGCGATGCGCGCTTCCGAAATTCCCGGGCCGGTATCGGTAACCTCTATTACCATCTCTGTCGCGGTCGCACCGCACTGAACTGTGATGCTGCCACCATCTGGCGTAAACTTGGTGGCGTTGGAGAGCAGATTCAGCAGTATCTGCTGCACTTTTTCAACGTCTGCCCACGCAGTGAAGGCGGGATCACAGCAGTAGTAGTTGTACACGATGCTTTTTTCCCGCAACTGGGGTGCGACCAGTTCTTCGAGCGTGGACAGGGTCTCATGCATCGAGATATCGCGGCAATCGAAATTCACCTTCCCCGCTTCGATCTTGGCGAAGTTGAGGATGTCGTTGATGAGTGACAGCAGGTGGCGCTGGCTGCGCTGAATCCTTTGCAGATCCAGCACCTGCTCGTCCGTGACCGGCCCGCGAATGCCGTCCATCAACAGCTCCGCATAGCCCCCGATCGCGTTGAGGGGAGTTCGCAGCTCGTGACTCATTGTTGCGAGGAACCGGGACTTTGCCTCGTTCGCTTCTTCCGCATCGGCCCGCGCTTCGCGCTCCGCTTCATACGCCTCTTCCAGCTCCTGCTGCGTGGCCGCCAGCGCCACAGTCTGCGCCTGCAGTTCTTCAGAGTGGCTCTCCAGCGCAACGGCAGCCCTCTTCAGGAGCTCTTCCTGGCGCACACGGTCGGACACATCGCGCAAGAAGCCTGAAAACACCCGCGCCCCGGCTTCGTCCACGAACTCACCGAATGAAACCTCGAGCGGAATTTCCACTCCGCCTTTGGTGAGGCCCGGAAGTGAGATCATCGACCAGTTGAGATTACGCTTTCCTGACCGGACATACCGCGCCAAACCATCCTCGTGCCGCCTGCGCATTCGCTCCGGCATGAGGATACCCATCTTCTGACCGACCAGTTCGCCTGCCTTGTAGCCGAAGATGCGTTCCGTGGCAGGATTAACAGACAGAATTACGCTCCGGGAATCCATCGTGATGATGGCATCCGGGGCGGATTCTGACAGTACGCGGTACCAGTTTGTGCTGTCTGTACTGCTGGGCATCGACACTGGGTTGGTTGACGGGTGAACCCATCCACTACGGCAAGCCTGCGGCCAGAATCGCCATGTTCAGCTTTTTGAGTGAATTGCCCTTCTGGCAATGTCCGTCAGCACAAGAGTACCACTCGCCGCTGCTCTCGACTTCAGGAGTTCATCCCACGACTCCGTACCAGCCCAGAATACCTGCTTGAGGCGCGCCATTGCTTCCGGATTGCTGGCTGCGAGTGTCTTTGTGATTGCATCGACTTTACTGTCCAGCTTTGCCGCATCGTCAGCAAGCGCAGCAAAGAGTCCGTGCCGCTCAGCCCATTCGGCGCTCCTCCAGTCAGCATCCACCGCCAGCGCGCTGAATGCACCCGATCCGATCTTCTTCTCGATAGCCGGGCCGACGACAAAGGGGCCGATTCCCACGGCCAGCTCGCTGAGGCGAATCGAGGCCGACCTTGCTGCGATGGCGTAGTCCGATGCAGCGACGATGCCCACTCCTCCTCCCACCGTCTTGCCCTGCACACTCGTCACAATGAATTTCGGCGCCCGAATCATCGCCAGAATCAGGTTGGCAAAACCCGAAAAGAACTCCAGACCCTGCTGTTCATTCGTGATGCCTTGAAGCTCAGAGAATGAAGCACCGGCGCAGAATGCTCCTTCTCCGCTGCTTCGCAGCGAAATCACCCGCGCATCGGAATTTCTTCCCGCCTCCGTAACTGCTGCAGCAAGCGACTTCAGCAGTACACCAGGAAGCGAATTCCCTTTAGGGTGAGAAAAGGTGATGGTCGCGATTCCGTCCGCGACGGTCGAATGTACTTTTCCGGATTCAGTCATGACCTAATCTTAGTTTTGCCTTCCGAGCGGGGCTACTTGTCCTAACTTTTGGAGCGAAATTCGCATACGTTTAGAGGTATGCAGACCAACAAACCTGATCTGTCAGACGCGGCAAGAAACACCGAATTCGAGGCGCGTATCGCGCGCGGCGAGTCTATCGAGCCGAAGGACTGGATGCCCGACAAGTACCGCCAGCAGCTCATTCGAATGATGTCGCAGCACGCCCATTCCGAGATCGTGGGGATGCTTCCCGAAGGCAATTGGATCACCCGCGCACCGAGCCTCAAGCGAAAGATGTCACTGCTTGCAAAGGTGCAGGACGAAGCAGGCCACGGGCTGTACATCTACTGCGGTACGGAGACTCTCGGCGTGGATCGCGCGGAGCTCGTTGACCAGCTCCTGTCGGGAAAGGCGAAATACTCGAGCATCTTCAACTACCCCACCCTTTCCTGGGCGGACATGGGTGTAATCGGGTGGTTCGTGGACGGTGCCGCAATCGTGAACCAGACAGTGCTCGCAAAGGCATCCTATGGTCCTTACGCACGTGCGATGATCCGAATCTGCAAGGAAGAAAACTTTCACAAGCGGCAGGGATACGAAATCGTTGCCACCCTTGCGCGCGGAACTCCTGCACAGCGCGCAATGATCCAGGATGCGGTCAACCGCTGGTGGTGGCCCTCCTTGATGATGCTCGGCCCAAGCGACAAGGATTCCCCCAACACCGCCGAGCTGATTCGCTGGCGTGTGAAGCGGAAAACCAACGACGAGCTCCGGCAGCGTTTTGTAGATCTCACTGTTCCGCAGGCGCGGGCCGTGGACATCACCCTTCCCGATCCCGACCTGAAATACAACGAGGAGACGGAGCACTGGGAGTTCGGTGCAATCGACTGGGAAGAATTCTGGAATGTGGTCCGCGGAAATGGGCCCTGCAATCGCGAACGGCTCGAGGCCAGGCGCGAGGCGCACGCGAACGGCAAATGGGTAAGAGACGCAGCGGCAGCATACGCGGCGAAACAGCGGCAGAAAACGCAGGAAGCCGCAGCCTGATGACGACGCGCGCGCCTGATCCGGCTTCCGCGAATTACAATGGCGATACCCAGTGGCCGCTCTGGGAGGTGTTCACCCAGGCCGACAAGGGTGCTCCATTCGAGCACGCGGGAAGCGTACACGCTGCCGATCCCGAGATGGCGCTTCAGAATGCGCGCGATGTCTATGCGCGGCGGAATGAAGCAGTGAACCTCTGGGTCGTCCCCAGTGAAGCAATCACTGCATCCACGCCCGAGGACGTCGGTCCCTTCTTCGATCCGGCATCGGACAAGGCGTATCGCCATCCGCAGTTCTACAAAGTTCCGCGCGGCGTTCGCGGGCTGTAACCTACCCAGGACGCAATGCCTGAAAAGCCAGAACTTTTTGAATACCTGCTGCGTCTCGGTGACGACAGGCTCGTGCTGGGGCACCGCCTTTCGGAGTGGTGCGGTCACGGTCCGATACTCGAGGAGGACATTGCCACCGCGAACATCGCACTCGACCTTGTCGGCCAGGGAACCCTCTTCCTCAAGGAAGCTGCGGACGTTCAGGCTGCGGGACGGAGCGCGGACGACCTCGCATTCTTCCGGGAAGTTGTTGAGTACCGCAACCTCCAGATCGTGGAGCTTCCCAAGGGCGACTTCGCATTTACGATGCTGCGGCAGTTTCTCTTCGACGCTTTCAGCGTACATCTCCTCGACGCCCTCCAGAAAAGCACCAACGCAGAGATCGCGGCGATTTCGGCAAAGGCCATCAAGGAGGCACGGTATCACATCCGCCACAGCAGCCAGTGGGTGATCCGCTTCGGCGATGGAACCGAGGAAAGCCACACAAGGGCGCAGAAGGCACTGGATGAACTGTGGAGATTCACCGGGGAAATGTTCTTTGACACTGCTATTGACGAGCATCTCCAGTCCGAGGGCATCGTTCCGCTGCCTTCCTCGCTGGAAGCACCATGGCGCACTGTCGTGGAGGGCGTACTGAAGCAGGCGACTCTCGTCATTCCGGAAAACACCTTCATGATGCGGGGCGGGCGTGAAGGAAGGCACACGGAACACCTCGGACATCTGCTCTCGGAAATGCAGATTGTCGCGCGGTCCCACCCGGGCGCGGAATGGTAATCGCCGCGCGCGACGCTGATGCGGTTCTCCGCATGCTCGCGGAGGTGAAGGATCCCGAGCTTCCAACTCTCGACGTGGTGGAGCTGGGAATCGTGCGAAGCGTCGAAGTCGCGGGAGATGCTGTCCGCGTGGACATTACCCCGACCTACTCCGGCTGCCCCGCGATGCAGGTAATCGAGAGTGATATCGCAGCGACACTGAGGAACAACGGATTCACGGATGTGTCCATCCGCACGGTTTACTCTCCGGCGTGGAGCAGCGACTGGATTACGGAGGACGCAAGGCAGAAGCTGCGCGAATCCGGCATCGCGCCTCCGCATCTTCGCGGGCCGGGCGACCCTGAATCAATTCAGGATCTCGTGAGCCTCACGCGTGCACCTGTGCAGGTAGACTGCCCCTTCTGTTCGTCCGCCAACACCGTGGAGCGAAGTGCATTTGGGTCCACAGCCTGCAAGGCGATCTATGTCTGCAACAACTGCAAACAGCCCTTCGATTACTTCAAGCAGTTCTAAGCGGTCCTAGACGGACAGCATCGCCTCGATCCGTTCGGCAATCTTCGCCGCATCCGGAAGCACCGCATTCAAGAGCACGGGATGATAAGGCATCGGGACATCCTCCACCGTAAGCCGCTCGACCGGCGCATCGAGATTCCAGAAACACTCTGAAGCAAGTACCGCCGCTATCTCGGCGCCAAATCCGGCCGTCATCGTATCCTCGTGCACGATCAGACACCGTCCGGTTCTGGAAACTGACTGCACTACCATCTCGCGATCCCAGGGCGCGATGGTGCGAAGATCGATCAGCTCCACGGCGGAGCCGAACTTCTCGACCGCCTCGACGCAGCGATGCACCATTGCTCCCCACGAAACGACCGTGATGTCGGTGCCTTCCCGCATCCTGTTCGCCTTGCCAAGGGGAATCAGGTAGTCGTCACCCGGATAGCGCGAGCTTCCATCGCTCGTCATGAGCAGTGAACGGTGCTCGAAGAAGATGGTCGGATTTCCACTCCGCATCGCAGATCGCAGGAGACCTACGGCATCAGCGGCACTGGACGGAATGCACACCTGCCATCCGATCGCGTGGGCCCAGGTCACCTCGCTCGACAGACTGTGCCACGGATCGCCGACATCCTTTCCGAACCCGCCCGGCATGCGCACCACAATTGGCGCGGCAAACTGGTTCGCCGTTCTCCAGCGCATCGTCCCGCAGTTATTCAGCTGCTCGGTGGCCGGGTCTGCGTACTTCCGGAACTGGATTTCAGCGACGGGCATCAATCCCGAAATGGCCATCCCGACCGAACGCCCGATGATTCCCTCCTCGGACAGGCTGGTGTCGAACACACGCGCCCCGCCAAACTTCTTTTGCAGGCCCTCAGTAACAAGGTGCACGCCACCCTTGCGGCCGACATCCTCACCGAACACCAGCAGCTTTGGATTCACCTCGAGTTCCCGTGCGAGCGTCCTGCGCACGGCCTCGGCAAAACGCACGACTTCCCCGCTGTCGGAGGCTTCTTCCGACGCAGGAAGGGCCTCGCGCTCCTGGCGCGGCATTCCACCCAATGCCTCTAGGGGCGCGTCGCTTTCCTCGTAAATGAATCTCTTGACGGTCGATGCCTGTGGTGACGGACGATTGCGCGCCGCCTCCAGCGCACTGTTCACATCCCGCTCCACCTCCTGCTCCAGTTCGGTCCAGTCTTTCTCCGACATTCCGCTGGCAAGGGCGTGCGAGCGCAGCTTTGGAAGTGGATCGCGAAGCTCATCCTGCGCAATCTCCGCGTCGGTTCTATAGCCACGCTGATTGTCGGGCCCCGAGTGACTGCAGAGGCGCGGTACTGTAAGGCGGATCAGGGCAGGTCCGTTGCCGGAGCGAACCTGGGTAAAACATTCTTCGAGAAGTTTTGTCGTTTGCACCGGATCGGTGCCATCGCCGTCGCGGATGAACAGGTTCGCAAAGGATCGCAGGTTCTTCGCAACGTTCCCGCCCGGCGTCTGCATTTCGCCCTTCACCGAAATCCCGAGACCATTGTCTTCTATATAGAAGAGCATCGGCAGCTTGAGGGTGGTAGCCATCGTCAGTGCGGACCAGAATCCGTTGGTGGCCACCGATCCTTCACCGCCGAGAACAACGGCGACAGAGCCTTTATAGTCCGGGTTCTTCAGGACATCGCGATGGTACTGGATCGCCTGGGCCCAGCCCGCGGAAGGCGTATACTGCGATCCCACGTCACCCGACATCGGAAGCACAACCGGTCCATTTCGATTCGGCAGGTTGCACACAACGCCGATATCGCGACCGTCGCTGAATCCGCCCGATCTCCCAAGGGGACTGGCCAGAGCATCCTCGAACGAAAGCCCCAGCGTAAGCAGCAGCGGCCGGGAACGGTAATAGGCGCCTGCGGCATCATGGCGCCCGGTCATCATCGAGCCAAGTATTACCTGGGCTACGTCATGACCTCTCGCCGAAAACTGGTAAAGAACCAGGTGCTCCTTCGGCACCGTTGTCCGGTTCTTGTTCGTGGTCTCTTCCAGATCATCCATCATCCGCGACGCTAGCGCGAAGTACGCGATGCGCCTCCAGTCGGGCGTCCCGGCCGGTCTTGCGGATTCTGGTTTGAGCTCGGGCTTGATCGTGGTCATCTATGTTGTGTGCGGCCTTGATGTTCGATAAACAGTTCCATGAAAATGCGCGACCGAAACGTCGTCCTGGTTTCGCACGTCCACGCTGAAGAAAGCTATTCTGTTACTGGCGCTTATCTGCTCTGCCCTTGCCGTCAGCGTATCACCTTCTTTCACCGGCACCGCATAGCTGATCTGGTTGTTGATGCTCATCGCAATGCTGCCCTGCCCGTTTGCCGCGAACGCGAGGGCGCTGTCCGCAAGCGAGTAGGTCACGCCTCCGTGACAGACACCGAATCCATTCAGCATGTCGCGCCGGACCTTCATCCTCAACCTGGATCCCGCCGGGGCAACCTCGAGGATTTCTATGCCCAGCCAGGCGCTGAAACCATCCCGGCTGGTCATTCCTGCCACAACTCGCTCGGCGAGATTCTGTGCGCTTTCAGTCACGCAAAGAAGCTCGTTCCTTCGCGAACCATTCTCTTCAGCAGATGGCTGGGGCGATATCTGTCCTCGCCATACTCCCGCTGCAGCCGCTCGAGAGTTTCCAGGACCGTGCTGAGTCCGATATCCTCGCCCCAGGCCAGCAGCCCGCGGGGATAATTCACCCCCTTTGTCATTGCCGTCTCTATGTCATCCCGGGTTCCCACGCGGAATGCAACCGCATCGATTGCCTCGTTGATCAGCATCGCTAGAATCCGGTCGACGACATGCCGGCCAAGATGCTGGTCCCTGGTAGGCTGAGGAAGCGCCGCGCCCGCGGAGTAGTCGTAGTGACCCCTCCCGGATTTTTTCCCGAGCATCCCTGCTTCTACCAGGCGGCGCTGTGTGAGAGATGGCTTGTATCGCGGATCGAAGGAGGTCGCCTCGAAGACCGCAGTGGTTGCAGCGAGGTTGATGTCATTGCCAATGAAGTCCATCAGCTCGAACGGCCCCATCCTGAAGCCGCCGATCTCCCGCATCGCCCAGTCGATGGTGGGCCGGTCCGCAATTCCCTCCTCGAAGATCCGGAGCGCCTCGCCATAATAAGGGCGCGCAATCCGGTTCACGATGAAGCCGGGCGTGTCGGAGGCCAGGACGGTTTTCTTGCCCCATCCATCGACCAGTGCACGAGTCGCCGCAACGACTGAATCATCCGATCGCAGGCCCGGCACAATCTCGACGAGCGGCATCGCGGTCGCCGGGTTGAAAAAATGAACGCCGATGACGCGTCCCGGAGATTTGCAGGCCCGCGCAATCGCGGTGACGGACAGCGATGATGTGTTGGTCGCCAGCACTGCATCGGAGGCAAGAGATTCCTCGAGCTGCTCGAAGACAACCCGCTTCACGTCGATGTTCTCTACGATCGCTTCGATCACGATGTCGCAGTCGGCCATGGAGGTGAAATTTCCCTCCCCGCCCGACACAACGGATATGCGATCCAGTATCGACTGGGAGTCGGCCTCGCTCACCTTCTTCTTTTCGACCTGGCGCGCCAGGGACTTTCCAATCTCATGCACGCCGTGCCGGGCAACGTCCGCGCTTACATCGTGCAGGAGCACACGATGCCCCGCGGTCGCGGCAACCTGTGCTATTCCGCTTCCCATTGCACCGGCGCCTATTACGCCGACGACGCAATTCCTGTCGAGCGCCAACTATTCGCCCGTGAAGGTAGGCTTTCTCTTCTCGAGAAAGGCCGCCACGCCTTCCTTGAAGTCACGCGTCTTGCCGGCTTCGCGCTGCAGGTCTTCCTCGAGTACCAGCTGCTCCTCGAACGCCCGGCCATACGAGCTGTTCAGCGCGCGCTTGGTAAGCCCGATTCCGCGTGTCGGCATTTCCGAAAGAGTTCTGGCAGCAAGCATCGCTGTTTCGCGGAGCTCTTCAGGCGCGACTACCTGAAAAACCATCCCGAACTCCGCGGCCATTGCTGCGGGGATGCGCGAGCCGAGCATCATCATGGCCGACGCCCTGCCAAAGCCGGCTATGCGGGGAAGGAAGAAGGTACCGCCGCTGTCGGGGATGAGGCCGATCTTCGAAAATGACTGAATGAACGAGGCATCACTGGAGGCGTAGACAACATCACAAGCGAGGGCAACGTTGGCCCCGGCGCCGGCGGCAACGCCATTGACCGCGCAGACCACTGGCTTTTCAATGGTCCGCAGCGCACGAATCACCGGGTTGAAGCTCTCGCGAACTATCTCTCCCAGGTCTAGTTCCTCACCCGGGTCTTTGGAGGCATCACCGAGATCCTGTCCGGCACTGAAGGCACGGCCGGCCCCGGTGAGAAATATCGCGCGAATGGCCGGATCATCGGCTGCGGCCTCGATGGCGGTCCTCAACTCCACCGCCATCTTCCGGTTGAAGCTGTTCAGGACATCCGGCCGATTGAGGGTGAGCACAGATACGGCGCCGTCCCGCTCGATTTGAATATGTTCCGGAGTCATGCGCCGCAATTTATCGCAGGCCCTCTGCCTTAACTAGATTTCCCCCCCATGGCACAGGCATTCATTGTTGATGGAATTCGGTCGCCCATAGGCAGCTTTGGCGGCTCACTGGCGCATGTTCGCCCCGACGATCTGGCCGCGCACGTGATTAGGGAGCTCGTCACCCGCAACCCGGCAATCGATCCCGGTCGTATCGACGACGTGATTCTCGGCTGCGCAAACCAGGCAGGTGAAGACAATCGCAATGTCGCCCGGATGGCCCTCCTGCTGGCCGGCATTCCGGAAAGCGTCCCCGGCGAGACCGTTAACCGGCTCTGCGCATCGGGAATGTCGGCCGTCGCCGGTGCAGCGCGCGCCATTCGCGCGGGCGAAGGGGAGGTCTTCATTGCGGGTGGCGTCGAGAACATGACTCGGGCGCCCTTTGTAATGGGAAAAACGGCACAGCCATTTGCGCGCAATGTGGAGATTTACGACACGAGCATCGGCTGGCGGTTCGTCAATGCGAAGCTTAAGGATCAATTCGGCACAGACAGCATGGGCGAAACGGCAGAAAATGTCGCAGAGCGGTTCGGCGTTTCACGCGCCGACCAGGATGCCTACGCGCTTCGGTCACAGCAGAAAGCTGCCGCGTCGCGCGAGTCCGGCCGTTTCGACGTGGAGATCGCGCCTGTTCCGCTGCCCGCTCCGGGAAAGGGCAAGCCCGCACCCGCGCCATTTGCGAGGGATGAGTTCATCCGCGGGGATTCGACGGCCGAAGCACTGGCAAAACTGAAACCCGCGTTCCGCCACGATGGAAAGGGATCGGTTACTGCCGGTAACTCCTCGGGGCTGAACGATGGCGCGGCCGCATTGTATGTAGTGTCCGAGAGTGCGCTCGGCGAATTCGGAGTGAAGCCGCTGGCGCGGGTCGTTGCCACAGCGGCCTCGGGCGTCGAACCGCGCGTAATGGGGATAGGACCTGTTCCGGCCGTTCAGAAAGTTCTGAAGCTCGCCGGGCTTTCTCTCGACCAGATCGACCTCATTGAACTCAACGAGGCCTTCGCGGCGCAGGTGATTGCAAGCCTGCGTCAGCTTGGAATCGAGCAGGATGATTCGCGCGTGAATCCGAATGGCGGTGCGATAGCGCTTGGACATCCGCTGGGAATGTCAGGCGCGCGCCTTCTCCTTACGGCATCGAGAGAGTTGGAGAAGACCGGCAAGCGATACGCAATTTGCACGATGTGTGTCGGTGTAGGTCAGGGTATGGCCACCATTCTCGAGCGCGTCTGACCGCGATGACTGCTTCCGGAAACGTTTTCGAGTTTGAAGGGTTCCGGCCTGTCATTCACGAGAGCGCATTCATCCATCCCAATGCGACAGTCACCGGAAATGTCATCATCGGCCGGGATGTTTATGTGGGGCCGGGCGCAGCGATACGGGGCGACTGGGGCGGCATCATTATCGAGGACGGCTGCAATGTTCAGGAGAACTGCACCATCCACATGTTCCCGGGCGTCACTGTTCTCCTTGAGGCTGGCGCACACATTGGACATGGAGCCGTCGTGCACGGCGCAAGAATCGGCCGGAACAGTCTCATCGGGATGAATGCTGTCGTCATGGACAACGTTTCCATAGGTGAGGAGTGCATTGTCGGCGCGCTCTGTTTCGTCCCCGCTGAAATGGAGATTCCGCGCCGCAAAGTCGTGGTGGGCAATCCCGCCAAAGTCGTCAAGGACGTGAGCGACGACATGATTGCATGGAAGACTGAGGGAACACGGCTCTACCAGCAGCTGCCGGGACTGCTCCACGCAACGCTCAAGGCGTGCGAGCCGTTGCGAGAGGTTCCGGCCGATCGGCCCACACAGACCAACTCATACAAGACCTGGCGTGAGACAAAATCCCGCCCGCATGGAGAATAGAGTGAACAAGCTGCGCAGCTACGCGATGGGAGAATGGGTGGAAGGCACTGGAAAGCCGACTGAGCTTTTCCATGCGGTGACCGGGGAAAAGGTGGGTGAAGCCACCAGTGAAGGACTCGACTTCGGCGCAATGCTGGAATACGGGCGCACCCGCGGCGGACCTGCGATGCGAAAGCTGACTTTCCATGAGCGCGCTGCACTCCTCAAGCAGATGGCGAAGTACCTGATGGAGCGAAAGGATGAGTTCTACGCTGCATCAGCCGCGAGCGGCGCCACCAAGGCCGACTGCTGGATCGATATCGACGGCGGAATCGGGACATTCTTTGCCTATTCGAGCAAGGGACGCCGCGAATTTCCGAATGAGCGGTTCTACATGGAAGGCGCGGTGGAAGGATTGTCAAAGGACGGCAGCTTCGTCGCGCGCCATCTGTGCGTGCCCATGGAAGGAACCGCGGTCCACATCAACGCATTCAACTTCCCGTGCTGGGGCATGCTCGAGAAACTCGCGCCGACATTCCTTGCGGGAATGCCGGCGATCGTGAAGCCTGCAACTGTCACGTCGTACATCACGGAGAGCGTAGTTCGCGCCATGATCGAGTCGAAGATCCTGCCCGAGGGCGCACTTCAGCTCATCGTGGGTGGAGTCGGTGATCTATTCGACCATCTCAACTGTCAGGATGTGGTCACATTCACTGGATCCGCCTCGACGGCACTCAAGCTCAAGTCCAACCCGACCATTCTCGAGAATTCGATTCGCTTCAATGTCGAAGCCGATTCACTCAATTTCTCGATGCTCGGCCCGGACTCGGCGCCGGGCAGCGAGGAGTTCGACATCTTCATCAAGGAAGTGGCGCGCGAGATGACGGCGAAGGCGGGACAGAAGTGCACCGCCATTCGCCGCACCCTGGTTCCCGAAGGGATGGTTCAGGACGTCATCTCTGCGCTGCAGAAACGACTGCAGGGCGTGAAGATTGGTGATCCTTCGGTGGAGGGTGTTCGCATGGGACCGCTCGCCGCCAGGGCGCAGGTATCCGAAGTGCAGCGCAGCGTGGACTCCCTGATGAGCGCGACCGAGCGTGTCTATGGCGGCCCGGACGGATTCGATGTCGTCGGCGCAGACAAGTCACGCGGGGCCTTTTTCCCCACCACCCTGCTCTACTGCGACGATCCGCACGGCAAGCGTGAGCCGCACAACGTGGAGGCCTTCGGCCCGGTCAACACAATCCTGCCGTACAAGTCGGTGGAAGAAGCGATCGAGCTCGCAAAGCTCGGCCGCGGAAGTCTTGTTGGGTCGCTCATCACGGCTGATGACAACGTCGCGCGCGACGTCGTGCTGGGTGTTGCTCCATTTCACGGTCGCCTGATGGTGCTCAACAAGCACAACGCAAAGGCTTCGACAGGTCACGGATCTCCGCTTCCACAGCTTGTGCACGGTGGTCCGGGCCGCGCGGGCGGCGGCGAGGAGATGGGTGGAATACGCGGTGCCCTGCACTACATGCAGAGAACTGCCGTGCAGGCGTCCCCGACGACGCTCACGCGTGTGTCACGCGAATGGGTCAAGGGTGCAGCAGAAAAGACGGATGCAGTGCATCCATTTCGGAAAAGCTTCGATGAGCTTCAGATCGGCGAGACCCTGAACACGGCTACGCGAACTGTCACCGAAAAGGACATCGCCGACTTTGCGGGTATCAGCGGGGACTATTTCTATGCGCACATGGATGAGGAGGCCGCCAAGGCGTCACCGATTTTCGGGGCCAGGGTAGCGCACGGGTACTTCGTGATTTCCGCTGCGGCCGGACTGTTCGTGGACCCTGCACCCGGCCCGGTGCTCGCCAACTATGGACTGGAAGGCCTGCGGTTCCTCAAGCCGGTTTACATCGGAGACACCATCAAGGTTCGGCTCACCTGCAAGCAGAAGACTGCGAAGGACACCCCTGAAGGAGGAGAGCCGCAGGGCGTAGTAGCGTGGGATGTGGAAGTGACCAATCAGGACAATGAGCCGGTGGCGGTTTACACCATTCTCACCCTTGTGCGCCGCGCAGACTCAGGCGCACCGCTCAGTCCCGACGCACCGCCCCCTGCAGTCCCGCGCGACGAAAGCATTGCCAACAAGAACGCGCAGAACATCGCCCATACTGTGGGCGGAGGTCCGCCCAGTCCATAGCTAATTCAAGGGCTGAGCGCCCTGCCCTTTGTATATGACGCCGCCCTTCATCACAAAGGATACGCGCTCGGTCTCACGAATGTCTGCCAGGGGATCGCCCGGCACAGCAACGAGGTCCGCGAGTTTTCCCACGGCGATCGACCCAACCTTCGACTCCCAACCCATAAGTTTGGCTGCATTGAGTGTCCCGGCAGTCAGCGCCGACATTGGCGACATACCGCCCCAGGTCGTCATCAAGTAAAACTCACGCGCGTTTGAGCCGTGAGGAATCACACCGGCGTCGGTCCCGAATGCGATCTTCACTCCTTTGGCCACTGCAAGCTTGATTGCATTACGCATCGCCGCGCCCGCTGCCCGTGCCTTCTCAGCGCGCAAACCGGTTAGCACGCCCTTATTCACCATTGCAACGACACCCTCGCCTGCCATTAGAGTAGGAACGAGATAAGTTCCCCTGGCAACCATCAGGTTCGCGCCTTCCTCGTCCATGAAGGAACCGTGCTCGATCGATGCGACGCCCGCCCGCGTCGCGATCTTGATCCCTTCTGCGCCGTGAGCGTGTGCTGCAACCTTTCGCTCGTGACGCGCAGCTTCCTCCACCATGGCCCTCATTTCCTCGAACGTATACTGCGTTGTTCCGACAGCATCGCCTTCGGAGAGGACCCCGCCGGTCGCACATGTCTTGATGACATCAGCACCATATTTCACCTGGTAGCGCACCGCCGCGCGAACTTCGTCCTCTCCATTTGCAATTCCTTCTCTTACACCGGGATCTGTCAGACCCGGGCGAAATCCGTTGGAGTCGCAGTGTCCGCCGGTTATCCCGAGGGAGTGTCCCCCATTCTGCATTCGCGGCCCAATGGCACGCCCGTCGGAGATTGCCTGCCGCAACGCCATGTCGTCAAAGTTCGACGACCCCACCACCCGGATGCTTGTAAACCCTGCCATTAGAGTTCTTCGCGCGTTCTCCACGCCGAGAATGGCGGAATAACCCGGATAATCCCTCACATCCTCCATGTCCTTTTGAGGATCCCCCAATGTGCGTCCGACGATGTGCGTATGGGTATCGATAAAACCGGGAAGCAGCGTCACATCGCCCAAATCGATAACCCTGGCATTGGCGGGAATCGAAATGGACGACGCAGATCCCGCCGCAGTAATCCGCTCGCCCGTGACAATGACAATCGCGTCTCTGATGGCTGGTGCCCCAGTACCATCGATCATGCGCGCGGCCCGAAGCACGATAGAAGTTGCCGGAGGCGTGGACTGAGCGACGATTGATGCCGGGATCAAGAGCGCGATCAACAGAATCAGAACTTTCATTTGTCGGATGGGTATGGGATCATGAGAGTTGATCGAGCATCGAACGAATTCTCGGGAACATGTCGCGGATCTGATCGAGTGACACAGCGCCCACTGAAAGCCTGAACCACCCGGAATCTTCTGCGAGTCCGAAGGCCTGAAACTGCACGATCGCGACGCCGGTCTTTTCGAGGAGCACTGACCGAATCTCCTCATTTGTGCTGAGCACTCTTCCGTCGATTGACTTTCCCTTGATGGCCAGCTGGAGCGATACGTAGATCGCGCCTTCTGGATTGATGCAGTCCACCGGATAGCCGTCGGCCTTCATCTGCGTGAAGCCGTCATAAACGGCCTGCAGGCGTTCGGCGAGTTTGTCATCCATCTCCCTGCGGAACTCCGCAATCCCATCTTCATTGCGCAGCCACTTCGCCACTCCTGCCTGCTCGGCGTGCGGTGCCCACGCTCCCATGTGCGCCAGCAGCTCACCCATTTTAGAAACGATCGCAGGCGCAGCAATGAGCCAGCCCACACGGAGGCCTGTACCCGCGAAAGCCTTGGAAACTCCATCCATGGTGACCACGTAGCGGGCAGCCTCGGGGACCAGCGCGGCAGCATACGAATGAGTCTTGTTGCGAACGCGAATTCCACCGTAGATCTGATCGTACAGAACGAAAAGGGGCTTTTCCTTCCCTGCTTTTTCCCTGCGCCTGTTTTCGGCTACCACTGCCTCCAGGATGGACCGGAACACCGCCGGATCCATCGCAGTCCCCGTCGGATTGCCCGGCGAGCAGAGACACAGCATTCGCGCGTCAGCGAGGTGCGGCTCGATCTCTTCCAGTGTCGGCTGGAACCCGTTCGAGGGTTTCGCGGTAATAACTACCTCACGGGCACCCGAAAGCCACGAATAGGAATCATTCTGCCAGGACGGAACGGAATACACGACTTTTTCGCCCGGGCTCACAAGAATCCGGAAGGCAGAATAGATGACCGGCCGGCCTCCACTCGTAATGAGAATCGACTCAACAGGATAATGGACTCCGCAGGCACGTTCGACGTAGTCGCGCACTGCCTCCCTGAGGGCGAGCAATCCAGGCTGCGGCGGGTAATTCGTGCAGCCGGCCGACAGGGCCGCCATGATTTCCTCACGCAGTCCAGCGGGGATGGGGAAATACCGCGGGTCGAAGTCACCAACTGTCAGGTTCACGACAGTGCGGCCGGCGGAGACCAGTGCGCGCACCTCGTTCGCTATTTTCAGGATCCCCGAGAGGCGCAATCCACCCGCCAGCTGGGACAATGAGCCCTCGAGCGTTTTTTGATCGCCGAATTCGAGTTTCTGCTGGGGGCTCTCAGGCATCAGGGCCAAAGCTAGACTACTGCGTCTCAACTCGAAAGACGGCATATTCACACTAGTGCCAAAAACGCCGAAATCCTCAGCTCCGTTCCTCGATGACGTAAACCGGGATCCTTTTGACGGGCTGCCCATCGGACTGTACCGCACATCCCCCGATGGGCGGTTGCTGTACGCGAATCAGGCACTTGTCGAGATGATGAAGTATCCGGATCTCGAGACCATGAAGAAAGACTCGGTCACCAGCCAGTATACCCATGAGTCTGATCGGGAGCGGTGGCGCGAGATACTGGAGCGCGATGGAGTCGTAACGAACTTCGAGAATCTCAACCGCTGCTACGACGGCACGCCTATCTGGGTGCGCGACAATGCACGAGCGGTGCGCGGGCCCGACGGAAAGACACTGTACTACGAGGGCGCGCTCGAGAACGTGACAGCGAGGCGCGAAACCGAGGAGCGACTGGCACGCGAGCGCACCTATTTCACGCAGCTGTTCGAGCTTGCACCCGAAGCCATCGCGATGGTTGATCAGCAGGACCGTGTGCTGATGATCAACTCGGAATTCACCCGCATGTTCGGATACACCTCCGCCGAAGCCGTAGGCCACAGCCTGAACAATCTCGTGGTTCCCGCCGACCTGAAGGACGAAGGAACCAAGGCGGATCACACGCTGCAGTCCGGCTCACGCATTGGATTCGAATCGTACCGGAAGGCCAAGGACGGCCGGCGAATACCGGTTTCAGTGCTCGCGCGTCCTTTCAACCTTCCCGGCGAGACCGATGAGACCGGGATCTACGTCATTTACCGCGACATCACGGACCGCGAACAGGCACTCGATGCGCTGCGAAAAAGCGAGGATCGGTTCCGGTCATTGATTGAAGATGCATCGGAAATGATTTCGATCTTCGATCCGTCGGGCCGCAGAACATACGCGAGTCCGGCAACAATACGCACCCTTGGCTTCAGCGCTCAGGAGCTGTACGAACAGGATCCTTTTCAGCAGGTGCATCCCGACGATGTAGCCAAGTGCCGCGAGATGTTCAGTGAGCTTGCGCGCGACGTGGGTGGAACCCGATCGCTCGACTTCCGGTTCCGGAGAAAGGACGGCGACTGGCGTCTGCTCTCCACGGTTGGCAAGAACCTGACGAACGATCCGGGCGTCGGCGGGATAGTCATCAATTCGCGCGACGTTACAGAGCAGGAGAACCTGGCCGAGCAGCTGCGCCGGGCGCAGAAGATGGAAGCCGTCGGGCGGCTGGCTGGAGGCGTCGCGCATGATTTCAACAATCTCCTGACGGTCATCTCCACATACACTGATTTCATTCTGGGCGACGATTCCCTTCCCGCGCCGCACCGGGATGATCTTCAGGAGATCAAGAAGGCCAGTGATCGGGCGGCCGGCCTGACCCGCCAGCTCCTCGCATTCAGCCGCAGCCAGGTGTTGCAGCCACGCATTCTGAACCTCAACCGCGAGGTTGAAGACATCCGCCACATGCTCGAGCGGGTGATGCCGGCGAATATCGACGTACGCATCCGCGCTCAGCACGACTTGTGGATGGTCAGGGCGGATCACGGGCAAATGGAGCAGGTGGTTCTCAACCTCGCTCTGAATGCGCGAGACGCCATGCCCGAGGGTGGCACCCTTACCTTCACCACCGCGAATGAGTCCATCGGACTTGCGAGGAACGTGCACGATCAGGAGTTCCTGATCCGCCCTGGTGAGTATGTCGCCCTGACCGTTGCTGATTCAGGGACAGGAATGGACAGTACCACTGAGCGCAAAATCTTCGAACCATTCTTTACCACCAAAGGGCTGGGCAAGGGCACCGGCCTGGGTCTCGCCACAGTCTACGGTATCGTCAAGCAGACCGGCGGCTACATCAATGTCGAGACTGAGCTGGGGAAAGGAACTTCATTCCGGATTCTTCTGCCGCGCGCTCATGGGACCCTGGACCCTGAACCGGATACCGCCTGTGAACACGATTCCGCAACCGTCTCCGCTACCATCCTGATTGCAGAGGATGAGAGGCCGGTGCGCGATGCGGTGGAACGCATGCTTCGCGAATCGGGATATACAGTCCTCTCTGCGGTAAATGGCAGCGAAGCAGGTGAAATCTGGGACTCAAACGCGGATAGAATCGATCTGCTGATTACAGATCTGGTAATGCCTGAAGTTGGAGGGCTCGACCTCGCAGCATACTGCAAACGCCGCAGACCCGACCTGCCGGTAATATTCATGTCCGGCTTTACCGAAGCTGCTTCCGCAAAGGCCGAGATGTTCAGTAAAGCGGAGGCATTCCTGGAAAAGCCCTTTCATCGCGAGACCTTCCTCGAAAAAGTACGGCAGGTACTGCTCGCCACGGTCAAGGGAAGCCTGACTACCGGGTGATTCCCAGGCGTGGCAGCAGGCTGCGGTGCACTACCCTGTATGCAGGCCGGTATGCCGCATGGTACTCCTGCGAATGACCCGGCGCAGGAAACGAGCTTGCGCGAGCAGTCTCCAGCATGACCGTCAGCTCGGCCGCTGACATTGGAATTCGGTTTCGGGCGGCGAGCCATACCACTTCCTTCCAATACCCAACGAGTCGCGCCGTATCCCGCTGCACGAGCGTCGAGGTATTCACAAAAGCCATGGCAAGACTGTCAAGGTTCCGGCCGCCCCTGACATAGGGCCTGAGATTCACGCGAACGATGGATCCATCGGGTGAAATGGCGGCGAAAAGCGGCTCCTCCGGGAACACAGTCGCAAGCCCTTCGCTCTCGGCACGCAGCCACTCGCGCGCCTGTTTGACATCCAGGTGCATATGCTCCGTGCCCATGGCGGCCTGATATGCAAGCTTGAACAGATCCATGGGTTGGGACTGCGGGTACTGCCGAAACTCGCGGAGAGCGACATCGCGGAAGCTGGTATCCGAGCGCTGCTGCATCCCGCAGCCGCTGATGAGGGCAAGAGTGATAATCTGCAGGTGCACTCTCGGCACAGAGCGGATGATGCGGCGCGCTGCATGCACAATAGATTCATTCACTGCCCGGGCACCGTGCAGGGATCGGTCGGTTGATCCGTAACTCATCAATTCAATCTAAATCCTATGCGACGCAGCTATCGAATCGTTTTCGCCCTCTCCCTCGGCGCTGTCACGGGCGCGTGCGGCAGCGATGCCGCGCCCGGGAAGACCGAAACGCCGGTCAACACGCAAGCGTCAGCGGCAAGCACAGTACCGGCAGCGCCCGTTGATGCAAACTGTCCGGCAACCGGACTCTGGGCGGTCTGCAGCGTAGAGAAACGGCTCAAGCAATCCGGCTTTGTAGCGCAGAAAACCGACAGCGTGGGCGAAAAGCGCGCGGGCATTTCCGTCGAGCCCATTGCGTACAGGCTGAACAAGTCCCGGCTGGAACTCTACCTGTACGACAACGTTGCTTCGCTCCAGAATGAGATCTCAAAAATCGATACAACCAAAGTTGCGCCCGTTTTCATACGCTCGGGCAACCTCATCGCCCTTCTCTTCACCGACGACGGAACACAGGCCGAGCGGCTGGCACTGGCACTCACAGCCGGTGCACCGCAGCGCTAACTAGAGGGTCTCGAGAATCTTCTTGTAGCGAGCGAGGCCCTGGAGCGGAATGAGGTCGGGATCATGCTCGATCCACTCCTTATGCCCGAAGCCGGCATCCACGGCCCGTTCGAGGGAAGTCATGGCTTCCTCGATCTTTCCTATCGACGAGTAAACGCAGGCAACATTGTACAGCAGCATCGGGTCGTCAGCATCGATCTTCAGGGCTTTTTTGACGTAGCTCTCAGCCGCCTCAGCATCACCGAGCACCGATGACTGTACACCGGCCATGATGCATGCGCGTGCATCGTCGGGAGTCAGCTCGAGCTGCTGCTCCAGAAGCTTGATCGTCCTGCGCCGTGCAGCAAGCGCTTCCATGGGCTGGCCTGCGCCAGCGTAAGCCTGCGCAAGCATTCCTACCGCTTCCTGGTCCTCGGGCCGTAGCGCCGCGGCGCGCTCGAACAGCTTCACCGCATCCGCAAACTTTCCTTCCGACATCCGTGCCCGGCCGAACCAGTAAGCTGCCTGATAGGATTTCGGGTCCAGCCGCAGCGCGGTCTCGAAGTGATCTTCCGCTTCCTTGAACTTCTTGCTCAGGGAAACGGTGAGTCCGCGGGCAACGTGGGCCTCGGCAAGATCCGGCTCGAGCTCCATTGCCTTGGTGCTCGCAAGGTCGGCCTGTCGGAGATTCAGCTCCCGCGCATCGAAATAGGTGTAGAGCATGGAGCAGCAGTCAGCTACTCCGGCATAGGCTCGCGCGTATTCAGGATCGATCTCGATCGCCTTGTTGAACATCTGCCTCGCGTATTCCAGGCTCTTCCGCCGAAGCTGGTGGAAGTACTGCCGCCCGCGCAGGTAGTAATCGTAGGCCTCGACGTTGTCGGTGCGTGCCTTTCCGAGCGCCTTCTTTTCGCCTTCGCTGAGAATTACGCGGAGCGCCTTCACGATCGCAGCCGATATCTCGTCCTGAATCGCAAAAATGTCCTCGAGTTCCCTGTCGTACCGGTCGGACCAGAGCTGATAACCGTCGGCCACGTTCACGAGCTGCGCGTTCACCCTGATCTTCGCGCCCATCTTCCGGACGCTTCCCTCGAGTACTGTCGAAACTTTCAGCTTCTTGCCGATTTCGCCGATGTCCTCGTTTTTCCCCTTGAAGGCAAACGATGATGTTCGCGAAGCCACACGGAGGGACTGCACCTTGCTGAGCGCATTGATGATTTCTTCAGCCATGCCATCGGTGAAGTATTCATTCTCCGCGTCATTGCTCATGTTCGCGAAGGGCAGCACAGCAACGGATTTCGCAGCGGACACAATCGGCTGCGGCATCGTCTGCGTATCGGTGGGAGTGGTCAGGGCACTGGACGCGAGCGCCTGAGAGAACATGGCGACCGTGGTATATCGGCCCGAGGCTTCGGTATTCATTGCCCGGCTGATTGCCCTTTCGACGGCTAGGGGCACGCTGGTGCGAAGCTCCGTGATGGGCCGCACGTTCCCGGTGAATCGCCTGGCCAGCACCGCCTGCGCGGTGGGTCCGGTAAAGGGCCGCTCACCCGCAAGCATTTCATAGAGCACGCACGCAAGACTGTACTGATCACTGCGCCCGTCTATTACCGCTTCACCCGATGCCTGCTCAGGGCTGACATAGGCGGGCGTTCCCACCATCATCCCAGTCTGGGTCAGGGTTTCGTGCCCAACGACGCTGACCGCCTTTGCGATTCCGAAGTCCATGATCATCGCTTCGCCTTCGTGCAGCATGACATTCTCTGGCTTCACGTCACGATGGACCACTCCCTGCCGGTGCGCGTAATCCAGACCCGATGCAAGACTGCGCGCAATGTGCAGCGCCTCGTCAACAGGCAGCTGATTCTGCCGATCGAGTCTTTCGCGAAGTGACTCACCCTCCACATAGGGCATCACGTAGTAGAGAAATCCCTCGGCCGCGCCAGAGTCGAAGAGCGGGAGGATGTGCGGATGATTCAGCCGGGCCGCCAGCTTGATCTCGCGAAGGAACCGTTCTGGTCCCATCGATTCAGCCAGGTCGGGGTGCAGGATCTTCAGGGCAACTATACGATCGTGCTTGGCATCCTGCGCAAGAAACACCGTGGCCATGCCGCCGCGGCCAAGCTCCCGATCAATGCTGTAGAACTGCGCGAGCGACTCGCGCACTTTGTCTATCGATATGCTGTTCATGTAACTGCGTCCACAACCTTTTGGAATCGGGGATGCGCTCGTATGGAATCGAGATCACTGTCGTGATCGATCCATGCTTTGTGTCCGAGGCCGCGGTCAACCGCATTTTCGAGACTGTCGAGCGCAAGGTCACTCTTGCCAAGCACTGCATAAACGCAGGCAACATTGTACAGGAGCATCGGGTCGTCGGGATCAACCGCGAGTGTGCGTTCGGCATACTCGAGTGCCTTCTCGACTTCTCCCAGCTTTGACGAATTCGTTGCGGCGAGCGTAAGGGCGCGGCCGTCGTCAGGATTAAGCTCGAGACGTTCAGTGATGATCTTTATTGCATGCCTGCGCATGGCAAGGGCCTCGTCGTTCTTGCCCTGTGCCTTGAGTGAAGCGGCAAGAAATGTCGGGGCCTGATAGTCTTCGGGGCGAAGGGCCATGGCGCGCTCGAACAGCCGGGCCGCATCGGCGAAGCGCCCTTCTGCCATGCACGCGCGACCGTAAAAATAGGGAGCCTCGAACAGCTTGGGATCGAGCCGCATGGCGCGCTCGAATTCCTGCTCCGCCTCGACCATGTTCTTGCTGAGTGATACGGCTATTCCCCGAGCGAGATGTGCTTCGGCAAGCTCGGGGTCGAGCTCCAGCGCGCGGCTGCTCGCGGTGTCGGCCTGGCGCAGGTTGAACTCGCGCGCATCCCAGTAGGTATAGAGAAGCGAACAGGCGTCGGCTATTCCCGCGTGCGCGCGCGCATAATCGGGATCGATCTCGATTGCGCGATTGAACATCTGCCGGGCGTACTCCATGCTCTTCCGGCGCCACTGGTGAAAGTACTGCCGGCCGCGAAGGTAGAAATCATATGCCTCGACATTTACGCTGCGGACCTTTTCGATCGCCTTCTTCTCATCTTCGCTGAGGATGACCCGCAGCGCCTTTACGATTGCCTGCGAGATATCATCCTGAATCGCGAAAACGTCCTCGAGCTCGCGATCGTACCGTTCCGACCAGAGCTGGTATCCATCGGCCACGTTGACCAGCTGCGCAGTGATGCGAATCCGGTTTCCCATTTTCCGCATGCTGCCGCCGAGCACCGTTGAGACCTTGAGCTTGCGTCCGATCTCCTCGATGTCGTCCTTGCGGCCCTTGAAGGCAAATGCCGAAACGCGTGATGCCACGCGCAGCGACTGAATCTTGGTGAGCGCTGTTATGATCTCTTCGGCAATCCCATCCGTGAAATATTCATTCTCGGCGTCATTGCTCATGTTCTCGAAGGGGAGCACGGCGACGGATTTCGCAGCGGATACGATCGGCTGAGGCATGGTCTGAGTGTCCGTTGGCGTTGTCAGCGAGCTCGATGCCAGTGCCTGTGCGAAGAGCGCAAGCGAGCCATACCGCCCTGATGCGTCGGTGGACATTGCGCGGCTCAGGGCCTTCTGCACGGCCACCGGAACACTAGGACGGATTTCGGTGACCGGGCGTACCGTGCCAGCGAAACGTTTTGCGAGAACTGCCTGTGCCGTTGGGCCTGTGAACGGCCTCTCTCCGGCAAGCATTTCGTATAACACGCAGGCGAGGCTGTACTGATCGCTGCGCCCGTCGATGACGGCCTCTCCGGAGGCCTGCTCGGGACTCACGTATGCCGGAGTCCCGACCATCATCCCGGTCTGGGTGAGAGTTTCGCTGCCGGCAACGCTCACTGCCTTGGCGATGCCGAAGTCCATGATCATGGCCTCGCCTTCGTGCAGCATCACATTTTCCGGCTTTACGTCGCGGTGCACGATCCCCTGGCGATGTGCGTAGTCCAGTCCCGAAGCCATGGTGCGCGCGATGTGCAGCGCTTCGTCAACGGGCAGCTGGCTCTGGCGATCGAGCCGTTCGCGCAGTGACTCGCCTTCCACGTACGGCATGACGTAATACAGGAAATCATCAACCGCGCCGGAATCGAAGAGCGGGAGGATGTGCGGATGATTCAGCCGAGCGGCCAGCTTGATCTCCCGCAGGAACCGCTCGGCGCCCATGGAGGCGGCAAGGTCGGGGTGCAGAATCTTGAGGGCGACGATGCGGTCGTGCTTGACGTCCTGGGCCAGGAATACCGTGGCCATACCGCCCCGCCCAAGCTCCCGATCGATGGTGTAAGACTGCGAGAGCGCCGAACGCACTCTTTCTATAGCGATGTTCACAGGAGCAATGTAGGCCGCGCGCCTCAACCCGCAAGCAACTACCCGCACGATGCGGCAAAAATGAGTTCGATTCGGGCCAGGGGTGTAACAAGCCGGAAATAAGGGCTAGATTGCGTCTTCCGAGCGAGCATCCATCGCGACGGGACGTAGCGCAGCCCGGTAGCGCACCTGAATGGGGTTCAGGGGGTCGCGGGTTCAAATCCCGCCGTCCCGACTAAATACAGAATGTCAGACAACCGCTTTGGCTGTCTGACATTTTTTTAGCTGCGCGAACTCCCCTCAATGAAGCCTCCGTTAAATCGCCTCGCGCTTCTCTAGCGTTTTCCCGAGCCCCAGGGGGGCGGAGGCGGAGACACAGGCTCGGCGAGGTCAAAGTCGAAGCGCACTCTTCTGTCTGTTCCCTCACGGCGGAGCGCATAGGCTAACCGGTTTCCAGGAACTATCTCCAACGTCCACACATTGGTCCTGAAAGCCGGATTAAGCGAGGCCGTGAGCGAATCGGCGTAAAACTCCTGTAGGGTCGCAGATCCGGAAACCCGGGTGTCGCCTCCGTATTGACTTATTGCGTCTTCTTTTCCATCTGCGTGCCGATGCTCGTGCTTGAGCCGGAGACCGGTTTCCGTCTGCGTAAGGATCCAGGTTCGGGAGCGGTCAGCGCCTACGTGAACAGGAATCCGGATTTCCCGGGAAGAACAGGAGCGTACGTGCATAACAAGGGTGGAAGTTCGAAATGCGCTGTCACCTGCGTTGCCGTAAACGAACTTGCCCTGGAACGCCTGCCCGCACAGCGACTGAAGGCTATTCCAGAAATGCTGCTGCTGGGATAGCTCTATCATTGGAGCTCTGGGTAACGGGCTGCAGGCGAGCAGAAACAAGGCGGGGATAATCCGGGAGTATGTGAGCATTCGAGGAAGTTGGGCGGAGGGCGAGTGCTCCGAAAGGAGGTCGCAGGTTCAAATGCCGTCGTCCCGACTGCATGAAATCAAAGAGCCGCAAGCTTTATAGCTGTGCGGCTCTTTTTTTTCACTTGCGACTCATGTGCCCCGTTTCCCGGGGTCGTCGCGCCACACAAAGTACGAATAAATCACGAGTCCAAGCCCTGCGGCGGTGGCCAGGCCGATTACGACAGGCATACTGCTGCCGATCGGGAAGAAGCTGGATGCCGCCATGAGAATGCCGGCGAGTACGAATACGTAACCGCCAACGCGGTGAGTAAGCTCCCAGGATTTCTCACTTGAAAGCGTCCAAGGTGTTCTGATCCCGACAAAAAAGTTCGAGCGCGCCCGGGGAAGAAGAATTCCGATTGCCACGAACAGCAAGCCCATTCCAAGCGGCAGCACCTTCTCCATCGACACAGGAATACCCAGACCGGCACGCAGAACAATGACATGTACGCAGAGAAGGAAGACAAGGAGGGTAAGGATGATTCCCTCGTACGCCCCTTCGAATTTGGAATAGTTCTCCCGCCGTGGATCGATCAACGGAAGAAACCGCATCAGCGCGTAAGTTCCGACCATTGCGAGCGGGAGGCCGAAGGAGCCCCAGAAACGCGAGCTCCAGCCATCGACCTCGCCATTGCTGTCCCAATGAACTGGCATCGTTTCGGGCAGCTGCGAGTACACGCTGACCGAAGCGACAACGGCTGCGAGCACCACGAGCACAGGTAACCATTTACGCATACGACCTCCGAGGGCGAAGCCACTCGATCGGGTATTCACTCAGGCCCGATAACAGTGCATTGTCGAGGTCGTAAACGCCATCCTGCAGCCGTTGTTCAGGCCGCGCAGCAGTCCGGGCCGCAGCAGGATTTCGACGCCGCGGGTTTCGTCGCTCGCACGAATGCGCTCATAAACTTGCCGTCCACAGTCTCTATGGCAGCGGTAAGCTTCACACCCGCGTCCGCGAGGAACGCGGCGGCATCAGCGGATTTGTAAATGCGCGTCGGTTCCACGGAAGGATTCTCGAAGCCCGCCTCGAGCAGCGCGGACATGAACTCCTTCTCCTCCATCGCGCCTGCAACGCATCCTATCCAGAGTTCCATGCTCCGCTTGATCTCTTCCGGCACTTCCCCTCTCACCACCACGTCCGAAACAGCAAACCGGCCGCCAGGCTTCAGTACCCTGAACGCCTCCGCGAGCACTTTGTGCTTGTCCGCCGAGAGGTTGATGACACAGTTCGAGATGATGAGGTCCACGCTGTTGTCTGGGAGCGGAATCGATTCGATGTCGCCCTTGAGAAATTCGACATTGGTGACGCCGGCCTTGGCCTTGTTTGCATTGGCGAGCGCCAGCATTTCGTCTGTCATGTCGAGCCCGAACACTTTGCCCGTGGGTCCTACCCGCTTTGCGGACAGGAGCACATCGATGCCGCCGCCCGATCCAAGGTCGAGCACCGTCTCTCCCGGCTGGATGCTCGCCAGAGCCGTGGGATTGCCGCACCCGAGCGAGGCAAGCAGTGCTTCAGCGGGAATTCCCTTCGTTTCGCCTTCCTCATAAAGATTGGACGTAATTGGATCCCATGAGGCGGCGTCAGTACCACAGCCGCCGGAACCGCAGCAGGACGTCTTCTCCTGTCCACTGGCTGCTCTGGTTGCGGCCTGACCGTACTTCTCTTTTACCGTTTCCTTCAGTGTGCTCGTTGTCATCCTATCCTCTAATCAAGTTTTGTTGATGTATTGAGCCAAAAAAATCACGCGCAACAGCTCGAGCCGGAGCTCTGGCCCGCCAGCTTCTCTATCGACCCCACGATCTCCCCGGCCTGCGCAAACGCCGCAGGGTTCAATCGGTAATAAACCCACCGCCCCTGCTTCCGATCGCTCACAATGCCGGCGTCCTTCAACACCTTGAGATGAAACGAAAGCCTGGACTGCGCGGAGTCGAGGGCGTCGGTGAGATCACAAACACAGCACTCACCGGCGCCCAGCCTGCGGACTATTTCAAGCCGAGTCTCGTCAGACAGGGCATGAAACAGCTCCGCGACCTGCTGAACCTTGAATGGAGCTAGAGTAGCCATGGCAATACACTAATCAAGATTTCTTGATGTGTCAATAGTCGGCGAAATCGGTCCTATGCCGCCCGCTTCCGTGCCGGTTCGGACGCCTTTTCTCGCACACCCTTCATGGCTTCACCCCAGGAAACAACCTGGTTGAACATGGCCGCCATTGCCTGCGCGTGCTGGGGGCCCGGCTTGAATACGCTGAAGTTCTCGAAGTCGGTGAAGAGCGAAAGTGCGATGTTCGCGCGAACATCGGCAATCTGAAGTTCGGCCATGATTCCCCTCAGGTGCTCGACCGCGCGCACTCCCCCGGCGCTTCCATAGCTCACGAATCCAGCTGCCTTGTTGTTCCACTCGGCGTAAAGAAAGTCGATCGCATTCTTGAGCGCGCCCGAGGTGGAGTGATTGTATTCGGGAGTTACGAAGATGAATGCGTCGAGTGCTGCAATCTTCTGCGACCACACCTTCGTGTGCTCCTTGCTGTACTTGCCCTGTGAGGGCGGAACAGGCTCGTCGAGCAGAGGCAGGTTATAGTCGGCAATGTCCACGAGCTCATACTCTGCGTTGCCATGCTTCCGGGCATTTTCAAGAACCCACTTCGCAACCGCCTCTCCATTTCTGCCGGGACGGGTGCTTCCGAGTACTACGCCTACTTTAATCATCATTTCCCCTGGGTTACCGCGGCTGCATGCACCGGGGTCGATTCGTCTTGGCGCTTCGCGCCTGCTGTCCTGGGCAACGATTGCCTCAGGCTACGCTTTCGGTGATTTTCCTCAGGGTATCTGAATGCAAGCAGCGAACCGCTTGATCCAAGCCACGGTACGCATGCATGCATCTCAGCTGTACTAAGTGTTACCGCTCAGCCTGGCATTACATGACTCGAATCAGACTTTGCTGTCTCGTTGCCGCGCTCGCGACGTTCGTCGCGCCGCCTGCGCACGCGCAGTCGGCAGAGGAAATAGTTGGCACCGAAGTGAATCGTCGCCTGCCGGAAGGTGGAATTGCGGCCGGGCGATTTGCGCAGTACGTGATCTTCGACTCGACCTACAGGCGCCCACGGCGAATCTGGATCTACACTCCGCCCGGTTATCGCGCGCGAGGGACGCCGAACAATCTGCTGGTCGTATTCGACGGCGAGGATTACTTCAACTCCATTCCCCTGCCACTGATTCTCGACACTCTGCTCGCGGCGAAGAAGACGCCGCCCTTTGTCGCGGTATTTGTGGATGACTCCATCGGCAAGGCACGCTCGGACGATCTCTCCAACCAGCCGCGCTTCGCTGCATTCATTGGGAGACAGCTCATTCCCTGGGTGAGAAGGAATTTCAACGTCACCCGCAAGGCAGACCGCACCGTGATCGCGGGGTTCAGCAACGGAGGTCTTGGGGCGAGTTACATCGCATTCAAGCGACCGGATCTTTTCGGCATCGTGTACTCGCAAAGCGGTGCATTCTGGCGAGGAAATGAGGGGGGCCAGGCTCCCGTGGAGTGGCTCACGTCGCAGTATGCGGCGGCGGAAAAACGCGAGACACGTTTTGTACTCGATGTCGGGGATCAGGAAACCATGACTAACGGTTCCGGATCGGGGACGCTGGTCGAGGTAAACCGGCGAATGCGTGACACATTGTTGAAGAAGGGATATTCGGTGAGCTACACCGAAATCCCCGGCGGCAGGCACGACGCTGTGAATTGGGGGTCGCGCTTTCCGGCTGCGCTGGTAGAGATCACCAGTGACTGGAACAGGTAGAGCGGGCGACCGGGCTCGAACCGGCGACGTCCAGCTTGGGAAGCTGGCATTCTACCAACTGAATTACGCCCGCGTTGGGAATAATCTACTGCCATAAATAAATAAAGAGGCGCCACTAGGCGCCTCTTTTTGCTTCACAGAGCCACAGGTGAGATTTGAACTCACGACCGCTCGATTACGAATCGAGTGCTCTACCCCTGAGCTACTGTGGCAAGAGAGGAATGCCCTGGAGCGGACTCGAACCGCTACGTCTTGCG
>JAKFCC010000204.1:0-4263 GCA_036676795.1 Gemmatimonadota bacterium
CCGCACCTCCTCCGCGAACTGATCCTCCCGGGCATCCAGCAGTTGCAGGGTCGCCAATAGCACCACAGGAAACTCCAGCCCCTTGCTGCTATGCAATGTGGTTAGTGCTACAGCGTCTTTCAGGTTCTCTCTCTCTCGCCCGGAATCTCGGGTGAGCACTCCCGGTATAGCCGCCTCCTCCAGCATACGCTGCAGCTTCTCTAAGGGCCACCACTGGCGCGCTATGACGACAATGTCGCTGAGGGTTCGCCCTTCGGCTTGAAGATCCTTCACCTGGTCCACGATGCTGACCAGCTCGGCCTGCACGCTGTTGAACCTGCGGAACACGGGCACGGGGCCGGTTCGCCCGGCAGAATCTGGCATTACGAGTGGGATGTCGTCCCCATCCGTCAGATCGCGCGCTTGCAGTATGGATTGGGCGCAGTCCAGCGCTACGGAGAGCACTTCCCGCGTGTTGCGGTAGTTGATCTTCAGGATCTCGGTGCGTCCGCGCGCCTCCACGCCCAGTCTCGCGAAACTGAGCTTGCGCCGCTTCTTCTGGTAGATCGATTGGGCATCGTCGTACAGTACCAATAGCGACTTGGTTGCTGGATCCACCATTTTCACCGCCGCAGCGATCCAGTCATCCGCCAAGTCGTGGGCCTCGTCAATCAGCAATGCGGTGTACTGTCCTTGCGGGACGCGTGCGGATGCGATGCCGTCACACGCCAGCTGTGCAAGCGCATCGTACCGGTCATCTCTGTTCAGGTGGTCGACGCGCCCCAGCTGGTAAATACGGACCATCTCGCTAGCCCAGCTATGAAAGGTCCGAACCTGCACCGATGGTCCTACACCTTTCAACCGCAGAATGGCTCCGATGCGATCTGCGAGCGCCTTGTTGTAGCAAAGGACCAGGATCGGCTTGTCGGGCCGTGCCACCTGCAACTGCATTGCGCGGAAGATCAACAGCATCGTCTTCCCAGAGCCCGCGGGCCCGTGGATGAGACGGTGACCCTCGCCAAGCGTCCGCGCAATGGTTTCCTGCTGCACGTCCAACACGTGAAGGACGTCTCGCACCACGAGGGCAGGAATGGACGGGTCCAGCGGCAGCTGTTTGTGTTCGCCTAATCGAAGCTCAGGAAAGAGCAGACCGCGCACAAGTGCAAGCTGCGGCAAGGTAAGCGCGGGCCGCCACTGCACCGCAAACATGGCCCAGAGGCGCTCCTGAAATACCATGGGGTCCACGTCCTCCGACAGGTCGTCGAGCAGTAGCACCCGCGTGGGTTCGAATACCGCGTGAAAATCCGTGTTCCCCTCGACTTCGGCGCGCTTGATGTGCGACATCACGGCCCCCCATCCCCACGGAATGACTACCTTGCCCTTGTGCGGGCCGTCCGGATGGCATAGCGCCGGGTGTTTTTCGAATAGTCGGTGCACATCCAAGGCGTAGGCGCGCGCCTGGGAAAGGGGGTGTTCCACTACGACAGGCCCGCGCTCCGTGCCCAGCTCGATACAGATGGGATTTGCGTCGCGGATGGTGGACAGCCGCCAGTGCTTGACCTCAAGAATCAGTAGGCCGCGCTGCGGGTGCAGCACAACAAAGTCCGGTTCACGGCTGGAGCCCATGATCGGGACGTTGTGCCAAACCGTGTAGTCGTCTTCAAGCTGCCGCGCGAGCGTTTCGAAAACGCGTCTTTCACCCCCACGCACCCGATCCCGAATACGCGTCTTGCCTTGAGGGAAAACTGCCACTCCTCACCTCCGTGGATGGGAGTCTATCCAAGGGGCCCGACCTAACTGCGAAAAACATTTCGGTGCGTTGTTTCACTCAAGTCACCTCTAAGCATTACTTTTGAAGCCGGCATCTGGGCACTCCTCAGTCACTTTCAGTTCCCACACGCTCCACGGGCGGGAGACGCCGGCTGGTGGCTCGATCACCAGAAGTCGCCCGTTGGAGTCAAGATCGGTCCGTCGGCATCTCCGATGACAGGCAGCTAGGTAAGAATGTGGACCCGTGGACCACAAGACGCTTGCCTACTACGAGGCTTCCGGCGAACAGCTGGCGCTCCGCTATGAAGCGGTGTCAAGTCCTGTTTCGAGATTCTTCCGCGTTGCCTTTCCCAACGGTGCTCGGGTTCTAGACGTCGGGGCCGGCTCTGGGCGTGATTTGGCCGCCTTGCTTGCCATGGGCTACGACGCCTTTGGAGTAGAGCCGAGTTCCACCTTTCGAGAGGCAGCGTTCACTGCGCACCCGGAATTAGTGGGGCGAATTATTGCTGGCGCGCTGCCCGGTCTAGGAACGCCTCATGGCGGTGATTTCGACGGCATTCTTTGCTCCGCGGTTCTCATGCACTTGGCGGAGGCGGACTTGTTTGATGCAGCATTCGCGCTGCGCGGTCTTCTGAAGAAGGGCGGGCGCCTGTTGCTGTCGCTGCCGCTCAACCGCCCGGATGTCCATGCGGACGGTCGTGATTCCAATGGCAGGCTGTTTTCTGCATACACGTCGGAGTACGTGCAACTTCTTTTTGAACGGCTCGGCTTTCAGCCGATCGGACGCTGGGAAACCAAAGACGCTCTCTGCAGACCAGACACCGGCTGGTTCACCCTACTGCTGGAACTTGGCAGCTCCGACAAGCTGCGCGCCGTGGACCAGATCGAAGGCATTCTTAATCGGGACAGGAAAGTCGCCACATACAAGCTGGCCCTGTTCCGGGCCCTGGCGGAGATTGCTACCCAGGAAGCAAGGCTCGCCTCGTGGCGAGGCGACGGTCGGGTGGCCGTGCCGCTCCGAAGCATCTCGGAACGATGGCTCCTGTATTACTGGCCCATCTTCGCCAGCGACCGCTTCATCCCGCAGTCGCAAGACGAAGGCAGCGACCCCGACAAGAAGCTCACCTTTCGGCCGGCATTGGAGACGCTGATGCGTTCCTTCCAGGGCCAGGGCGAGCATGCCGGATTGTCATTCTGGCAAGTGGCCGCCACTCACGGCTCTCTACCTCAAGACGTGCGCCTTGCTCACGCGGCCGCACTCACTGCAATCGAAAGGGCAATCCGCTACGGCCCGGTCAGGCATTCGGGAGGATCCCTTGATACCGGTCCGATCTTCGAATACGAAACGGACAGCCGCTCCGTCCTGATGTCAGCTGAAATCTGGCGCGAGTTGTCGCTGCTCGGGCACTGGATTCTGGACGCGGTCGTTGTTCGGTGGGCAGCACTCACCGAGCGTTTTGCCGGGCGACAGGGTGTCAGCTCGGGAGAGATGTTGCCGCTCTTGCTTGCCCGGCCCTCGCCGGAGCGCATGACTGGCCTCGCGCGCTCGGTCTTCATGAAGACCGCCTTGGGTACGTGCACCTGGAGCAATCGGTCCCTTAGCGTCACCACATTTGACGTTGACCACGTGATTCCGTTTTCCCTGTGGGCCAGTAATGATCTATGGAACCTCGTTCCCGCGCATCGCACCGTCAACATCCAGAAGTCGGATCGGCTGCCAACCTCCCAACTCATGCTGGCGCGACGCGGCGATATTGTTCGCAGCTGGGACATCCTTCGAGACGCTTTGCCGGAAGCGTTCGATGCAAATGCAAGACACTTGCTCGGCCGCAAACCGTCGGCCATCCTAGCTTGGCGCGATGAGCTTTTCGGATGCCTGAGGCAGGCCGTAGAGATCACTGCGCTACAGCGGGGAGTAGAGAGGTGGTCACCTTCGCCTCGCCTGCCGTGATCCCCACCTACGGAGTCTTCTCCCCCGGCACCTCTTCCCCGCCGGCCTACGAGAACAGCCGCCCAAATCCCTCCGCCCCCGCATCCCCACCCGCCACCTTCACCACATCCCAAAACCCCGCCGGCGAACTAGCCGTAGCCGGCAGCCCGAGCTCGTCTTCCAACTGACGAATCGCATCCAGCGTCAACAACCCCCCGCACGAGATGAACACCCCCTGCGCCGAAGTGTCCTGCGCATAAACCTTCTTCGACAGCGCCACCAGCGCCTCCGTGCTCACCTCGCCCACTTCCTTCACACCGGTGATCGACATCCCCTCGATCGCCGTCACCGTGAAACCGCTGTGTGTGAGATACGCCACCAGCTTGTCGTTCAGTTCGTCGATGTACGAGGTGGCGACGGCCACGCGCTGCACGCCCAGGTGCCGCAGCGCGCGCACGATCGCATGGCTCATGGTCGTGCACGGCACGCCGGTCGCTTCCTGCATGGCGCGGCGCAGCGACTCGGTGAACTCCGGGCCGCGGTAGAAGCTGATGGACGTGCCCATCATCGAGATCGCCTCGGCG
>JAKFCC010000205.1:0-31085 GCA_036676795.1 Gemmatimonadota bacterium
ACGGCCTCGCGATCCCAGGGGCTCAGCGAACGCAGGTCGATTACCTCCACCGAAATCCCCTCCTCGGCAACTGCATTGGCCGCAGTCAGAGCGCGCTGAACGGTCGCGCCATAGGTCACCACAGTTACATCGGTGCCCTCACGGACTGTCTTCGCCTTGCCGAACGGAATCATGAAGTTCTGTCCGGGATTCGCGCTCTTGTTGTAGGTCTGCCGGTACAGGTGCTTGTGCTCGAGGAAGATCACCGGGTCATCACACCGAATCGCGGTCCGGAGCAGGCCGTTTGCATCCAGAGCGGAAGACGGGCAAACCACTCTCAATCCCGGGCAATGCGTGAACAGCGACGCACCCGTCTGTGAGTGATAGATGGCGCCGCGGATGTATCCGCCATAGGTGACGCGGACCACCAGAGGCGAGGCAAAAGCGTTGTTGGATCTCCACCGCATCGTAGCAAGCTCATCGCGGAGCTGCATGTATGCTGTCCAGATGTAATCGAAGAACTGAACCTCGACGACGGGTTTGAAGCCGCGAGTGGCGAGCCCGATCGCACGTCCTACGATGTTCGCTTCGGCCAGCGGAGAGTTGTAGACGCGTGAACCGCCAAACTCCTTTTGGAGTCCCCACGTCACCTTGAACACACCGCCCTTTCCCTTGACCTTGCCGAGATGCTGCTCGCGGGAGACATCCGCAACGTCCTGCCCGAAAACGAGAATCTTGTTGTCACGCCGCATCTCGTCCTTCATGCAGGCGTTCAGCAAGTCGACCATCGTCGTGGGCTCGCCGGTAAACTGCGGATCATCCTCGGTGTCGAACTGCTCACCCGTCGGATCTACGTCGGGTGAGTAGACGGCATAGTGAACCGTGTCTTCCGTGGGCTGCGGCTGAGCAAGCGCATCGTCGGTCGCGGCAAGCACCACTGCGTCCACTTCTTCCTGGATGCGCAGGATGTCCGCATCAGTCGCATGTCCTTCGGCAACGAGCCACTTCGGGAAATGCATGACCGGATCGCGCAGCGCGTCGGCCTCCCGCTCCTCAGCGGGGCGATACATGGTTTCGTCGTCCGACAGCGAATGCGAATACGGACGGATCACCTTCGCATGCACCAGCACCGGACCCTTGCGCTGGCGGGCGTATTCCACGGCGCGGGTCAGCACATCGTAGCTCTGAATGAAGTCGCAGCCGTCAACTTCCTCGATGAGGAAATTCGGGAAGCTGCGCACCAGGGCGGAGATGCTTCCGCCTGTGGTGTTCACCTCTACAGGAACCGAAATGGCGTACCCGTTGTCCTCTACGAGGTATACGACCGGCAGCTTGAGATTGGATGCGGTGTTCAGCGATTCCCAGAACTCACCCTCGCTCGTCGTACCGTCACCTGTTGAAACGAAGACGACCTCGTCTTCATTGAAGCCTTCCGTGATTCCGATCAGCTTGGCTCGAAGTGTTGCCTCTGCCGCGCCAACGCTCTGGAGAAACTGGGTGCCGGTAGGGGACGACGACGAAACGATGTTGTAGTCCTTGTGGCCCCAGTGGCTGGGCATCTGCCGCCCGCCCGATGCAGGATCGATGGCGGCACCAACGGCCTCGTACAGCATCTCCGCAGGCGTGACGCCAAGCTGGAGACAGAGCGCGCGGTCGCGATAGTAAGTGTAGAACCAGTCGTAGGCGGTACGAAAAACCATCCCCGCCGCAGTGAGGATCGCTTCGTGTCCGGCTCCAGAAATCTGGAAGAAGATCTTGTTCTGGCGCTTGAGCTGGACTTCCTTATCATCCAGCTTCCTCGACATGAGCATATTGCGATAGGCCGCGACGAGCTGCTCGCTCGAAAGGCCTGCTGCGGGACCGCTCAAATTTTTTCTCTCGGGACGGGTCTTGGTAGCCATAGGTATCGACTGGGTGGCCTTAACCTCGAAAAATAGCCCCTTTATCAAATGACGGGAGCACTGACCGGCGAAAATCTTGTTGCGATCCTGGCTCTGGTAGGGATCGTCATTGTGGTGGCCTCGCTTCTTTCCGGAGTAGTGGATAAGACGGGCCTTCCGCAGGTCGCGATTTTTCTGGCCCTCGGAGCTCTGCTGGGTCAGGCAGGGCTGGGCCTTTTCGAGGTCACGCTTCAGTCAACGGCGCTGCGAGTAATGACGACACTCGCTCTGCTCCTGGTCCTTTTTTCGGACGCCATCACCCTGGATGCGCGAGGCATGCGCGAGTATCGAAGACCCGCGATACTCGTGCTCGGGCCCGGAACCCTGCTGCCGGCAGTGCTGCTCGCGCTTCTTGCCCACTACTTACTCGGAATCTCGCCGGCGCTCTCTGCCATTCTTGGCGCCGCACTGGCATCCACCGACCCGGTTCTCCTGCGCACCCTGCTGAGAACTCCGTCGCTGCCTGTCGATACCCGACTCGTTCTCCGGCTGGAAAGCGGAATCAACGACGTGATTTTGCTTCCCATCGTCGTGATCGCAATGGTGGTCATCTCAGCCGGCGGAACGATGACGGCGCAGAACATTGCAGGCCACGCGGCTGGACTGTTTGTGCTCGGTCCATTGCTCGGCGCGGGCGTGGGGTGGGCAGGCATCTCCCTGCTCGAGACAATCCGGTCACGCATTGGCGTGAGGCGCGACTATGAGTCGCTGTATGCACTGGGCATCGCTTTCAGCGCCTACGCGGCTGCGGAATGGGTTGGCGGAAGTGGATTCCTCGCTGCGTTTGCCGCGGGACTGACCATAGCGATGCTCGATGTCGAGCTGTGTGACTGCTTCCTGGATTACGGACAGGCGACAGCGGAGATGTTTCTCCTTCTCACCTTTCTCGCCTTCGGTTCATCGCTCATATGGATGGGATTGCGGGTCCTGGACTGGCGCACCGTTCTGTTCGCCCTGATCGCGGTTTCCATTCGAACGATGGTTCTCCTTCCCGTGCTACGGAGCGCTCGAATTGACCCGCGCAGTCAGCGCCTGATTGCGTGGCTCGGCCCCCGCGGACTCAGCTCACTGCTGCTGGTACTTCTCCCTGTGTTCGCGGGTATACAGGGGGCCGATCACCTCTTCGCGGTCACCTGCCTGGTCGTCCTCCTGTCGGTCGTACTTCACGGCGGTGGAATCGCACTTTTTCTGCGCCATGTCGCGCGGACCGAGCCGGTCGCTGCCGCAGGGGAAATCAAGCCGACACCTGCTCGGACATCCAACTCGCGCGAGCTTCCCGAGCTGGATACGACTAACCTGAATGAAAAGATCACGATCGACGAGCTGCGTGAAATGGATGCGCGCGGCGAATCCTACACACTTATCGACGTCAGGTCGGAAAAGACTTTCAATGCTGACGACCTGATTGCGGCGAATGCACTACGTCTTGCACCTGACGAGGCAGCAAGAAAGGCGAAGGACATGCAGCTGTCTTCGCGCGGGACGCTGGTGGTCTACTGTGCTTGAATTGACGAAGCCACAAGCACCCGTGTGGTGCGAGAGCTGAGAAAGGCAGGATTTACTGGAGCCCGTGCACTGCTCGGCGGCTGGTCCGCGTGGAAGGAAGCGGGCATGCCGGTGAAGAAGCGCTAGTAGTCTACCGGACGGAGATAGGAATCGCCGATCGCGCTGTGGCTTACCATGGCCACCGCTGGGAGCTTTCGTTTCCAGTGAGTTCCTTCCAGGCGTTTGCGCACAAGGTCGATCTCCGATTCCGAGAACCCCTGTATTTCCGCCGGCTTGAACCCACTCAGCAGCCAGTGCAAAATCTGGTCGGCCTTCTTGTAGCTGATGCCGAAGTCGCCCTCGTCGGTCTGTCCCTGAATGAGGTCCGCGGACGCAGGCTTGTCCACGATTTCGGCGGGAATTCCAAGATGGCGTGCGAGCTCCCATACCTGCGACTTGTACAGATCTCCGATCGGGTTGATGGGCGGAGAGTCGTCTGCGTGCCAGGTGAAGTAGCCGAGCAGACGTTCGCTCTTGTTGCCGGTGCCGACAGGAAGCGCCTTGTAGCGGGCTGACAGGTCGAACAGCGCGATCATGCGGACGCGCGCCATGACATTTCCCTTCCGGTGATTGTCCACGTCCGGTTCATTTGCAAGGTAGCCATCGACCGCGGCACTGATGTCCACCGTTCGGCTGTCGAGCCCCAGTGCATCGATGATCAGCTGTGCGTGCTCGAGTGATTGCGGGCTCGATGTTCTGTATGGAAGGCGAACCGCAATCACGTTTTCCGGTCCGAGTGCCCGTGCCGCCAGCGCGGCAACAACCGCGGAGTCGACTCCGCCGGAAAGTCCAAGCACTGCTTTCGAAAAACCGCGCCGCTCGAACTCCTGCCTGAGAAATGAGACCAGCCACTCGGTAGTCATCTCGCAATCGATTTCCAGTGGCGGCGGACTGGTAACCGATGGCGGGGCCGTGATTACCTGTACTTCGTCAGAAGAAGCCGATGCTGATGTTCCGGGAGGTTTTACACCGGGCTTCGCGCGCGCCTTGGCCCTGGCGACGGGCGGATCAAACTCGACGGGAGTTATGTTGGCCTGCTGCCTCGAAGGGTCGAGTGCGCCAACAAGGTGCGGCAGCATGGTTTGCAGATCCGTGAGCAGCGGCATGTCGGCACGCGCGCGCGTCAGCTCCGATTCGCTCAGCGTGATGTTCACTATCGCCTCGTCCCAGAGCGGCGCACGAACCTTGATGTCGCCCTTCGGCCCTGCAATGACCGACCCGCCGGTGAAGACCTTTCCTCCTTCATTTCCAACGAGGTGGATCAGTGCAACGAACACCCCGTGCTCGCTCGCGATATCGCGTGCAAGGCGCTCCCATCGCTCGAGACTGGCCGGACCAGGAAATCCGTCGTCGCGAGTCCAGACACCGCGGCCGGGCGATGCCGAAGGAATGATTATCAGCTGTGCGCCATCCAGTGCGGCGAGTGTTCCGGACAGACTGTGCCATGCATCCTCGCACACCAGAATCGCGGCGCGTCCCCAGCTGGTATCGAAAGCGCGGATGTTGAAGCCGCGATCTACAAAGCGCTCCTCGTCGAACAACCCGTAGGTTGGAAGGAAGACCTTTCTGTGAACGTGGCGAACCACGGGCTCTTCGCCGCCGACGGTTACATAGAGGGCGCTGTTGTAAAAAGTATTGTTCCAGATTTCGTAGAACCCGACACTGACATCCAGCTTGTGCCCGCTCTTCACGCGGCCCAGGTAAGTCGCGTGCAGGTCATGCGCGAGCGAGCCTGCTGTCATGGCAGCCTCGCGTACTCCGCCCTCCAGGAAGTATCCAGTAAGTGCGGTTTCGGGCAATACAGCTATTTCAGGGCGCGGGTCGAGCGCGTCGAGCTGCGCGAAGATATCGCCAAGGTGCGCGAGATTCGCCGCGTATTCACCCTTCCGCGGCTTGAACTGGACGATGGCAAGATTCACAGACTGATGCACAGTTGAAAGTTGCCCTTGGCAAAAGTGCGGGGCAACCGCCTCACGCTATTTACCGGGTTTCGAGAACCCCTTCTTCTTCCTCGTCGGATACCTGCACGCCCGAGAAAGTTGCTGACGTGAACGCAGAAGGAGCCGCCAGCACCCCTGAGACCACTACAGTCACCAGCTGCACGGATTGGATGAGCACGGCCGCTGCAACGGCCTCTTCCTGCGGAAAGCCAAACCGAGTCACAGCCAGTGCATAGAAGATCTGGAACACCCCGACATTGCCAGGCGTCGCACGAATGAATCCCGCCAGGTTTACGGCAACAACCGCCGCAACCGTAGCCACGATTGGGAGGTGCAGGCCTACTGCTTCAGCACCGGCGGCGAAGGCAATTATCTGGGTAGGCCAGTACACCAGGGAAATCCCAAAGGCCTTGACCGCGTCCATTCCGCGCAGCCTCGCACGCGCTTCGGCGGCGAACCGGATCAGGAAGGATTTTCCCCTGTGGATGTAGCCCGTCCAGCCACCTGTTACCACCGGTTCCAGCAGCGCTTCCGGATGCTTTCCGCGGTAGGCAACGAACGCAATGAAAAGCGTGAATGCAACCAGGGCCGGAACGACAACCTTCGAGGCCGGGAACAGATCGGACGGCTGGATGAGAACCGCAATTACCGCCATCGCGAAGAAGGCGAGAATTTCCACCACTTTATCAGATGCGAGCGCGCCAAGTATCGTCGCAAGTCGCGCATTCGCGGCACGAGCAGCCAGCCCCACGCGGACCACTTCACCCGCATTCGCGAGCAGCACCGCGTTCAAGCCGAGACCAGCGAAAGTAAATCGAACCACCTGGCCGAGGCGGAGACTGGTGGACCTCCGCAGGAATATCCACCACCGTGCTCCTTTCATTGCCGTCGAGAAGAGCGTGGCCGCGACGACGATCGCCAGCATTGGCAATGATGCGTGCGAAACGGAGTTCCACACTGCGCGCCAGTCAACTGCCCGGCCGGCGAGCCAGGTGAATCCAAGAACTACGAGTGCGATAATTACGCGGCGGGCTTTGATGGGGCTAAGCTAAAAAGAAAGTGTCGAAAATGCGCGGCAGATCTGCGGCATCGCCGTATTCTTCCATTCTCACCCCTTTGCTGCCTGCAATCATGGCCGACACTCTCCGCCCGCTCACTGTTCTGAAAAGACAGAGTATTGGAATCCCCCACTCCACGGCCCGGCCGATCTCGTAACCGACGCCGAGGCTCGGTGTGGTTACCTCCGCAACCATGCACGTTGCAGAACGCAGCCAGTCCAGATCGCGATCATGGATGTCAGCGTCGGAAAGACACTCGCCACTGTCGGTCAGCGCTTCATCTGCGATGTGCTCGGTGAGCACGCGCCCGTATTTCTTGAGCGCTCGAATGATCTCGGTATAAAGGGCACGATCTCCCCTTCCACCGCGAATCGATCCCGCGAAATAAATAACGGCCGGTTCCCTTGTCATTTACCGTCCAGCGCCACGCGAAGGATTTCTTCCACATCCGCCTGGCTCACCGGCCGGGGATTCGGATACTGCGCGGCCATGATCTCCACCGCCGCCGGAGCGATGTCGCCGGATCGAAATCCAAGTGCACTCAATGTCCGGGGGACAGGAAGCGTTTGCGCCAAGCGGACAATCCCGGGCGTGAACTCTGAGCGATTGAACTCGGCCACGATTGGAAGCAGGACGGCGTGAGTTCGTGCGTGCGGAAGGCCGAACGATCCTCCCAGCACGTGACAAATACGGTGATGCAGACCCATGGTGGTTGACTCCAGGGCCATTCCTGCGAGGTGTGCACCCCGGAGAGCTTCCGTTCTCGCGGTCACGTCGGACGGATTCGCCGCGATGCGGGGAAGACTCTGGAAAAGCAGCTGTATGGAATCCCGGGCCCATTGTGAGGTACTGGTCGTTGCGTTTGCAGCGTACGCCGCTTCGACACTGTGGGCCAGAGCATTCAGCCCGCTCGCCGCACTGACTTCGGCCGAAAGGTCCAGCGTGAGCATGGGATCATAGACCACCAGCTGCGGGCGTACCCGCGGATCCCTGCCGGTCTGCTTTCCCTTTGCGTCCGTGACGCCATAAATGGACGTCATTTCCGAACCTGAATAAGTCGTGGGAATTGCTGCAAGCGGAAGGGAAGTGCGCAGCACCAGGGCTTTACCCAGTCCGACCGAAGATCCACCGCCAATCGCGACGATTACGCCGGCATCACTGAATCGAACCGCTACCTCGGCCGCATCGGTGACCGCAACCGGAGCATGTTCTGCCGCGTCCGTGAAGAATCCGGCGATACTCTTTCCGAGAAGCGCGTTCAGGTATGCAACGTTTCCTGATCTGCCGCGTGTGGAAACAATGAAGGGTCGCTGGAATCCGAGCGCTGCCAGTTCATCTGGCAGACGGGCCAGTGCGCCCGGCTCGAGAATGACGCGAGGGTCTTCCCGCGCGTTCACTTGGGTGCTGCAAGAACTTCGTCCATCACGCGCTGAACATTTTCGATCTCGTCCTTGTTGACGAGATGTCCCATTCCCGGGTAGAGCTTTCGTGTTACACGGGCTCCGAGATCGTTGAATACAGTTTCAGTTTCCAGGACGCGCTCGGCAGGTATGTGGGAATCCACGTCGCTGCAGCCGAGGAAAACCGGGGTGCCGTGCATGGATCCCGACACGTCGTCCCAGGTGGTTCCGGGAGGTCCGATCACCCCGCCACTCAGGACCATCACACCTCCGTAGCGCCTCGGGTTTCTGATGGCGAACTCTGCAGTGAGACACGCGCCCTGGGAGAATCCAAGGAGCACGACCTTGTGAGGCGGGACTCCTTCCACCTCGAGCTGGTTGACCAGTGAGCCGATCACCGCCAGTCCATTGGTTATTCCCGGCTCGTTCATGGTGCGATCGGCCATGAAGCTGTGAGGGTACCACGCTCCTCCTTCAGCGGCAGGTGCGAGAGCCGTGAACGCCGGCCGGTCGAGAACCGGGAGAAGGTCCATGATATTCTCGGGCGCCGCATTGCGCCCGTGAATCATGATGATTGCACCTCCGGCTGTCGCAATGGGCGGTCCCGTACGAACGACACGGTTAACCATCAATAGTGGACATCCTGGAGCTGACCCTCGATTTCTGATCGCCGGAGTTCCGCGGCGGGGGGAAGCTTGAGCGCGACGCCGAGCTGATCGATTGGTTCATCGACGGTGAATCCAGGCGACATGGTGGCTATCTCGTAAAGGATGCCGCCGGGCTCCCGGAAGTAGATGGACTGGAAATACTGTCGATCCATTAGGGGCGTTACCTGAATTCCGCGATTGGAAAGCTCAGTGCGCAGACGCATCTGGTCTTCAGGATTTTCGATTGCCATCGCGACATGGTGAACGGTGCCCAATCCGTTCTTCGCCTGTGGCGCATCCGCGGATTCCACGATGTCGATCGTCTTGCCAGGTCCTCCCCCATTAACGACCACCCTGGTGATTGCCCCATTCCTTGTCGCGACTGAGTAGCCAAGCCACTCCTGCATGAAAGCAATCGAAGGCCCGGAGTCGCGCACTGTCATCGTCACACTGTGAAGGCCGCGAATGCCGTTGGATGCATCGATGTTTCCGTCGGTCGGAATCCATGGCCTCCGGAAATCATTGTCTGCGCCAACGAGCGTTATCCGCAGACCGGATGGGTCGATCACCGACACCACATTGTCATCGATCCGGGAGTTCGAGTCGGAAGTTTGATACCCCGCGCTCGCCAGCCTCTTTTTCCAGAAAGACAGAGCCGCTGATGGTACGGTGAACGAGGTCTCTGTAACCTGTCCCGCTCCGATCACACCCTGCGGCACTCCTTTCCCCTTGTAAGGGAAGGTCGTCCATATCGTCCCCGGAGTACCGCGCTCATCTCCATAATAGAAATGGTAGACGCTGTGATTGTCGAAGTTGACAGTCTTCTTTACCAGCCGAAGGCCGAGTGTCGTCTTCGCAAAATCAAGGTCTGCCTGGGCATCGTTCACAGTAGCCGTGACATGATGCAAGCCGAGAATTGGGAAGCTCATTCAGTAATTATAAAGAAAAACTCCCGGCTTTTTAGGCCGGGAGTCATGGAGACGCGTGTTTCAGGCTGCTGCGCCTTCTTCGCTATAGAGCCGACCACCGATTCCTGCAGAGATGATCAGGTTGACCAGCCAGATTACCGCGTACATGCCCCAGAGTCCCCAGCTCATCATCCCCATCATTGCGTAGCCAAGGGTGAAGAAACTGCCAACGAGCCACATGAAGATGGCCGCATAGACCGCCGTCTGCATTCCCGCGCCGAACCGCGAGCGAATTGCTGCATACAGCCAAACGAGCATGAGACCCATCACAATGTCCATGACCAACGTTGACATCCACGCGCCTGGAGCGTTGTGCATGTCACCCAGTCCGGCCTTGAATGCATTCGCTTCCGCGGCCATGCGAGCGCCCGTGACGAACTTCATGACCAGGACATCCACGATTCCCATGAACAGACCCGCAGCAATTCCACCCACGACAACTTTTGATTTGTTGATGGCCACTCTTGGCTCCCTTGAGAGAAGTGCGCAAACAGTACAGCCGGGGATGAAGCTGGAAAAGGAAAATCTTGTTTGCTGCCCGCTCAGTCCTGTCCCAGCGCTTTGGCGCGCGCTTCACCCGAGGTGATGACCTCGTGCACCTCGAAATCGACTATGTCGCTCCAGTTGGCGATCCACTCGTCAAGGAGGGCGCGACTTCCGGCCTCCATCACCTGGAAGCAGGTGGTCAGGTCTTCCGTGACCCAGCTGTTCACGTACTGGACTCCCTCCGGCGCCATGCGTCCATGCGCGTCAAAGCGATCGTACACAGGACGCGGATTGCCATTGCGGAAGCGCTCGATCACGAGATAAAGCATGGGACAATTCTGCCTGTGTCAGGCGCCTGCGGGAAGATGATCAGGCCGCGTTTGCGGAGCTGTCTCGAAGACCGATCGCAGTGAACTCCGCGCCGATCAGCTCCAGCGCACGATCGACCAGTGTCCTGTTGCCAGCCTGGTGAATCCAGCTGCTGGCGCCGGATGGATGGGGCAGGGGGATCACGCGTGACTTTCCGCCCGCGTGGGTCACAGTGTGTATCCGCCCAATCAACTGATCGAGCGGGATCGCCGGAAGAAAGCGCTCGATTGCCAGACGGCCCACGGGAATCAGGAGTCGCGGCCTGATGATCTGGAGCTCCTGCTGGAGCCAGTCCGCGCACCGATCCTGTTCCTCACGCGATGGAACGCGGTCACCACGTCCACCTGGATGTGGCCCAGGGTAACAACGCGTTACAGCAGCTATGTAGATATTGTCGCGCGCGGTTGTTTCATCTATGCCTGCGTGCTCGAGCCAGCGGAACAGGGTTCGTCCCGCGCGGCCCGCGAATGGCTTGCCGCCCTCTGCTTCGACTTTTCCGGGAGCCTGTCCAACCAGCATCACACGCGGATCGCGCGCACTGGCTACTATCGGGCGAATTTCACCCGACAGCTCGCACCGTCGACAAATTCCCAGCGCGGCGCAGTGCTCCTCCAGCTCCTTCCGCACTGCTAGGCCGCGCCGGCTATCTCCAGCGGCTGCCGCGCTTCCGGCTCCGCTTCCTCCTTCGGAACGAGTGCGATGGCGAGTACCTCGTTCAGAGTCTCCACTGCGTGGAATGTCAGTGCTTTCCTGACTTCCTCCGGGACGTCCTCAATGTCCGCCTCGTTGGCCTTGGGAATGATGATTGTGGTGATCCCGGCCCGATGAGCGCCAAGCACCTTCTCCTTCAACCCGCCAATTGGAAGCGCGCGCCCGCGCAGCGTTATTTCTCCGGTCATTGCAACGTCGCGTCTCACTGCGCGGTCGGACATCTCGGATACAAGCGCTGTCGCGATCGCGAGACCCGCGCTCGGGCCATCTTTGGGAATCGCACCGGCCGGAACGTGGATGTGCGCCTCGATCGCGCCAAGACGATCGCGCGGAATTCCAAGGCTGCTGGCATTGTTCGTTGCGTACGTGAACGCTGCGCGCGCCGACTCCTTCATTACGTCGCCAAGCTGCCCGGTGAGAATGAGTGAAACTGCACCGCCAGGCCCCACTGATTCGTTGTCCGACGTTCGATTGCCATAGTATCTGCGTATCGACGCCTCGACGAACATGATGTCACCGCCCATTGGCGTGTAATACATGCCTGTTGCGATGCCAACTTCGTTCTGTTCGTTGATGTGTTCGGGATGGACCTTCGGCCTTCCGAGCAGCTCACGCACCATTTCCGGTGTGACGACGTGCTCGATCTCCTCGCTCGACGCGATTTTGCGCGCGAGTTTTCGGGCGACTGCGCCGATCTGGCGCTCGAGCTGGCGCACGCCGCTTTCGCGCGTATAGCTCGAGACCACCGCCATGATGGCTTCGTCGGTGAACTCAATGTTCTTGTCGGACAACCCGGAGTCTTCGAGCTGCCGCGGCAGCAGGTATTTCTTGGCAATCTCCGCCTTTTCACGCTCGGTGTACCCCGCAAAGTCCACCACTTCCATGCGGTCGAGGAGCGGACCCGGAATGTTCTGGATGAAGTTCGCGGTTGCGATGAACAGCACTTCACTCAGGTCGAATGGAACGCCGAGATAGTGGTCGGTGAAAGTGTCATTCTGCGCGGGGTCCAGAACCTCGAGAAGGGCGCTGGCAGGATCTCCCTGGAACGACTGGCCGAGCTTGTCGACTTCGTCGAGCAGGAAGACAGGATTCTTCTTTCCGGCCTGCTTCATTCCCTGAATGATTCGTCCGGGCATCGCACCCACATAGGTCCGGCGGTGACCGCGAATGTCTGCTTCATCCCGCGCTCCGCCGAGGGCAACGCGCACGTATTCACGGCCCAGTGACCGGGCGATCGACTTGGCGATGGATGTCTTGCCGACGCCCGGAGGCCCGACAAATAGAAGAATGGGCCCCTTCGCCATGGCGCGGGACTTCGCCTCCGACGAGTCGGTGATCTGCCGATCCTCGTCTTCCCCCTCGGCCAGCGAAGGTGTCGCTTCGTCCTTGTCAGCCTTCAGGCGGGCAATTGGGACTTCTCCCGTTTTTTCAACTTCCTCTGCGAGCTGCTTTGCGCGAAGCTGACGGACTGCAAGGAACTCCAGCACACGATCCTTAACGTCCGTCAATCCGTAGTGGTCTTCATCCAGCACAGTTGTGGCGTTTTTCAGCTCGAGCTGGTCGTCCGACCGGTCGTTCCACGGGAGCTCGGCGATCCACTCCAGATAGGTGCGAATGACCTGCGCTTCCATGGATTCGCGACCTGCGCGCTCCAGTCTTCCCAGCTCGCGCTCAACCTCCGCGCGCGCCTCCTTGGGGAGAATGAGCGTGGAGAGCTTGTCGCGCAGCTCGGTGATTTCCTTGGACTGGTCGTCGTCGCCAAGCTCTTTTTGAATCGCCTTGAGCTGCTCGCGGAGGTACATCTCACGCTGGCGCTCGCCGAGCTCTTCCTGAACCTGTGACTTGATGTCTTCCTGGGCCTCGAGAAGGCCTACCTGCCGCTGAACCTGAACGAGCACGCGGCGAAGCCGGTCTTCCACGCTCAGTGTTTCGAGCAGACCCTGCTTTTCGGGCACGGGAAGGTCGATATAGCCGGCGACGAGGTCCGCAAACTTCCCGGGCTCTGTGACAGAATCGAGAACCTGGTGGACAACTTCTTCAGGAAGTCCCCGGCGTTCGCCGAGCTCGGCGGCCCGTTCCCTGGTTTCCTTTTGGAGGGCCGTGAAGGCCGGATCTTCGAGGTCGAGGGGTACCATTTCCTCCGCGGGAATGACCACCGCGTTGAGGTACCCCTCGTTGGTGGAGTACTGGAGGGAGGTAGCGCGCTGCTCGCCCTGAAGGAGAAGCTGAACTCCGCCCAGTCCGCGCTGAATCTGCCCGATCCTGGCGATGACTCCCATGGAATAGAGAATCTCGGGATCCGGCTCCTCCGTATTGTCCCTCTGTGCCACGGCAAATATGAGCCGGTCGTTCTTGAGCGCCGCTTCGATTGCGCGCAAGGTTCCCGGCCGCCCGGCCGCGATGGGCATGGTAAGCCCCGGAAAAATCACCGTCCCACGCAGGGGCAGAACGGGCATTGTCTGTCTTTGTCCCATTACCGTATCGATTTGGAAGTAACCATCACAAAATCAAAGCCTAGCGTCACTCTGGTAACGCTATACTTTGGAAGAGACCGGGAGACACATCTGTCTCCGCTCCCACCTGACCCATCAGATTGCATATTTCAGTCTTGCTGATTTACGCCACCCGGGCATGAATAGCAATTTCATTGCTGCCGGGTTGACACGGAGCTATGCCAATAGGACCTGAAGACGAACTCAAAGCCCACGTATCATCTGTTCTCTCTGCAAACTATGAGCTAGAGAGCGAGATCGGGCGCGGGGGTATGGGGGTCGTTTACTGCGCCCGGGACCGCCGGCTGAAGCGGTCGGTCGCGGTAAAGGTCCTGCCGCCGGAGCTGGGCTACCGGAGCGATATCCGTCAGCGCTTCCTCAGGGAGGCGGAAACTGCGGCCCAGTTGAGCCATCCGAACATCGTTCCCATCTATACGGTCGAAGAAAAGGACAATCTCGTCTACTTCGTCATGGCGTTCATTTCGGGTGACAATCTCGGCAAAGTGATCTCAGAGCGGGGCGCGATGGACCCCGATGATGTGCGGCGTATCCTCTGCGAGGTGTCCGACGCGCTCCAGTACGCGCATCACCGCAATGTCATCCACCGGGATATCAAGCCGGACAACATCCTGATCGATGGCGACAGTGGCCGCGCAATGGTGACCGATTTCGGTATCGCGCGCGCTCTCACCGAATCGAGCGATTCCCGTCTGACGGCGACGGGCATGGCGATCGGCACGCCGGCCTACATGTCTCCGGAACAGTCAGCTGGAGATTCCCAGATCGACGGCCGCAGTGACCTGTACTCGCTGGGCGTTGTCGGCTACCAGATGCTCTGCGGTGAGCTGCCCTTTGACGCGCCGAATACGCCGATGATGCTGGTGAAGCATCTCTCGGAAACTCCGGTGCCGGTCAACGAACGCATTGCCGGGATCCCGCTCGATCTTTCTCGAGCCGTGATGATGTGCCTCGAGAAGAACCCACAGGATCGCTTTCCCAATGCGAGCGCGCTGAGCACCGCGCTTTCGACCGGAGACATTCCGACGCTCATTGCCCGCGCGCAGCCGGCACCGCCGCCGCCGCGCAGAGACAGCGCAATGGGTGGAAGTTCACGCAGCGGCTACAGCCCAATGCCGTCGCTGCGCACCAACCACGCGATACAGCCCATGGCTCCTCTGGGCGCCATGGCCACGCGGTATTCCTCAGGTTCCCGCGCAGCCGCTCCGAGCAGCGACGACTATGCACGCTGGAATGCGCCCGAAGTTCTGAAGTTCCGCAAACGGCTTGCACCTTACATCGCCGTGAACGCGGTTCTCATTCCTGCCGGAATTTTCGGAAGCAATGGCTTCTTCTTCGCAACGATCTGGTGGACCGTCGCCATGGCCGTTCAGTACTCGAAGCTTTGGCAGGCGGGTTACGACTGGAAGGATGTCTTCCGCCAGCCCCGCGACAGGTTGTTCGTCGATGTTGCGGCAGAAACCATTGATGACGCGCGTGCCCTGTTCGACGAGAAGAAGCGAGAGCAGGTGCGCGACCGCGCACGCCGCCGCACAGGCACTGGTGGACTTTTCAGTCCAATTCCTGCCGGCCAGCCCATGCTTCCGATGGGAGCGAGGGCCGGGAGCCGCGATACACGCAACAATCCACCGAATCAGGCGCCGGATTACCTGTCGATGAATTCACGGTATGCGGGCACCGTGCAGCAGGCGGCGTCAGACCGTGATGAAATCCAGCGGCACCTTGCCCAGCTGGGAGAGGGAGAACGTTCGAACGTACCGGATGTATCCAACGCGGCAGACGCACTGTTTCAGAAGATCCGGCAGCTTGCTGCGCGGCTCGATGAACTTGACAGCGGTGGAGAGCAGCCGTCGGAAGCCGAACTGGAGACCGAGATCTCGAAACTCGAGGATCAGGCAAACCCGCTCGATTACAATGCCAGCGAGTCACGTGTACGTCGCCTCGCGCAGTTGAAGCGTCAGCGACGAATTGTTGCAGACCTCAAGCGAAAGCGGGAGGAAGCTGCCGGAAAACTGGAGAACTGCCGGATGCTGCTTCGCAGCATGAAGCTCGAGCTCCTGCGCTACCGCTCGGCCGGGCTCGGTGGGCCCGCAACCGGCCTCACGATGGTGACGCAGCAGGTGCAGTCGGTCGTGCGCGACCTCGGATACCTTTCCGACGCAGCAGCTGAAGTAAGAGCGCTGTAACGCTCTCCCCAGGGACAAAGATGCGCCACAATATTTTGATCGCCCTCGCGATCCCCCTTCTTGCTGCTGCATGCGGTGAAGGGGAAGCAGAGCCCAGGGAAGTAAAGGTTCCAGCGGCAAGACAGCCCGCGGTTATCGATTCCATCAGGCGCGACTCTATTCAGCGCGCTTCGATCAAACGGGTACCGGTGCCCGACACCCTTCGCGGTCTTTACGTCAATCGCTGGGCAGCGCTCGGCGAAAAAATGCGCCAGCTCATCGAAGTCGCAAAGACGACTGAGGTGAATGCTCTGGTAATCGACGTGAAGGACGACCGCGGGTTCACGCTCTATCCTTCCCGTGTTCCACTGGCAAAGGAAATCGGCGCGGATACCAACCGCGCGATGTCGCCAAAGAAAATCCGGGCAATTCTGGATACGATGGCGGCACACGGCATTTATCCGATTGCAAGGATCGTCGTGGCCAAGGACCCCTTGCTTGCCGGGAAGCACCTGGAATGGGCGATCAAGCGGAAGAGCGATCTGCAGCCATGGATGGACAAGAACGGACAACCATGGCTCGATCCCCACAACAAGGAAGTGTGGAAGTATGCTGCCGATCTGGCGCTCGAAGCGCACGATCTCGGGTTCAGCGAAGTCCAGTTCGACTATGTGCGCTTTCCCGACGAGAAGCGGCTGGTTGCGGAAACCGTGTATCCGCTGGCACAGGGGAGGATTCGCGCGCAGGTAATCCGGGACCAGCTTGGATATGTCAGGTCGCTGCTCAAGGGGTCAGGAATGCGAGTCACGGCAGATGTGTTCGGCCTGACAGCAACCGATACGACCGACATGGGGATAGGCCAGCGATGGGAGATGTTCGCTGACCAGGTAGATGTTGTGCTGCCCATGATTTATCCATCGCACTTTGCGCCGGGCACCTACAAGATCTCCAACCCCAACGCGAATCCATACGCGACGATCGACAGGTCACTCAAGGACATCATCCGCAGAAATTCCGCCATCAAGGGTGCGGCGAAAGTCATTCCGTGGTATCAGGACTTCACACTTGGGCCGCCGCGCTACTACGCGGAGCAGATTCGCGCGCAGAAGAAGGCTGGATACGACAACGGCTTCCATAGCTGGATTCTCTGGAATCCTGGAAGCCGTTATACAATTTCCGCTCTGGAGCCTCGAAGCGGCCGTTAGTTCCGACGCATCTCCTGCATTCGCTTGTCCATTTCAGCAGCATTCGCATCGAAAGTCTTCTGCTGCTCCGCCGTGAGAATCTTGCGCAGCTCCGCCATGTGCTTCTTGCGCATTTCATTGCGTTTGGCGCGAGTCGCCGAGTCTGGTGCGGGACCACCGCGCTGCATCAGCCCGAGTGCACGCATCTCTTCCGCCATCGCGCTGTTGACCTTCTCAACCTGAGCCTGCTGGTCAGCTGACAGGGTGATGTCCTGCAGCAGCATCTGTGGCATCCCGCCACGCCGTGGGCCGCCCTGCTGCCCCTGTCCCATAGGTCCCTGCGCCGAAACCGCCGCCGGTACCGCTGCAGCGAATGCGAGCGCAATCATCGCATTGCGAATGAAACTCATCCTTTCTCCTGAATATTGGCCCGCCACGGTGGCGAGCATACCATAATAGAACGCACAGATCAGCTGAAATGCTGTTTCGCCCCTAAGTCCATGAGGCCGCATTACTTATCCTTCCCCGCTAGCGGGACTGGCATTTCTTGATAATCTTACCCGCTTGACCGCACCCAGCTCATCCTCCGATCTCGTCCAGGGCGCCTTAACTGACCCTGTAGACCCTAACGCCGTACAAGAAACGGCTGAAGAAGCACCTCAATCCAAGGTGACCTTTCCGCTTGGGTGGCTGCTGGACAACGCTTCGCCAGCCATCCAGTATCGGGCCGCGGCCGAGGTTGCAAAGATGCCGGCCGATTTTCTGCGGCCGATCAACTGGCTTCCGTATGCACACAAGCCGGCGCTGCGGCTTGCGCTCGCGCAAAGCGCAGACGGCACCTGGAACAATTGCATGCTCGCAGTTCCGGGACGGAACACTCACGACTTTACGAGCGTGGGTACCATACCCGCGGTTCGCCGGCTGCTCGAATACGGCTGGGACCGGGAATCGCCCCCGCTTGCTCAGGCCCGCAGGATTCTGTTCCGGCTGCTGGCCGAGGATAACGATCCAGAATACCTGTACGAGCTCCGCCCGAAGACACGCGACGACGACGCAGTCATTCGTGGCAGACTCGTGCTGCGTGAGGCGGCAGCAGCTGCGCTTGCACAGGCCGGTTACGAAGCCGACCCAAGGCTCCGCGGCGCAGCGCGCAGAATTCTCGAACGCACTGATGCATTCCTGAACTCACCGCTCGCGGAAAAACCCTTCATCAGGGTAGGCAATCAGCATGTGCTTGCACCTGAAGCACACCCGCCCTCACTGTATTCGCTCACCATGCTGGCGCATATGCCGATTTTCCGGCAGGAGCAGTACACGGAAATCGAGCGCATGTACGAATACGTGACGCGTCCGCTGCCGCGGCAGGAAGCAATCCAGTTCGTCGGCAAGAAAGCTGTGACGCAGCCGCACATGGTGCTGGGTGACATGCTGCCCCACCGCAATGCGGTAGAGTCTGATGTTCCGTTCGCTCTCATGTGGCTGGAGACGATGGCGAGGCTCAACCTCCTGAAGCGAAACGAAAACTGGATGAAGATGTACGAACGCTTCGTCGATGACCGTGATCGGAACGGAGTCTGGCATCCACACAAAGGGTCCGAGACACCGGCGACGTCGAATCCCCGGGTGTGGCCGAGCTTTCCGCTCGAGGACACGACTGGCACGGACCGAAGCGCAGAGATTCGCTGGGCGGATGTGACATTCCGCATCGGCCTGATAGCGCGACTGCTAGGCAGCGATATCGAGCTCATCTAATTCCACAATCGAAATGAAGCGTCGTCTGCCGCCTGAGAAAATGTTTCCAGCCGGCGAAACGGGCTATCGCGTTCGCCACGCAGTGCTGGCGGATAAAAGCTCAGTACGCGTTGTCGAGCGCGGCGCTGAAGGAGATATGCCCCTCATGCTGATCCACGGCTGGGGGTGTTCGGCCTTTGCATTTCACGAGAACATCGCTCCGCTGGCCAGTGCGGGTGTGCATGTCATAGTGCCTGATCTTCGGGGACATGGACTCAGCGACAAGCCTGATGAGCCTGCACGCTACGGAACGGCGGCCATGGTCCAGCACATTGGCGAGATAGCGGACGCACTGGGTCTCAAGCGCTTCGCGGTCGCCGGACATTCCATGGGAGCGGCGCTCGCCCTCAGGTTCGCAATTGCGAACCCGCGCCGGGTTACCGGGCTCGGACTGCTGGCTCCGGTCGGGACATCAGGATTGCCGCTCCTCTCACTGGTGAGATTGCTGAGTCCGCGTATCTCGCTGCCTGCCTGGCGCGCGCTCAATACCCGCTGGATGACGCGATTTTTCCTTAGCCTTGCATATGGGGAGTTTGCGTCGCCGACCACGCCGGAGATCGAGGAGTACTGGGCGCCCTCACAATTCCCGGAGTTCACCGCCGCGCTAAGGCACTTGCTGCACGGATTGAACTGGGGCCCGATCTACATTGGCGGGCTGGATGCGCACAACATCCCCATTCTTGTACTGAGCGGCAGCAGAGACCATCTCTGCCGGAAGAAGACCCTCGACCACCTCCGGAAATCCATGAGGTGCAATCCGCAGCTGATTGACGGGGCGGGCCACCTGATTCTTTCCGAGACCCCGGACCGCGTCAACGCGGCCCTGCTTGCGCTGATGTCTCAGGGGCGTCCCTAAGGCAGGAATGCCGCCGCTCCCGGTTATATTGAGCGGTACATGGCAAAACGAAAGACGAAAGCGGAAGAGCAGTCGAAGACCGAAGCGAGCGCTCCAGCTGTGGAAACAGTCGAAAGGAAAACATTCGCTGAGCTTGGCCTCGCGCCCGAGCTGCTCAGCGCCGTACGCGATGCGGGGTATGAGCACCCAACGCCAATTCAGGCGGAAGCAATACCGATTGCACTGGCAGGCCGTGACATCATTGGCCTGGCCCAGACGGGAACAGGCAAGACGGCCGGATTTACGCTTCCCATCATTCAGCGTCTGCTCGAGTCCGTTCCTGACGACATCCGCGGCGACGACGAAAAGATGCAGCATGTCGTTCGCGCGCTCATCCTCACTCCCACCCGCGAGCTCGCGGCACAGGTAGAGGAAAGCTTCCGCAAGTACGGCCTGCATTCGGGGCTGCGCGTTGTTCCCGTTTTTGGCGGCGTGTCTCTGGACGCGCAGCAGAAGAAGCTGAGACGTGGAGTGGATGTCATCGTCGCAACTCCGGGCCGGCTGCTCGATCACATGGAACGACAGAATGCAGTACTCGACGATCTCGAGATACTCGTGCTCGATGAAGCTGACAGGATGCTCGACATGGGTTTCGCGCCACAGCTGAATCGGATAGTGAAGGAGCTTCCGCGTTTCCGTCAGACGCTGCTGTTCAGCGCGACCATGCCGCCCGAGGTAGAAGCTCTGGCCCGCAACTATCTCCGCAAGCCTGTGGTCGTTCAGGTAGGACGCAGGTCTGAAGCGGCGAACACGGTTACTCACGCCGTGTATCCGGTACCGCAAAACAAGAAGACGGAGCTGCTGGTTTCGCTGCTGAGTGAGAAGGGTCTCGATTCAGTCCTGATCTTTTCGCGAACCAAGCACGGGGCGGACAAGGTTGTGCGCGCACTTCAGGCCGCAGGCATCGAAGCAACCGCCATGCACGCCGACAAGTCGCAGGGCGAAAGGACGCGCGCACTGGAGGATTTCAAGAGTGGGAAGATCCGCGTCCTGGTGGCAACCGACATCGCTCAGCGCGGCCTGGACGTTTCCGGGATCACGCACGTGATCAACTACGACGTGCCGCAGCAGCCGGAAGATTATGTTCATCGCATCGGCCGGACAGGCCGTGCTGCATCCACGGGTGACGCATTTACTTTCATGTCGCCGGACGAGATTGCAATGGTCCGGACGATCGAGCGCGTGATCAATCAGCAGATTCCGCGCATCTCGGTCCCAGGGTACGACTTCGGGACTTAGTGCCTCACCCGCCCGAGCCGCGAAACGAACAGTGAATCGACTGCGCGGCCCCGGGTGATTACCAGCGTAAGATTCCCCGCGCCGTAGCCCATCCCGCTGGCAGAAAAAGTGATGGATGGGCGTGAGGCGGACAATCTTACCTCATGCACCAGTGCGAGATCGCGTTTCAGGACCGTATCTCCCTGGATGCGCGCCGACATGATTGCGCGAGCTGTGTCGATATCGACGGTTGCCTGGGTGGCTCCGTTGACAGCCATGTTCCTCGCCGAGGAAAAAATCGCGAATGCATCGCTCGAGGCGCCCTGGACTGCGATGCTGTCGAGAAAGTGGCCAGCTCTCGGGAAGGAGATCGCGGTGAGAATGGCCACAATCGCCATCGCCAGCGTGACGTCGATCAGGGTGAATCCACCGGTATCGGCCCGGTCGTTCCTGCGCATGGTGAAAGACTGACAGCGGGCGACCGGGTGGCGGCCATCAAAAGCACGCAGCCACCAGCCAAAAACCCGTCTCACGCCCGCATATATTTCATCCCTATGAACATCACCATCGAGTACTGCACTTATTGAAGCTACGAGCCCCGGGCGACCAGTTTGGCCGCCGAGCTCAAGGTGAATTTCCCCGACGCTCAGATCGAATTGATTCCATCCAAGGGTGGGCGCTTCGAGGTGGTAGCGGACGGAAAACCGATCTTCGAGAAGTCGAAGACCGGCCGCCACGCCATTCCTGGCGAAGTCCTAGAGAAATTGCGAAAGGCGTTTTGATCGTCCAATGAAGATTGCCATCTCCACCGGCGGCGGCGACGCTCCCGGACTGAATGCAGTGATTCGCGCCGCCGTTCTCTCCGCTGTCCGCCGCGGCTGGGAAGTGCTCGGCATCAAACGCGGATACGCGGGACTGCTGGGGGATGATCAGGTCATTCCACTCACTGCCGAATCAGTGCGCGGCATCGGGCATCTTGGCGGGACGATTCTTCGGACCACCAACCGCGGAAATCCCTTTCATTATCCGATAACCAGGGCCGATGGCAGCTCGGAGCTGATCGATCGTTCCGATGACCTGATCCGCGCCGCGCGAGACCTTGGCATCGATGCGATCATCTCCATCGGCGGGGATGGTTCGCTTGGAATCGCACAGAAGCTGTGCGACAAGGGAATGAAGATCATCGGCGTTCCGAAGACCATCGACAACGACGTGAGCGGAACCGTCACCACGTTCGGCTTCGATACGGCTGTGAATACCGCAGTCGATGCAATCGACAAGCTCCACACCACCGCTGAATCACACGATCGCGTGATCGTGATGGAAGTCATGGGGCGTCACGCCGGCTTCATCGCGCTGCACAGCGGACTGGCCGGCACGGCCGATGTGATCCTGATTCCGGAAATTCCGTACGACATTGCCAAGGTTTGCGAAAAAGTCATGGCTCGTCACAACGCGGGTCGTCACTTCTCCATCTGTGTGGTGGCGGAAGGCGCATGCGAGCGCGGCGCCGAACCGCTGATGCGCGGCCAGCTGCTACCCGGCGAAGCTCCGCGCTTCGGGGGGGTCGCCGAGGAGATCGCGCGAGAAATCCAGGAGCGAACGGGAAAGGAGTGCAGGTCACTCGTGCTCGGACACCTCCAGCGCGGGGGCCAGCCGACCAGCTACGACCGCCTGCTGGCCACCCGGTTTGGCGCGGCGGCAGTCGAGGCGATCGTTGGGGAGAAGTGGGGGTATATGGTTGCACTGCAAACGCCCCACATTGTCTGCATTCCAATCGCTGACGCCCTCAGGGAGCCCAAGCGGGTGGATTTGAGCCATGACACGGTTAGAACTGCTCGCGCGCTGGGTATTTCTTTCGGGGACTAGCTCAGCAGCGGAACCGTGTCCAGGGCGACAAACAAGTGTCCATAAGAGGGGACAACGCTCGTTGTCCCAAGCGATTTAGTGGCACCGTAACTTCATTAGAGTCAACAGCTTACCTTCAATAGCGGTAGATGGCACCCCTCGTGCAAAGTCATACTACCATGCGAATCATCACTTTGGACAAAATGGATCGGGGAACCGCCTGGTTTCTGGGAACGATCGCTCTACTGTCGAGCTTGCTCGCGGTGGGTGCGGGAGCCCAGGGAATGTCTGAGCAGGACATAGCTCAGCAGCGGCCCTCGGTGCCAACCGGGTATGAGCCGCCGGCGGGGATGTGCCGAATTTGGATCAACAATGTTCCACCTTCCCAGCAGCCGGCTCCTACTGATTGCGTGACTGCCGTTCGAAATCGTCCGGCAAATGCACGGGTCATCTTCGGTGAAGACCTTCCGAAAAACTGGAAGGGAAAAAAGCAGAAGAGTGATCGGTCCAGAATTCCAGAGAATCCAATCTTCAGGAGAAACCATGAATAAGCTCGCACTCGCACTTGCATTCAGCGCTGTTGGCGCGACCGCAGCATCCGCGCAGATCGTGAATCTGAATACCGGTGCGTCTATTTCGACCGGCAGAACTCAGGATGGAACGTGGCGTCGTGAAGGCAACACGGACATTTACACCCGTACGCGCATCGACGCGAACGGCAACCGTGTAGTCGACCGCGCGCGCCGCGATGCGCTGGGCAACTTCATCGTCATCGATTCACGCATCCTCTCGCGCGACGACAGGGACCGCCGCAACGACGGCACCTGGAACAACCGCGACAATGAGAACCGCGTCTATGTACGCACCCGCATCGACGCAAACGGCAACAAGGTCATGGAAAAGGCGCGTCGGGACGCGAACGGCAATTTCATAGTATTCGATTCGCGTGTGCTCGGCCGTGCCGACGTTCGCGATCGGGACCATGACGATCGTGACGACCGCTGGGAGAAGGAGAAGTCGAAGGACGGAAAGTGGAAGAAGGACAAGAAGGGAAAGAAGTGGAATAAGGCAGTCAACAAGGGCAACAACGGCAAGTCGAAGGGAAAGAACAAGTAGCTGATTGAACGAAAAGGCTCCGGACTCGGAAGAGTTCGGGGCCTTTTTGTTGTATGTCGGGCACTGTCCGTGCATTTTGACCTTCAATGCATCGCCAAGTACACGACAGATACCTTCCCCCCGACCACGCTGCTTTCGTGGCCGCGGAGCCTCCCACGGGCCGCATCATCGTCATCGCGCCTACGCGGGCGGCTTGTGAGACGATCGAACTGGCAATCGGGCTCAAAATCGAGACAGTGCTGCAGAAACAGCACGGGGAGTACATCCGCGAGCTCGCTTCGGCGCGCAAGGGGTTCGGCATCGTCGCCGGCACCGGGACAGGAAAGACGTTGTCGATCCGGCCGATCGCCGAAACGATCCTCGGGACCTCCGACCTGCGTGTCGGTGTTGTCAATCGCGAGAGGGAAGCGACGCCCGAAACACCCACATGGAACATCATCATCGTCACCACCGGGATCGCGCGACGCTGGTTCCAGGACGGCGATATTCTCCCGAGCGACACCCTCGTTGTCGATGAGATCCACCAGACATCGGCGGAGCTGGAGCTTTGCCTTGCCCTCGGCAAGCGGGTCGGCTGCAGGTTCATCTGGCTGTCCGCCACCGTCGATCCGTCTTTCTACGCCAGGTATCTGAATGCGGCCGCGGTGCTGGAGAGCACCGCCTTTGACCCCAGGAAGGCGGCTGACGTCAAAGTCATACGCCGCGATCCAATGTCCTTTCTCGACGACAAGTTCCTGCTTGCCGTGCAGAGGGAAAAGCGCGGGGTGGGAATGTTCCTTCCGACCCGCGCGAGCGTCGAGGAAGCTGCAGAGGTTGTCTCCGACAAGTTTCCGCGAATCAACACGGCCTTTTACCATGGGGGCGAGCCGATAAGGGTGCTGCGCCCATTCCTCGAAGGCGAAGAGAAGAAACCCTATTTCCTGTCGATGACCGCGGCCGGCCAGAGCGCGCTCAACGTACAGGGGCTCGACACGGTCGTAATCGACGATACCCGCTTCACCAATATCATCGAGAAGGGAAAGAACGTTCTCACCAAGCTTCACCTTGGCGCGAACGAGATTCTCCAGATGGCGGGAAGAGTGCACGGCAGGGTGGCTGGAGGACGTGTCTTCATCCTGTCCGATCGCGACATTCGATTCGATGCACTGCGTCCGACGGAGCCGGAATTTCAGCTCGCAGGAGATTCCGAGCGTGTTGCAATGACCTGCGCAGATCTCGGAGTCCGTGCGGACGAGCTGGAGCTTCCGATTCCACTGGACCGCACTGCGTACACGAAAGCGATGGCCCTTCTCGAACACCGCGGCATCGTCGAAAATGGACGCCTGTCACGGTACGGCAAGCTGGTCGAAGCGCTTCCCGTGGATCGACCCTGGGCGGAACTTCTCGTCAACGCGGACGACGAACTGGTCCCGTATCTCGCCATCATGAGCTCGATCGAGTCGCTGCACCGCATGACGCGCGACGAGCGGGACCTCTCCAACATCGTCGTTCCCGGAAGCGATCACCTCACAGCGTACAATCTCTACGCGGAAGCTTTCTCCAACTGCGGGTACATGGGGGAGGTGTATGGACTTCCGCGCCATCTCTTCGATGAAAGCATCGAACACTGGGCGGAGCGCAGGGGCGTCCTGGTCAAGGCAATCGAAGACACGGCGCTTGGAATGGCCAGCGTCTTCCGTGGACTGGGGATGGAGCTTCCCACGCGCCTGGTTCCCGCGCGCGATCACATTTACCGCAAATTCACGGACCTGCTCGCTCGCTTCATGCCATTCGACCTGGTCATCGACGAACAGACCGCCGATGGACACGAAGCGCGTGTGTCAAAGACCAGCGTTTGTGGAAGCTGGGGCGCCATCGCCGGAGAGCTCCGCTACTTTGCCGATCGCAGCGGGACCCCGCGAGCTGGAATCGAAGGTACCCAGGTTTCGCTTGACCTGATCCGCAAGTACGCGACGAGAGGAGAACCGGAAGTCGTATACGATCCGCGGCGCAAGCACTCGCCGCTCGTGTTGCGCCAGCGCGTCGAGTATTTCGGATTCGAGCTGGATCGCGAGGTGCATTCACTCGATGAATTCTCACCGGAAATCGCGCCGAGGGCCCGCGCCGTTCTCGCTGATGCACTGGCCCGCGGCGAGGCGCGCCACCCATCGGTCAAGCACAATCAGGAAGTTGTGGATGAAATACGCGAAACCTACAGGCGGTCAGGTGGTGTTACGCCGAGACTCGGTTTGCGTGAGCTGGCCGATTTGTATGAGAAGTCCATCGCTCACGTCAACTCGATGGATGAGTTTCGCGATCTGAAGATCACGCTCGATGCAGATTCCATTGTTCCGGCCGCAGATCGAATCAGGTATTCCGCGCTTCCCGGATATACGACTGTCCGCGAGAGCAAGGTTCCCCTCGATTACGATGTCGAGGAACAGGACGGAAAACGTGTCGGAGTAGCCCGGCTGCGGCTGCCGGAAAAGCTGGCACGCAGCCTAGTTGAATCCGAGCTGCCGCAGCTGGATCGCCCGCTCCGGTTCACAGTGCTTCGCGGCCCGCGCGGCGCAGTGCGCGCCACAACGCTTGAAGAACTGCAGGAGCTGCTCTCTCGCCCATGGTCACCTGACGAAGTGGATGACGACGGCCGCGATTCGGCTGATCTCACCGCTGCGGAGCGGCACGCGAAAAGGATCGGCCGCGAAATTCGTGAAAAGCGGAACCGCACTCGCGGGCGCGATACAGGTGGGCGAAAGGGAGGCCCGGGCCGGGGCCGAACGCGCGGGCGCGACGAAGAAGAGCGGAGCGGCAAGCGGCCGCGTGGACCAAAGCGTCCTGGCGCCAGCCGCCCCGGGCGGCGCGAGCGTATCGAAAAGAAGGGCAAGCCGGGAGGCGAGGGCGGCAAGGTGAATCCTGAATCTCGCGGTGGACGCCCGGGCAAGCGTAAGTTTCGCGGACGATGACCAATGAATCAGGCACCAGCTCACATTTTCTGGAAAGCGCCCGGGTAATCGAACGCAGCGCCGCGACCCTCGGCGCCGGTTCAGATGCGGCTGGCCGGGCACTTGTCGAAGCGCTTCGCGCCGGCAAAAAAGTAGTCTCGTTCGGCAATGGCGGAAGCGCCACGCAGGCAAGCCACCTCGCGGGTGAACTCATTGGGCGGTTCCTGAAAAACCGCCGCGCATTTCCCGCAATCGCGCTTGGCAGTGATCCTGGCTCCGTCACATGCATTGCAAATGACTTTGGGTATGAGTCGCTATTCGAGCGTCAGGTATCTGCGCTTGTCGAAAAGGGGGACGTTGTCGTCGGGCTCACAACGAGCGGTAATTCCGCGAATGTTCTCCGAGGCCTGAAGGCCGCCCGCGACAAGGGCGCAATAACGATCGCGCTGACTGGCGAAAAAGGATTGAACGGCGGCGAGGTGGATCATCTGCTCGCGGTTCCGAGTACTGTCACGGCGCACATTCAGGAAGTACACCTGATGATCCTGCACGCCTGGTGCATTGCAGTCGATGAAGAACTTGGAACTGCATAAGAGCGCGACAGGGAGAGACGGAAAGGACGGACAGGGACGAAAATGACAAAGGGAACTGCGCGATATGCTCAGTTCCCTTTCAACTTTTCCGCTCTTGTCCGCCTGTTCCGTCTCTTCCCTGTCGCGCTCCTGGATTCCCTATGCCGCACCCGATTCGATTCGTGCCACGACATCAGAGGGCGAGAGTTCGAGGGGTGACGGGCTCAGCGCCGGCTCGGCGTAACTCAGCCAGCCGGTAGTCTCGTCCGTTTCGATCTCGACCGAGGTGCCGAGGGGCAGAGTGAGGTTGGGCACCTCATGTCCTGCCGGAAAATCCATCAGTACCGGGATGTCGTACTCTGACAGCAGGTCGAGGAGGAAATTCTCGAATTCATCCTCCTCAGTACGGTCCAGCGACAGCTGGCCGAACACGACGCCACGGATTTCGCTGAGAAGCCCCGCGGACTTGAGCTGCACAAGTCGTTCGTCCACGAAAGACATGGGATCGTCGATTTCCTCAAGAAAGAGAATCGAGTCACGCGTGTCGATCTGGTACTGAGTTCCGATTGTCTGCTGGACCAGCGCAGAGTTCCCACCCACAAGACGTCCGCGCGCTTTCCCCGGGCGAACAACCTTGGCCATGTCGCGGCCGAGCTTCAGGTCAGGCTGTGGAGTGCTCAGGGCGGATAAAAGAGAAGCGAGCGTTGGGTCGTGCGCGCCCGGCACCAGGTCATCCACCGTCGGCCCGTGGAAGGTTCGCAGATTTGCCTGACGCATCAGCCAGGCGTGCAGCCCGGTGATATCCGAGTAGCCAACGAAAATTTTCGGATTGGCGATGAACACTTCCGGATCCAGGTAGGGAAGCATGCGCACAACGCCATACCCTCCCGTTCCGCAGATAATCGCCTTGATCTCGGGCTGCAGCCACATGCCCATGAAATTTTCAGCGCGGCGCTCGTCCTCGAACTTCGAGAACTTGCGCTCGATGTCCACCTCGGGATCGAGACGCACCTTGTATCCCGCTTCGCGCAGGGCCTTCACGCCACGCTGCAACCGCGTCGTTCGCGGTGCATACGAGGGCGCTACAACTCCTATCGTGTTGCCGGGTATTAAGGGGTCCGGACGTACGAGTTCAGGGATGATCCCGGGGATAGCTGTTCTGCCGGGCATTACGGAGTGGGGACTGATAGATTGCAAGGGAATGGCTGACACGACTGTGAAGGGCTTCGAGACGACCGAGACGACTATAACAAGTCCCGCGCCGAACACCGCGCAGGAGGAAGGGAAGCTACTGGCTAATACCCCCGAGGTCTATTTTCGGAAGGGCTTCGGTCTCAAGGCTGAGATCCAGACCGAGCTGGCAGCAGATTACGACGGCCGGCTGGTAGACCTCCTCAGGGAACGCGACTACACCCTCGTGGCCGGCGAGGTAACGGTTCGGCTCGCCAGGGAGTTCGGGTTCTGTTACGGGGTCGAGCGGGCGGTTGACTACGCCTATCAGGCCCGCAAGAAGTTCCCGGACAGGACTATCTATCTGGCTGGGGAGATCATCCATAACCCCCACGTTAATTCCAAGCTTCGCGGCATGGGCATCGAATTCCTGGAGCCTGGACCAAACGGACTCGACTATTCCAGGGTAAGACCCGAAGATGTCGTGATACTGCCGGCATTCGGCGTGACGATCAAGGATTTCGAGACCCTGCGCGGGATAGGCTGTGTGATGGTTGACACGACGTGCGGCTCGGTGCTGAACGTCTGGAAGCGTGTCGAGAGCTATGCCCGCGATGGCTTCACCTCATTGATCCATGGCAAGTACTACCACGAGGAAACCCGCGCCACGGCGTCCCAGGCCAGGAAATACCCGAACGGTCAGTACTTCGTGATTCGCAACATGGATGAGGCGAAGATCGTGTGTGAATTCGTGGAAGGGCGGATTTCCGCCACCGACCTCATGGAGAGGTTCCCACACGCCGCCTCGCCAGGTTTCGATCCTTCCGTCCACTTCAACAGAATCGGGGTCGCGAATCAAACGACGATGCTCGCCCGGGAGTCTCTCGCAATCGGCGAGGAAGTTGGAAAGGCAATGGCCCGCGCCCGTGGCGAGGAATACAGGGCGAGCAACTTCAGGACCTTCGACACCATTTGCAGTGCCACCCAGGAGCGGCAGGACGCAGTCGAAGAACTTCTCAGGGAGCCGCTGGATGTAATGGTCGTTGTGGGCGGGTACAACTCGAGCAACACGATCTCGCTGGCCGCGATCTGTGCAGAAAAGGTCCCCACCTATCACATCGAGGACGCCGATGGAATCGATCCTGAGAACCGGACGATCCGGCATCGCCCGCTCGGCTCCCACCATGAAATCGAGACGGCAGACTGGCTGAGCGCGCATGGTCCCGTGCGGGTAGGAATCACGGCTGGAGCAAGCACTCCCAACAACAAGATTGGTGAGACTGTTGCGCGGGTTTTCGCCACGAGAGGCATCGAGCGAAGCGCGATCGTCTAGGCAGTTGTTGCCAAGTTGTAAGCTCCAAATGAAGTCATCATTACGCTTTTTATTTTCTATTGCCCGTCCCGGTCCCGGTTATAGCTTTGGCTTCGAGCGTCTGGCCTGGAACTTGTGATACGTGTTCTGCGTAGAAGTATCCAGGAAATGCCGGGAGGTTTTATGGAGCGAGTTGAGGCGCCGGTCTTCGTTGAAGACCAGACTGGCGTGGGGAGCGCCGAGCTGATGGTGAATCTCGGATCCTGGTTTCAAAGGGGGGCCAGTGAGCTAGCCTCACTGCTGGATCGGGGCATTGCAGTCCCGGTCAACACGCTTCTCGAGCGAATTCGGGAATCGGATGGAATGGACTACGAAGACGAGGGAGAATAGAACGCGACTTCATTGTCAGAACGAGAGGGGCCACCTGCGGGTGGCCCTTTTCATTTTCCGGCTGCACTTTCCGCGTCCATGAGATCCATGCTCACACTTCCGCGCTGCATTCTCGGCGCAGTATGCCTGGCAGCATCGCTCGGGTTGGTGGCATTGCGCCTCGAGGCCCAGGGGGTGTCGCGGGTGGACACGGTTCCCGCGCCATCGCTGCGCGCCAATCTCTATGGTGATCCGGATGTACGGCTCGCAACAGTGTACCTCCCCCGGAGTTATTCGGACAATCCGTCCAGGCGCTATCCGGTTGTATATCTGCTGCACGGCTTTGGAGGCGGAGCCGAGCCATTCCTGCGGCGGATAGCGTTCGAGAGGCCGCTCGATAGTCTCACTGCACGCGGCGCACTCAGGGAGATGATCGTCGTAACGCCGGATGCCAACAACAGGCTCACCGGGTCCTTTTTTCGAAACTCTCCGGTAACGGGCCGGTGGGAAGATTTCGTCGTGAAGGATCTGGTCTCATTCATCGACGCGAACTATCGAACAATTCCATCCCGGAAGGCACGCGGAATTGCCGGATGGTCGATGGGTGGATATGGAGCCCTTTACATAGCAGCCAGAAATCCCGGGACATTCTCCGCTGTCTATTCTCTCAGCGCCTGCTGCCTGCTCGCCGATCTTCCCGGAGAATCTCTCTGGCGAATTCGTGGTCGTGAAGCGGTGCGGACGGAAGCATCAGGAAGGTTCGCGGAAGGATTCAACGCGAGCATAGTGACCGCGCTGGCAGCCATCTATTCACCAAACGAGGCGCGCGCGCCGCTGTTCGTGAATTTTCCCTGGGCGGGCGATTCTGCGACAGTCGTGGATTCGATAGCAAAGCAGTGGCGCGACACACCGCTCGAGATCATTCGCCGGTCGTCCCCGGCGACCCTGAAGTCCCTGAAGTGGGCATT
>JAKFCC010000206.1:0-5087 GCA_036676795.1 Gemmatimonadota bacterium
GGATGTCTGGAAGGCAATAGTCGTTTTCGTGAAAGGCCGGACGCGCGCCGCGCGCAGTGAAGCGAGACGGATCATCCTGGAATTTCCGATAGACCGTTCCGCCCGGCCGGACCGGCCCAGGAAGACACACAGTACCCATCCCGAGGACGAGCCTCTGGCGCGCAGGCTGGCCGAATTTCACGCGCGATACAACGCCGAGCATTTCGAAGGGAAGTTGCAGTCCATTCCAATCGGGATTTCCCGGAGGATGAAGAGCCGGCTCGGTCACTACAGTCGGGCTACTCCTGACGGCCCGCCCGCCGAGATCGTGATTAGCAGGCGGCATTTTCGACGGCATGGGTTCGAGGAGACGCTGCATACCCTGCTGCACGAGATGGTACATCAGTGGCAGGATGAGACGGGGCAGGTGATCGATCACGGCCGCGAGTTCCGCCGCAAGGCGCGCAAGGTGGGAGTGGCGCCTCAGGCGACGCGAAGGGTCGCCTAGGCCAGGGGAACACAGCGCAACAGGGCGAACGACGGCGAACTGCGGACAAGAGCGGCAATAATTGTGGGAAAAACCCCGACATCCTCAGCGCTGTTACCTACAGTCGGTCCGTTGTTGTCCGTAGTTTGCCGCAGTTGGCCCTGTCGCGCACTCAAGCTCCTGGCTCTTATCCCAAGCCGCCACGACTGACTTATCTTTCCTGCATGGAAAAAGACTTTTACAACATCGATTTCGCTCTTTCCGAGGAAGAACGCGCGGTTCGCGACAGCATCCGCAGCTTCGTGGACGATAAGGTCATCCCCGTCATCGGCGATGCCTATATAGAAGGGAAGTTCCCCCGGCAGATCATTCCCGAAATGGGCGAGCTGGGTGTGTTCGGTGCGAATCTGCCGGAAGAATATGGCTGCGCCGGGCTCAACAATGTTTCGTACGGCCTGATCAACCAGGAGCTGGAGCGCGGAGATTCTGGTGTGCGCTCTTTCGCATCGGTACAGGGCTCGCTGGTGATGTACCCGGTCTATGCCTTCGGCAGCGAAGAACAGAAAAAACACTACCTCCCGAAGATGGCGACCGGCGAGATCATAGGCTGCTTCGGACTGACCGAGCCTGACTACGGCTCGAACCCCTCCGGCATGATCACCATGGCCCGCGAGCTGGCGGACGGCAGCTGGGTGATCAATGGCGCCAAGATGTGGATCACCAACGGATCGACCGCAAAGGTTGCGATCATCTGGGCCAAGACCAACGGCGACAAGAGCGACAAGTCGATTCGCGGATTCATTGTCCCGACTGATACTCCCGGATTCACTGCAAAGGACCAGAAGGGCAAGCTCTCGCTGCGCGCGTCGGACACCAGTGAACTGGTCCTCCAGGATGTTCAGGTTCCAGCCAGTGCGATCCTCCCCAAATCGGCCGGCCTCAAGTCACCGCTCATGTGCCTTACCCAGGCACGCTACGGAATTGCGTGGGGAGCAATCGGTGCGGCGATGGCATGTTTCGAGGAAGCCACGAAGTACGCGGGAAACCGCGTGATGTTCGGGAAGCCGATTGGCGGATTCCAGCTCCAGCAGCAGCGACTGGCTGAGATGCTCACCGAAATCGTGAAGGGGCAGCTTCTCGCGCTCCACCTGGGACGCCTGAAGGACGCGGGTACCTTCACGCCGCAGCAGGTTTCCCTGGCCAAGCGAAACAACGTGAACATCGCCACCGACGTAGCGCGCGAAGCCCGGCGCCTGCTTGGCGCGAACGGCATCCTCGCCGAGTATGCGTCCATGCGGCACATGGCAAACCTCGAGAGCGTCTACACCTACGAGGGTACCCATGACATCCATACCCTGGTCCTTGGTCAGGCGATAACGGGAATAGCGGCGTACGAGTAGGGAACTGCCACTTAAGAACTACAAGCTGGGAGCAGCAAGCGGCTAGCCCGTTGCCTGGAGCCAGCCGAGACCATGCTCGAGGCTTCACGCTCATGACCGGCTGCTCCAGGCTCGGTAGTTCTTATGTGGCAGTTAACCACGGCCCACCTGCTGCATACTGCCCACTCAGCTTAACTTTCAGGCTGAACTGAAACACCGGAGAACCCCAAAGTGAAAATTGCCGTGTGCGTGAAGCGTGTCGCCGACATGGACGTCCGCTTCCGAATCGCACAGGACGGGACCTCGCTCGACGAAGCCGGTCTCAAATTCGACATAAATGATTTCGACGCGTGGGCTGTCGAGGCCGCGCTCCAGCTCAAGGAAAAGGCCGGGCAGGGAGAGGTGGTCGCGATCTCGCTGGGCCCCGACAATGTCCAGGAAACGATCCGCAAGGCACTCAGCATGGGCGCCGACCGCGGGATCCACCTGAAGGCGGACAAGATCCCATTCGACGGATCGGCCATCGCATCCGCAATTGCAGCAGAGCTGAAGGACGGCGGCTACGATCTCGTCTTCTTTGGAAAGCTGTCGCCTGATTCTGCCAATGGAGTTGTGGGAACGGTCGTAGCCGAAAAGATCGGCTACGCATGCGTTACCGCGGTTTCCCGCCTCGAGATTGCCGATGGCAAGGGAAAGGCGAAGCGCGAGCTCGAAGGCGCACAGGAAATCGTCGAGTTCTCACTTCCCGCAGTGATCACGGTGGACGAAGGCCTGAACACGGCTCGATATCCCTCACTCAAGGGAATCATGGCCGCAAAGAAGAAACCGCTGGAGTCAAAGCCTGCGCAGCTCGGTGAGGTACAGATCGAAATTGCCGCTCTGGAGATGCCCCCGGAGCGCGCTGCGGGAAAAATCATTGGCGAGGGAGCCGCTGCGGTGCCCGAGCTCATTCGACTGCTCAGCACTGAGGCCAAGGTTCTCTAATGGCAAATATTTTTGCATTCGCGGAATCGCGAAATGGAAAGACCCGCAAGGCCGCGCTGGAGACAGTAACGGCCGCCCGTTCACTGGCTGATTCGACGGGAGGAGAAGTTCACGCCCTCATCGCCGGAGCTGCCGGCATCTCCGGAAACGCAGCCACTTTGGGATCGTACGGAGCCGATGTCGTTCATGCAGCCGAGCATCCGGGATTCGAGAAGTACAACGCCGAGGCGCTTGCCGAGCTGTGCGCTGCGCGCATCAGGGAAGGCGGATACCGCGTTGCGGTTTTCTCGACCTCGGCGCAGGGCAGGGACCTCGCTCCGCGCGTCGCCGCAAAACTTGGTGTCGGGATCGTGACAGACGTTACAGAGTTCAAGCTCGACGGCGACAATGTGACAGTCAAACACCCGATCAACATCGGCAAGGTGATCGCTACCGTTCGCATCAAGAGCAATCCTGCACTCTTTGCAATTCGGTCCGGCGTTGTGACTCCGGCGCAGAACGCAAAGGCCGGCAGGGTCGAGCAAGTTCAGCCTGTCGGTGATCCATCGTCTTCCCGGGTGAAGGTCACGGAGTTGATCGAGGGTGGATCGGGAAAGCTCGATCTGGCGGAGGCACCAGTCGTCATCGCCGGCGGCCGCGGACTCAAGACCGCCGAGAATTTCAAGCTTGTCGAAGACCTGGCCGCGGCATTTGGAAATGCTGCCGTTGGTGCGACCCGCGCCGTCACCGATGACGGCTGGCGTCCGCACAGCGACCAGATCGGCCAGACGGGCCGGCTCGTCAGTCCCGACCTTTACATCGCGGTAGGAATTTCCGGGGCCGTGCAGCACCTCGCGGGAATGCGGACCTCGCGGACGATCGTCGCGATCAACAAGGACAAGGACGCGCCAATCTTCAAGGTTGCCGACTACGGAATCGTTGGAGATGTGTTCGAGGTGCTGCCAGTCCTGACAGAAGCGATCAGCGAAGCCCGAAAGAGTCACTGAGGTGGCCACCACAGGGTCGGGCAAAGTGCTGCCAATAGCGCATCAACCGGAGCTTCCGGTTGAGCGCTTCATTGTTTCCGAACCGCCCGATGCTGAAGCAGTGCCGATGGACGTTGTTTTCGTGGGAGGAGGTCCGGCGGGACTTGCAGGCGCAATCGAACTCGCGCGGCTCGTAAAGAAAGACAATGAAGCCGGCGGCACGCTGGGCGAGATTCAGATTGCAGTTCTCGAGAAGGCAGAATCGCTGGGTGAGCATTCGCTTTCCGGTGCGGTCGTAAATCCGAGCGCAATGCAGGAGCTTTTTCCCGAGCTCGACATCAAGGATTTCCCATTCCGGTCCGCTGTAGACAAGGAACGGGTGTACCTGCTCGCGGGCCAGAAGCAGCTCCGGATTCCGACTCCGCCCACGATGCAGAATCATGGGAATTACATCGCTTCTATTTGCGAGATAGTTCGCTGGCTGGGCGGGAAGGCTGAAGCCGAAGGCGTCAACATCTTTACCGGATTTCCGGCTGCGTCCCTGCTGGTGGATGGCGACAAGGTTCAGGGAGTGCGCACCACACCAACCGGACTTGCGAGAAATGGAGAGCCGGGAAGCGGGTACGCTCCGCCGACGGACATCACCGCGCGGGTGACGGTTCTCTCGGAGGGCACGCGCGGATCGCTCGCGCAGGCGTGGATGCAGTGGGCCAATGTCGCATCTGAAAACCCTCAGATCTTCGCGCTCGGCGTGAAGGAAATCTGGGAGACGAAGAAGCCGCTCGATGCCATCGTCCACACATTGGGCTGGCCGCTCCCTCTTAGCGCGTTTGGCGGAAGCTTCATGTATCCGCTTGCACCGAACCTTGTGGCGCTGGGTCTCGTCGTCGGCATGGATTATCGCAGCACCGGCGTGGACGTCCACGAGATGCTCCAGAAGATGAAGCAGCATCCGCTCTTCAGGGAATACCTGGAAGGCGGGGAGATGGTGGAGTGGGGAGCCAAGACAATTCCGGAGGGCGGGTTCTATTCGCTGCCGGCGCAGCGCGCAGGAAATGGAGTTCTCCTGGCCGGAGATGCGGCAGGTTTTGTTGAAGTGGCATCGCTCAAGGGCGTGCACTACGCGATGAAGTCGGGAATCCTTGCAGCCAGGGCGATTTTTGAGGCGCTCAAGAAGAACGACACGACACGGGCAGGCCTCGCGTCATACGATGATGCGATAGACAACAGCTACATAACGAGTGACCTCCGCGCGCGGCGCAACATGCGCCTGGCTTTCCAGAAGTACGGGTT
>JAKFCC010000207.1:0-2875 GCA_036676795.1 Gemmatimonadota bacterium
CGAGGCAAACGAGCGACCCCACCTGCTGATGGAATTCTCCTGGGCGACGCACGGATGCGACTACGTGTTCAACGGGCCGTGCGGGCAGTTGAGTACGTACGCAATAGAACGGTTTTTGGCTGGGGTTTTGAGGTAGCGCAGGCAGTTAACCGCGCGTTTTGCGTTTTGCGTTTTCCGTTTTCCGTTTTCAGCACACTACTGGACCCAGCTGCAACGGAACGTGGTCAACGGAGAACGGACGACGGATAACGGATAACGCGCAGCTTACTGCCGTTACGCCGCCTGAAGCTCGCTATGCAAATAGTCGTGGAATATCCCCTCCACCTCCGCAAACGAATCCACTGCGTGCAGCTTCTTCCGCAGCTCCGCGGAATTGTGCAGCCCCTTTACGTACCAGCCCAGATGCTTGCGGAATTCAATCGCGGCGCCGCGCGGATCGTGCTCGTAGTCCTGCGCCATGCGAGCATGGTCCAGTGCAATCGCAAAGCGTTCGGCGATGCTCGGCGCTTCGGGCTTTGGCTTCCCCTCCAGCATCGCCCGCGTCTGGTTGAATATCCAGGGCTGCCCGAATGACCCGCGCGCGATCATCACTCCTGCACAGCCGGTCTCACGCTGCATTCTCACGGCATCCTCGGCGGTCTTGATGTCGCCATTGCCCAGCACGGGAATTTCCAGGGCATCCACGACACGAGCGATCTCTTCCCAGCGCGCACTCCCGCTATACATCTGGGTCCGTGTGCGCGGGTGCAGGGCGAGAACCTTCGCGCCCGCGTCCTGACACTTGAGCGCAATCTTCACCGGATCGCGCATCTCCTCGCTCCATCCGCTGCGAATCTTGACTGTGACCGGCAGATGGGTCCCTCCGATCACGGCACGGATGACCTGCTGAACCAGGTCCAGATCCTTGAGGCATCCCGAGCCTCCGTTGCGACGGACGACCTTCTTCACCGGGCAGCCGAAGTTGATGTCGATGAACTCGGGCTGGAACACGTCAGTGACGAGCCGTGCCGCATCCCCCATCGCTGCTGGGTCGGCGCCAAAGATCTGCACGCCAATCGGGCGCTCGTCGGCTCCGAACCGGAGCTTGTCGATCGTCGCGGGATTTTCGCGCCGGATTCCCTCTGCCGAGAGAAATTCCGTGACCACGACGTCCGCGCCGTACCTGCGGCAGATCCGCCGGAATGGAGATTCCGACACACCGGCCATGGGTGCGAGATACAGTGGGATATCGACGTCGAGCTTGAACGGGAAAGGCATCATAGAAGTATAAAGGTCATGCTTAGGGCAGAGTACCGGTAAACGGCGCGTATTCCGTTATCAGTTTGCCCGTTTCCGTTCTCCGTTTCGTTGGGCAAACGGACAACGGCCACTGAAAACGGAAAACGGACAACGCGCGTTCTGGTGCGAACTCAAGCTGCAAACCATTGCGGTATCAAGGTTTGACAGCCTTGGATTACATGGGTAACTTGGGCGAACTATGGAATTACGCGAGTTCTTTTCAGAAGACGCCATCAAGCTCGAGCTCGAGGGAAATACCAAGGACGATGTCCTCAAGGAGCTCATTGCCCTGCTCGGTCTCGACGAGAAAGCCGAGGGCATGCTGTACAAGATGCTCAAGCGCCGTGAAAATCTTGGGTCCACTGGTATCGGGCGCGGCATCGCCATTCCCCACTGCCGCTCGCTTGTCGTGAACAAGCTGCGCGTTGCATTTGGCCGGAAATCCAATGGAATGGACTTCAAGGCAATTGACGAAAAGCCTGTGAATTTCTTCTTCCTTATCGTCGCACCGCCGCTGGAAGTTTCCAACCAGTACCTGCCGGTGCTCGGCAAGATTGCGCAGTTCAGCAAGGAGCCGGACGTGCCGGACAAGCTGTTCAAGCTTCAGTCACCAGCCGAATTCATGGAGCTGCTGAAAGAAAAAGGCGTCTGAGAAATCAGACGCCTTTGTTTATTTAGCCGGAATTTTCTGCTGCTGTTCGCTTAGGAGCTTTGTCACGAATCGCTGCCCCTCTCCAATCCGTTCGACCTCGAGTGCCGTCGATTCGGCAATGTTTTCCAGCCGCTCCATCCTGGTAGTTATTTCCGCAGGAAGCTGAAGGGTGGCTGACGGCGGCTTGTAACCTCTTCTCCGCCGCCATCTCCGCCTCGCGAACAGGAAGACAACAATAAAAACTGTGGCGAGAGCCATCCCAGCCGCGAAGCTCTCTTCATCGTCGTCACCGCCGCGGTATTGAGGGGGAGGCTGGACCGCACCAGGCACGCCCGCGGCCGCAGCGGTCTGCGCATCGACCTGAAGCAGCTGCTCCTCGATCCCGGCAATGCGCTTGTCGAGCCGTGCAATGCGGGCCTGCACCCCTGCACGCGCTTCAGCGAAATCGTTGCCGCTCATGTTGGTGAGCTTTGCAATCTCCTCGCTGCGCTCATCCAGCGCACCCTCGAGCTGTTCCCGCAGCACTTTCCCCTGGGCCGAGAAGCCCTGATAGACAGCTGCCGGATCGCCGCCAGCCCCACCAACCGCCACAACGGCGCCCGGTGCCGGCGCGCCCGGTGCCTCCGGTACGGTGGCATTGGCCCCGCCCTGAACTGTAGTTGCCTGCATTCAGGAACTCCTGTCGCTATTGGATGGCAGCACTGGAACCTTCGCCTCGCTCAGAATTTTGGTTACAAACCTCTGTCCTTCGCCAATGCGCTCGATCTCGACCGCACTGGTATCCACCGCCTGTTCGATACGCGCGAGCCGGGCCATCAGGTCTGCTGGAATGGCCGCCACGGCACTGGACGACCTCTTCCAGATGCGCCGCGCCATCGCAATGCTCAGTGGAAGCAGCACTATCACCATGAACAGTGCGCCCAGCACAAATGCCTCTTCCGGCGG
>JAKFCC010000208.1:0-1759 GCA_036676795.1 Gemmatimonadota bacterium
GTGCCCAGAGCGCATCGTAGATTTCCGACACCGCCTTTTGGTCGTCGGGCGTAGCTGCTGGCATAGTCCCCCCTCCGCTTTGACCACCTATAGCAGACGTTCCGACCGTCTGAGATGGGTCGGAAGGCGGACGATCACCTACGGATGGAATGCGGACGTGTTTCGGCTAGGCTCAACTGATGGCATGGCGGCGGACCCACATCGGACACTACCAAGACAATGGGCGGGTCGGCGGCCTGCCAGTCTGGAAACATGAATGGCGACCGTTAGGAGACCGGGTTCGTCTGCCGGAAGACGCTCCAACAGGTTCTCAGGACACCTTCGACATCTACGAGATCGGTGGCGTTGGTTGGCCCGTGCAAGTGCGCTTCGCGGCGTTGGAAATCTCCAATGGCTTTTGGTCCTTCTGGGAGGAAGCCTAACGTCCGCTCTGGGTCGAGAGCCGACGGTAACCTACGGGTGGGAAGCGGACTTGCGTCGCGCTACGGTCAGGCATGGCGAAGGCGAAAACGATTAGAACCGTTGCGTTGGTCGGGGCCGCGACCTCCGCTCTAGCCTACTTGTTTTTTTGTGCTGGTGGGCCTGAACGGCGATGCATGGTGGCGTGCAAACAAGCTGTGGGCGACCGCAGTCCTCGCGCCCGCACATGTCCGAGTCGCGTGGGCGATCTTCGCCGCGTTCGGTGCGGTTTCGTTTGTATGCCGCAGAAGCCTCGGACATCGACTTCTTCCGGTCGCTGTGGGGCTGCTGGGCCTTCCTGTTTGCTGGGCCTTGGGACTGAGGTTCTTCCACTACAATCGAGGAGGCTGGTGGCCCGGTTTCGGCGATGACGCTTGGCGTTGGACTGTGAATAACGCCTACGCAGAGTTCGCGGTCGGCCTGATGATCGGCTTTCTTGGGTTGGCCGCCGTCACCCTCGGTGGGCGCGTGGTTACGGACAGAGAATGAACGTCCGCCAAGGGTCGGGAACTGCTCATCGCCGAAGGGCGGGAAACTGACATCAGGGCGACCCGCTGCTACGCTTCAACAATGTCATTCGAAAACGTTTGGGCGCGGTTTCACCTTGGTGAAAGACCAATAGGCTGGATGCTCCTCGGTGAGGGAGCGGCAAACCGCTTGCGCTTTCACTCACTCCCTTCGTCGAAACAGTATGCCGACACAGACGAGGAGCGGTCGGTGCTGTTGAGCCGCCAAAACTTGCTGGCTTTGGAAGTGCTGGGCGACCGACCCTGCTGGCTCGTCCAAGGCCACTGGGTAGCGGAGGCCCAAGAATGGGACATGGTCGATGAACCCGATTGGTTCCTGGCTACGAGCAAGTGGAAACTGGACTTCGCTTTCGAGTTTCTTGAAGACGACGGCGACGAGGGACGTCCTTGGCGGATTTACGCCGCTCAGGTCCACTGGTCACCCGGTCGCTTCGACGATTTGCTGCTGTCCATAGCCGACGAGAGGGCGGGGCCGACTTTGTGGATGGGCACGGATGGGGCGATCTTCGCCCCCTATGACGGCGGCGTTGATCTATTCCTGCCAGACGCCGAGACCGTTCAGAGGTTGGCGGCCCGGCACCCTGATTGGCTACCCAAGGACCTGTAGCCGCAAGCGGTAGCCAACCGTCCGCAATGGGTCGCCAGCGGACATCTACCCCTCCCGCCCCCGCCTCTGCCATAAAAGCTCACCCCCCGCGCCGTCCCTGCGCGTCCCTCCGCGAGCCGGCCCTCATGCCCGTCTTCCACCACATCCTCGCCAACAACCTGATCGC
>JAKFCC010000209.1:0-156521 GCA_036676795.1 Gemmatimonadota bacterium
ACGGATTTCGGTATTTCTGGTGCACGCGCGACAACGCTGAGATACATAACGCGCTTTCGCATGGAGAAGAAGAATCCGGCAGCTGCTGTGTCGGATCCTGTATCACCTATCGTATTCTACATCGACCCCGCCACACCCAGGCAATGGGTTCCATGGATAAAGAAGGGCGTTGCAGAATGGAGCGCCGCCTTCGCAGCGGCCGGATTCTCCAATGCGATTCTGGCGGATGACGCCCCCGCACCCTCAGTGGATCCCGACTGGTCGCCTGAAGACCTGCGGTACAACGTCATCCGCTGGGTGCCGGCCACGCTCGAGAACGCAGTTGGCCCTCACGTGCACGACCCGCGGTCGGGCGAGATACTCAACGCGTCGATCTCACTGTATCACAACATGCTGAACCTCACCCGCAACTGGTACTTCACTCAGGTCTCGCCACTCGACCCCAGGGCGCGGTCGCTGCCCTTCCCGGATTCTCTCATGGGGCGGCTCGTGCAGTACGTAGTCGCGCACGAAGTCGGTCACACCCTGGGACTGCAGCACAACATGAAGGCGAGCTCGCTCTATCCGCTCGACAGCATTCGCAGCGCAGCGTTCCTGGAACGCATGGGGCATACGCCAAGCATCATGGATTACGCGCGTTTCAATTACGTCGCTCAGCCTGAGGACGGCATTCCTCCCGAGTATCTGATACCGCGCGTTGGACCTTACGACGTTTTTGCAATCAGGTGGGGATATGCACCTGTTCCGGCGCCGACACCTGATGCGGAACGGCTGACTCTCGACGCATGGGCACGCGTTCAGGATTCCGTTCCACACCTCCGCTTTTCGTCAGCCGGAAGTGATGATGCCGATGCGGGCGAGCTGCGCGAAGCTGTTGGAGATGCCGACCCTGTGCGCGCAACTGAGCTTGGACTGCGCAACATTCGCCGGATCGCAGCAGGACTTTTTGCGACCGCACTCAGCTCGGAGCGTGGCAATGCGGAACTCGACGAGCTGCACGACCGTCTGCTCGAGCAGTGGCGCACGGAACTGGGGCATGTTGTAGCCCTTATCGGTGGAGTGGACGCTCAGGAAAAAGCCGGCGATCAACCTGGTTCCCGTTTTACCCCGGTGTCGCGGGCAAGGCAGAAGAGCGCATTGAGTTTTGTTCTCGCCAACGGCTTCAGCGTTCCCCGGCTTTTTCTCAACCGGCGTGTGCTCCGGCGGCTCGAACCCGAGGGTGCAGTCCGGAGACTCGGGCTCTCGCAGGCTTCATTGCTCGCGGAGCTGCTTGCCAATGATCGTCTGCTCCGACTCACTGAGTTCGAGGCGCTGTCCGTCCCGAGGGACAGCGTCTATCCACTCAGTGAAATGCTCTCCGATCTCCGGCGGGGACTGTGGAGCGAGTTGCGCGAGCCGCGGGTGTCGATCGATGTCTTTCGCCGCAACATCCAGCGATCCTTCCTCACCCAGGCGAATGCGAAGATCAATGGGGGCGTCACGCAGACGTTGATCATGATCATTCCAGGTGGTGAACCCATGCGCCGGGAATCTACTGGATCAGCCGCGCCGAATCTCGACGCGCGCGCGTTGTTGCGCAGCGAACTGATGAAACTGGATTCCGAAATTGCGTCGGCGCTCGTGCGGTCATCCGATGCTTCCACCCGCGCTCACCTGTTGGATTCGCGGGCGCAAATCGACAGGATACTGAACCCGCGGCGCTAAGCCTTCGGGCGTCGAGTGCCTTCGTTTCTTTCTTCGACGCGCACCTGGAGCAGATTCTGGTCAGCCTTGTGCATTGTGGCCTCGAAAGACTCTCCCTGCGATCTCGCTGCATAGCCGAGTGAGAACGCAACCGGGGCCGCTGTAGGCGCTGCGTCACGAAGCCTGTTTGCAACTCGCTTCGTAGCATCGGCAGTCGCTCCGGCGAGAACGATCAGGAACTCATCGCCTCCGATCCGGATTACCGGCTCCTCCGCACGAACGTTACGCATCAGGAACCTGCTCATCTTCACCAGTACCGTGTCACCTTCGATGTGCCCGTGCTGGTCGTTATACAGCTTGAAGTGATCGATGTCGATGTATATGCATCCCCACTCGCCGCTCGGATCCTGCTCGCACTGCCTTTCAGCAACGGATAGATGACGGCGGTTGTAGCATCCTGTGAGCGGATCACGAACGCTCAGCTCGAGGAGCTGTGTTTCCAGTTCCTTGCGAGCCGTAATGTCCACGAGAATTCCGTGGTACAGTTTCTCGCCGTTTTCCGGGTCGTGGCAAACGTATCCTGTGTCCAACACCGTCCGAACCTGGCCGTCGGAACTTGTGAGTATCAGCTCGACATTTCTTATCGACCCGTTCTGATCGACCAGGGCAATTTCGCGCTCGCGAACCCGGGCATCGATAAAGTCCTGAACCCGCACATTTCGCAGCTCCTCGAGAGAGCTTAAACCCACCATCTCGAGGAATGCGGGATTTGCATCGAGTACTTCACCATTGCTGTTGGTGATGTAAATGCCTTCCCCGAGATTCTGGACAAGCTCCGCCAGCGTTACCGAGTCCTTGAGACTTCGGTACAGCGTTTTGCTTCCTGGATTGGTGGGCGGACCTTGTGCGCCGGGTTCCGGCATATCCATTGCTCCTACTCTGTCCTAACAGAGCGAGGGAAATTATGTCATCCAAATCAGAAAAGAAACAAGCGGACGGAGATACAGCCCCCGAAGTAACCGAAGACCAGGGCATTCGGGAAGGCCGTCCCAATCCAGGTAATACACCTCAGCAGCGGGACACCGAGCACAAAAGCGGCTACGGTGGTGAAGGTGGCGAACCCAGAACCTCCTCGCAGGAACGCGAGAAGCCTCCCAAGACATAGCACAAGTGACCAACCCGAGTTGCTTCGGGTGTAAAGGCAAATTGAGATATGCCGGTTCCCACTGACCTGTTCCCGCTCATTAACGAGAGAGCGGCGGAAGCTGCGATCGATCCCCTTTTCCTCGATCGCTGGTCTCCACGTGCATTTTCTCGCGAGCCCGTGCAGGAGGAACTTCTTTGCGCACTTTTCGAGGCAGCGCGATGGGCGCCTTCTGCTTCGAACCTGCAGCCCTGGTTTTACCTGTACGCAGACCGTGAGCCCGAGCTTTCGGTCTTTCGCTCGTGTCTCACCGAGCGCAATCAGATTTGGGCGAATCAGGCTCCGGTTCTGGCATATGCGCTCTCTCACAAGATCGCGAAGGGAAAGCAAACCCCCAACCGGTGGGCAGGCTTCGACACCGGCGCATCTTGGATGTCCATTGCAATAGAAGCGCGGCAGCTTGGGCTCTACACGCACGCAATGGCTGGATTCAATGCGGACAGTGTCTACGATCTTCTCAAGGTGCCGAGGGAGAAGTTCGACATTTGGGCCGCCATTGCCATCGGCTGGATGGGAGACCCGGTTGACCTGCCGGAAGATTTTCAAAAGCGCGAACGGCCAAGCCAGCGCAAACCGCTGGCTGAAGTTGTTGCCCGCGGATTATTTCCCGACCGGATGCGGTGAGTTTTACTTCGCGCGGCATCCATCATGTGACCGCAATCGCCAGCAATCCGCAGCGCAATCTCGATTTCTACTCCGGCGTGCTGGGGCTGCGCCTTGTAAAGCGTACCGTCAACTTTGATGACCCCACCACATACCACTTCTACTACGGCGATGACACTGGATCGCCGGGAAGCCTGATCACTTTTTTCGCGTGGCCTGATGCGCGGAGGGGCAGGCAGGGTGCAGGTCAGGTTGCAGTCACCTCCTTCGCGATTCTCCCCAGCTCAGTTGGATTCTGGATCCAGCGTCTGCTTCGTTTCGGTGTTCAGTTCGAGCAGCCCGTCACGCGCTTCGATAATGAGCGCGTGATTGCCTTCAAGGACAATGATGGTTTTCTGGGGGAGCTCGTAGCGCATCCCTCAGTGGAGTCGCGGACCGGCTGGGAGGGGATTGTTCCGGCCGAGCATGCCATACGCGGGCTCTATTCCGCAACGCTCTGGCTAGAGAGCTGTGAAATAACAGGCAAGGTTCTCACTGAAGACATGGGGTTCCAGCCAGTCAGGGAACAGGCAAGCATTTTTAGATATGCTGCATCGGAGCCGGGAGCGGGATCGATCGTCGATTTACGGTGCGTTCCGGGCTTATGGCAGGGTGTGCCGGGTGCTGGGATCAATCACCATATTGCCTTCCGTGCCTCCGACAACGAAGAGCAGGTCATAGCTAGAACGGCATTCGTCAAACGGGGCCTCAACGTCACTCCTCCTATCGATCGACACTACTTTCACTCGATCTACTTCCGCGAGCCTGGCGGGGTCCTTTTCGAGGTAGCGACCGACCCGCCTGGCTTCGGCATTGACGAGCCGGCCGAGGCGCTCGGCTCAGCTCTCATGTTGCCGGAATGGCTCGAGCCACGCCGGTTCGAGATCGAAGCCCTGCTCCCAAACATTCGGGTTCCATTCGAATTCCATGGGCCAAATGCATAGCGACTTTTGAGGGGTTAGCTTTGGCTTGAACGAACTCTTCCGCTCCACTTTTTTTCCACGAAAATGGCTTCCCTCGACGATCTCTGCATAAACGCTGTTCGTGTGCTTTCCATGGACGCCGTCCAGAAAGCGGACTCCGGCCATCCCGGCACCCCAATGGCGCTTGCACCGCTGGCGTACGTGTTGTGGAGCAGACACTTGCGCTTCAATCCGCGGGACCCAAACTGGGAAGATCGCGACCGGTTCGTGTTGTCCGCCGGTCATGCCTCGATGCTGCTTTACAGTGTGCTGTACCTCACCGGATATGACCTCACACTGGATGACTTAAAACAGTTCCGTCAGTGGGAGAGCAAGACACCAGGCCACCCGGAATACAGCTATACGCCCGGGGTTGAAACGACTACCGGTCCACTCGGTCAGGGATTCGGCAATTCCGTGGGGATGGCCATAGCGGAAGCGCACCTCGCCGCTGCTTTCAACAAGAGCGGCCATGAGGTTGTAAACCATCACACCTATTTCATCGCAAGTGACGGCGACATCATGGAGGGGATTTCACATGAGGTCGCCTCGTACGGCGGACACCTGGCGCTGGGCAAGCTGATTGGTTTTTACGACGACAACCACATCACTATTGAAGGCGACACTGATCTTACTTTCAGTGACGACACCCAAAAACGCTTCGAGTCGTATGGCTGGCATGTGCAGCGAGTGGAAGACGGAAACGATCTCGATGCAATCGACAGTGCGATTTCTGCTGCCAAGGGTGTCACGGACAAGCCCTCCCTGATCGTGCTTCGAACCCACATCGGGTTCGGAAGCCCCAACAAGCACGACACGGCAGAAGCCCATGGGTCACCGCTCGGGGAAGAAGAGATCAAGCTCACCAAGCAGGCGCTGGGCTATCCGTCCCTGGAGCCGTTCTTCGTCGCGCCCGAGGCGCTCGAGCACTGGCGCTCGTTCGGAGAACGCGGAGCTTCGCTTCAATCAAGCTGGCAGAAACAGGTCGCTGCCTATGAATCATCATTCCCGCAGGAAGCTGCGGAGCTCACCCGGCGCTGGAAGGGTGAACCGCCTGCGGACTGGGAAACGGCGCTGCCGGTTTTTACCGCGAAAGACGGCAATGTCGCGAGTCGGGCCGCGAGCGGCGTAGTAATCAACGCAATTGCTGGGAAGATTCCGGAGCTGATTGGCGGTTCGGCAGATCTGGCGGGATCGACTAACACGATCATCAAGAGCGCCCCGAGCATATCGGCGGATAATCTGGCTGGACGCAATTTCCATTTTGGAATTCGCGAGCACGGCATGGGTTCGATCATGAACGGGATGTCGCTCCACGGAGGCGTTGTGCCGTATGGCGCGACCTTCCTGATATTCTCGGATTACATGCGTCCGGCAATCCGCCTCGCTGCCATCATGGAGAGGCATGTGATTTATGTATTCACGCATGACTCGATCGGACTCGGCGAAGACGGTCCAACCCACCAGCCGGTTGAGCAGCTCAGCACGCTCCGCGCAATTCCGGGACTTGTGGTGCTTCGACCGGCGGACGCGTCCGAAACAGCGGAAGCCTGGCGCGTCGCCATCAAGCGAAAGCATGGGCCGGTAGCCCTGGTGCTCACAAGGCAGAAACTCGCCTTTATCGATCGTGACAAGTATGCAGCCGCGACTGGAGTTGCACGGGGCGCATACATCATGGCCGGCGCCGAGCAGCCCGATGTCGTACTGCTTTCCAGCGGATCAGAAGTTGGACTGATTCTCAAGGCACAGGAACAACTCGCGGCGGAAGGAATTCGTGCAAGCGCGGTGAGTATGCCAAGTCACGAGCTTTTCCGCGAGCAGGATCAGGCATATCAGGACTCGGTGCTTCCACCAAAGGTGCCTCGCGTGATTATCGAAGCCGCTCACCCAATGTCGTGGCAGCGGTGGGCCGGGACTGGAGACGTCATTCTTGGCATCGAACGCTTTGGCGCTTCGGCTCCCTACAACGTGCTCTACGAAAAGCTGGGACTTACGGTCGATAAGCTGGTGAGTTCCGCGAAAACTCTCGCGCGCCGCTAGTTCCTTTGACAGATCGCCTGCGGGATATATCGATTTCCCTCCATCCGGGCGTCCCGGAATGGCCGGGCGATACCCCGTTCACATGTGGGTGGGCTGGAAGCATAGCGGAGGGATCGAGCGTAAACGTTTCATCGATCACCTCGAGCCCTCACGTCGGCACACATGCCGACGCGCCATTACATGTTCGCGACGGATGGCCGGGTTCTCACGAGCTTCCCCTCGAGCCGTTCCACGGTGAATGTGTGGTCGCTGATGTAACTGCGCTCGATGGGGAAATCGGAATACGCGATCTCCCCTCCCTGCCGCAGAAGATTGAAAGGCTGCTCTTGAAGACCGGGAAAAGCATTGCGGGCGGCACTTTTCCTGATGCCTGGCCGACAGTCTCGGAAGACTGTGCGCGAGACCTTCTTGGCCGCGGACTGAAGCTCCTCGGCGTGGATGCACCTTCTGTAGATCCGCGTGAGAGCAAGACCCTGCCTGTCCACAACATGCTTTTCTCCGGCAATGCGTGCATCCTGGAGAACCTGGACCTGCGGCGTGTCAGCGCCGGCAGCTACGGCCTCATCGCCTTCCCGCAGAAGCTCATGGCCCTGGATGCTGCACCAGTTCGGGCTGTCCTGACGGACCTAGAACACCTGTAGTCGGCACATATCCTGCCTCGAATGCAGGATATGAGCACAGATTCAGGATCCACGACCTCGGTATGGATGAATACCGGGGTACCGCAGCTGCCCCCACTCACAGGCGATCTCAGAAGCACCGTCTGCATCATCGGTGCGGGAATCGCCGGCATGACGACAGCCTACCTTCTCGCCCGCGCCGGACGTGCGGTCGTGGTGATCGATGACGGCCCCATTGGCGGCGGTGAGACGGGAAGAACCACGGCCCACATCACCGCTGCGCTCGACGACAGGTATGTCGAAATCGAAAAGATGCACGGCGAGGGTGGAGCACAAATCGCCGCGGAAAGTCATACCGCCGCGATCAACCGCATCGAGTCAATCATCGCGCTCGAGGATATCGACTGTGATTTCCGGCGCGTTGACGGCTATCTCTTTCTCGGTGGCGACGACAAGAAGGATCTGCTCGAACAGGAGCTGCACGCTGCTCACCGCGCAGGGCTCGCCGAGGTAGCCATAGTCGATCGCGCTCCCGTTGAGTCTTTCGACACTGGCGTGGCTCTTCGCTTCCCTCGGCAGGCGCAATTTCATCCGCTCAAGTATCTCAACGGTCTCGCCCGGGCCATTATTCGCGACGGCGGACAGATCTACTGCGGAACCCACGCTGAAAAAATCGAAGACGGCGAACCCGCGAAGATCACTACATCGAATGGGCACGTGATCATGGCTGATGACATCGTCGTTGCCACGAACACACCGGTCAACGACTGGGTCATCATTCACACAAAGCAGGCGCCCTATCGCTCGTTTGTCATCGGAGCCCGTATTCCTCGCGGTTCCGTGCACCGTGCACTGTATTGGGACACTCCGGATCCGTACCACTACATTCGTGTGCACGAAGCTGAAACCGGCGATGGTTCACGCGAAGAGCACGACATTCTGATAGTCGGTGGCGAGGACCACAAAACCGGCCAGGCAGACGACGCAGACCAGAGATTTAGCTCCCTGGAAAGCTGGGCACGTGAGCGTTTCCCCATGATGGGCGAGATCGAGTATCGGTGGTCCGGCCAGGTAATGGAGCCTGTCGACTACATGGGCTTCATCGGCAAGAACCCCGGAACCGACGAGCACATCTACATTGCAACCGGGGATTCGGGCAATGGAATGACACATGGAACCATTGCCGGGATATTGCTCACCGACCTGCTGCTCGGCCGCAAGAACAATTGGTCATCACTGTATGATCCCTCGCGTATAAGCTTCCGCGCTACACCCGGGTTCGCCCGGGAAAACCTGAACGTCGCAAAGCAGTACAAGGACTACCTGAGCGACGACGAAGCGCCTAGCGTGGAATCAATCGCGGCAGGGAGTGGCGCTGTCGTCACCGTTGGAAAGAAACGCATTGCAGCGTATCGGGACGAAGCAGGTGAGCTGCATCAATGTTCGGCGATCTGCACGCACCTGTATTGTATCGTCAACTGGAACTCTGCGGAAAAGAGCTGGGACTGCCCCTGTCACGGATCCAGGTTTGATCCCTATGGCAAGGTGATGAATGGCCCGGCAATAGTGGGGTTGAGTCCCATCAACCCCGAGCCGGCTCCGCCAAAGTCACAATAACCCGGTGAGTTCCACCGTCATCGAGTAAGTCGATCCCGTTCGAAGCATCGTGTCCATCCAGCAGGATAGACGCGACGCCCCGCTCCGCGCCGTGAGGATTCAGTACCCAGACTTCATAGGTGCTGTTTCCGAATCGATATGTCAGTGAGAATTCCGGCCATGTCGGTGGGATGCACGGATCGATCAGCAGCTTGTCGCCGCGCTTCTGGAATCCGAGCAGCGATTCCAGCGCGACTCGATACATCCAGCTTGCCGACCCCGTGTACCATGTCCATCCGCCCCGCCCAAGCTGACCTTCGGCAGTGTACACATCGGCAGCCACCACGTACGGCTCGACCTTGTAAGTAGCGACGGCCTCTTCAGAGTCTGCGTGCGTAACCGGGTTGATCATCTGGAACAGCTCGAAGGCGCGCTTACCGTCCCCCTGCATCGCAGTTGCGAGCACTGCCCAGAGCGCTGCATGCGTGTACTGCGCTCCATTCTCCCGAACTCCTGGCAGATACCCGCGGATGTACCCGGGGTCGTGCGCAGTCTTGTCGAACGGAGGAGTCAGCAGGACAAGGAGGCGCGAATCCTCGAGCACCAGATGCTTGTTGAACGAGTTCATCGCCGTGCGTGCGCGCTCGGGATCACCCGCCTCCGAAATTACGCTCCAGCTCTGGGCGATAGCATCGATCTTGGCTTCATCGCTTTCGCGTGAGCCGAGAGGAGAGCCATCGTCGAAATAGGCACGCCGGTACCACTCTCCATCCCACGCTGATGTTTCAATGGCGACCCGATACCGCTCGGCTTGATCTCTAAAGGTCGTTGCGGTCTGGACGTCACCCCTGGACTCGCAGTACACGGCGAACTTCCTGAGAGTCGAATTCAGGAACCATCCCAGCCACACGCTTTCTCCGCGCCCGTGAACTCCGACGCGGCTCATGCCGTCGTTCCAGTCTCCAATTCCAATCTTCGGCAGGCCGTGCTCGCCTTCTGTCGCTGCCCGTTTCAGAGCCCTTACACAATGTTCGTAAAGCGTTGCCGACTCCGGAGAAATTCCCGGAAGGTCATATATCTCGTGCTCTTCGGGCCCTAGTTCGCGCATCGTCAGGAAGGGCACCTGTTCATCCAGTATCGAGGCGTCGCCAGTGACACGCAGGTAGTGGTCAACCACGAACGGAAGCCACGCGAGATCGTCGGAGAAACGCGTTCGCACACCCCGCCCGCTTTGCGGATGCCACCAGTGCTGGACATCGCCCTCCACAAACTGCCTCGATGCCGCGCGCAAGATATGTTCGCGAGCGAGAGGCGCGTCCGTCAGCAGGAACGCCATCACATCCTGCAGCTGATCACGGAATCCGTATGCGCCGCTGGACTGATACAAGGCTGAGCGCGCCCACATGCGGCACGACAGAGCCTGGTAAAGCAGCCAGCCATTGAGCAGCACATCGAACTCAGGGACAGGCGTTCGCACCTGCACTGTGTCGAGTCTCCTGCGCCATGCAGCCGCGTTCCCGTCAATGCCAGTCGCCGCAGCCTCAGGACTATTGAAGCGGGCAATCAGCTCTCGCGCACCAGCCTCCTCCTTTCCGGAGCCAAGCAGAATCACGATCTCGCGCGTCTCGCCCGGCCCGAGGTCGATGCTCGCCTGCAGCGCCGCGCACGGATCGATCGTCTCGCCAACTATTTCGGCGAGCCCGGTGCGCTCGAGAGCCGCAGGGCGGGCAGGTGTTCCGTTCCGTCCGATGAATTCGCGGCGGTCCGCTGTGTGCCCGACCAGTGGGGCACTCATCGCAAGGAAGGCAACGTTGTCCGCGAACTGTGCATCAAAGTAGTTGCGCGCGAAAATCGACTGAGACTCCACGTCGAATGTCGTGCGAACCCTGTGCTGAGTTTGCTCGCGCTGAACGCCGAGAACCCATTCCACGTAAGGTGTAACCGTCAGGCGCCGGCGCGTCGCGCCGGAGTTCTTCAGGGTGAGGATGGAAATCTTGACGGTGTCGCTCTCAGGCAGTCCGATTCGCAGAGAACTGTGAATATCCCCATGGGTGTGATCGAACACGGAGTACCCGGCACCGTGCCGCACCTTGTACAGCGACTCCTCGCGAATCGGCGCAGGAGTGGGGCTCCAGAGCTCGCCGGATGCGTCATCGCGTATGTAGATGCAGTCGCTCGAAGGATCGCGAACCGGATCATTGTGCCAGGGAGTAAGGCGGTAGAAGAAACTGTTCCCCGTCCATGTAAAGCCCGCGCCGCTCTCAGTTACACAAAAGCCGGCATTTGGATTCCCCACGACATTGGACCACGGAGCAGGCGGAAGCGCCTCACCTGTAAGGTGTATCTCGTACTCGTTGTGAGTGTTGAACCCGCCGAGCCCATTGAAAGCCTTCAGGTCGGGCGAGGGAACCTTCGGCTGCGCTGTGTGCTCCGGCCTTCCTGCAAGTGTGAGCTTTCTCTTGCTCTGATCGCGCTGTGATGCAGCGTCGGCTGTAATCCGCGGAGGATACTTCTCTTCGGAGCCCGGAAACTCGGTGACGTTGCCAAGCCCCAGTCCATCGCAGTCAACTTCAATTCGTGCCATGTCATGCAGCAGCGTGATGTCTTCAGGCTGAAGCACGTCCGCCCGCCGGATGAATACGCCACCCGGGCGATCAAGCAGCCCTGCTTCGCTCGAGGTCATTACTGTCGCGACCAGTTCGTCGTTCAGCTCCTGGAGATAGCTCGCTGGATGCGTGTTCAGGATGACGAGGTCGCAGGTAATTCCCTTGAGACGCCAGTAGTGATGCGTGCGCAGCAGTTGTCGAACACTCGCCAGTCCTGAGTGGCTGCTTACCCGTGCGAGCACGATTGGCCAGTCGCCTGAAATTCCGTGACCCCACAGAGCCTGCTGGTCGAGCTTGTTTTCAGGTTGCCCCGCCGACAGCGTCCGGAAGCCCGGGTGTGGAAAGAAGAGATGGCCGGCAAGTTCCTGGTAGAGTGCGGCGTCGGAAGGCGTTATTCCGAGATCGCGCAGCTCCGCCTGTGCCTGCGCCCAGGAAAGATCCAGTGCACGTCGGGCGCTATAGGAATCATGATACAGGTCCGCTAATTCGGCTGCCCTCTCGCGTGAATCCGTGACGAAGGTGGTGAACGTAACTACGGCCGATGCGCGTGGCTGAACCAAAACGCGTGCGCGAAGAGCGAGAACTGGATCGAGAACGGAACCGACGGTCCCTGTTAGCGGACCTGCCTCCGTCATGGCAATGGGATGGCGCACAGACCGGCCGCGGCCGACGAACTTGGAGCGATCCGTTTCACAGCTGACTTCGCCCACAGCCTCGTGGCCAAGTGCCACGACATGCCCGCACCACATCCGCGGCTCATTGAATGACCGTGGACGCCGGCTGGCCAGTATGGCCGCATTGGAGGGAAGCCATTCCGTCTGTACGAACAGGTTGCCGAATGCCGGATGCATGCGGTCGGCATCCGCCGAGCCAAGAACGACTTCAGCGTAACTGGTGAGCTCGATCTCCTTTGGCACCGTCGAGCGATTGATGACCGTTACACGGCGCACCTCCGCCGCGTCATCCGATGCAACTGCAATCTCCGTGTGCGTCTCGATGTCATCATCGCTGCGCAGGATGGTCACCCGGTCACTCGCGAAGAGCACATGGTACCAGCTCGCTTCAGTCAGTGTTGGCTGATGCGCGGCAGACCAGACACGTCCCGTGCTTACGTCACGTATGTAGCACCACTGGCCGAAATTGTCCCGGGTGCCGTCGAGTCTCCATCGGTTGATCGCAATGTTCCCGTACTTGCTGTAGCCGCCGCCTGCGTTGGTGATCATCAGCGTATACGGGACATTTCCGAGAACGGCGATGCGAGGCTGGGGTGTATGCGGTGTGTCGATTTCCCGGGCCGCAGGTTTTTCCCGCTCGCTGGGAACGCGCGCAAGATCCTCGTCTCCCGAAACATCCTGGACGCTGAGCCGGCGAGGAATCCGCTCCTGCAGGACAAGCTCCGTAGAACGAACCAGCAGATCGGTATGGAAGCGGCGCTGCCACGTCTGGCGCTGCAGCGCATTCGCCATGGCGACGAGACTCATACCTATATGATGGGCCATGTAGGCGCCGACGATTGCCTTGCGGTCACCAGTGGCGGGCCGTGTGTAGTCAATCGCATCGCGGAAACCATATGGCCCAAGCGCACCTTCTTCTTCCAGGAGCGCGAAGTTCCGGAGTGCCTGCTTCGGCTCGACCACCATCGCCAGTGCCGTTGCGTATGGCGCGACGACAAGGTCCTTGCTCAAGCCGCGCTTCAGCGCGAGATCGGGAACGCCGAAGCCGCGATACTGATATGTCTGCGCGCGATCGCGCACGTTATAGGCAGACTCCGATACTCCCCAGGGAACACCCCGCTCGCTTCCGTAGCTGATCTGACGTTTTACCGACCCGCGATTCGTCTGCGCAAGCAGCGTCTGCGGGAAGCTTTGCATCACGAGTACCGGCATCAGGTACTCGAACATGCTTCCACTCCATGAAATCAGAGTCCTTGTTCCTGCGCTCGCGGTCAGTGACCGACCCAGGCGAAACCAGTGATCGACCGGGACGTCTCCCTTTGCGATTGCGACAAAGGATGCGAGACGTGCTTCGGAGGCGAGTAAGTCGTAGAACGAATTGTCGAAGGTGTTGGACGATGCCAGATACCCAATCGAGAACAGCTTTCGCCGCTCATCGTACAGGAACCGGAAATCCATCTCCATCGCATATGCGTGAGAGCGCTCGGCGATCGCCACCAGGCGTGTAACATCATCCGGAGCTGTCGCGGCATCGCGTGACAGCGCGAGACAGGCCTGTTTCAGGGCGATGAGGTGGCCGGCGAGGTTGCCGCTGTCCACTGTCGAGACATACGCCGGTTCTAGCACGTGCAGGTCGTTCAGGTCGTACCAGTTGAAGAAATGCCCGCGGAAGCGGCGCATTCTCTCCAGCGCGCGGAAAATATTCTCGAGCCGCTCGATCATGTCGGTCCGGGCGATGAAACCCAGGTCGGCAGCAGTTACCGTAGCGAGCATCTGGAGGCCGATGTTCGTCGGCGATGTTCGCATTGCCACTACAGGGAGCGGATCTTCCTGGAAGTTGTCCGGCGCGAGCCACTGCGTGTTCGCCCCGACGAACTTTTCGAAGTACTGCCAGTGCAGCTTGGCATACTTGAGTGCGAGATCCCGTTCTGTTCCCGAGAGGTAAACTTCGCCAGGAATTGCGGGCGCGCTGAGCGCGTGCGCGAGTGCGGGCGAGGAGAACCAGAGCAGCAAGAGCGGAATGGTAGCGAGCACCAGCCCGAACCGGGCTGCCGCCGGAAGAGCATCCATCTCAATGGCCTTAAAGATCACCCCGGCGAAAAGGACGGAGGAGGCGGCAATCACCGGCCACATCCTTCTCCATACCTCTCGCTGTGCCCCCGTGCCGAAGCTTCGCTCGACCTGCGATGCCGTCTGCCATTCAAGAAGGTTTTTCTTGGTAACGAACAGGCGAATCACCGTGCGAATGATTGCGTCGGCACTCACAACGGCCTGGTGCGGCAGGAAGATCGTCGCCAGCGCAAACTGCTGCATGCTCGTTGCTGCGTCCCGCCACACTGCGGCGTAATACGCAGGCCATGACTGGTCGCGCGGTGGACGCAGAATAGCGAGCAGGAGTCCAAACAACCATGGGAACCCGATCGCAGCGAGAACGAGTCCTGTCCAGAACTGCGGCGACCTGGGAAGCCAGAACCATCCTGCGATGAGCAGCGAGAACTGCGAGATCTCTATAAGGCTGCGCCGCAGATTGTCGAAGATCTTCCAGCGCGAGATGGCGGACAATCTGTTGAGCGTTGGACCATCCGGTCCTGGAACTTCGCCGCGCAACCATCCGAGCAGCTGCCAGTCCCCGCGTATCCAGCGATGCTTGCGGCGGGTGAACGTCAGATACCGCGTGGGATAGTCATCGAACAGCTCGATGTCAGTCGCCAGGCCGGCACGCGTATAGGTGCCTTCTATGAGATCGTGGCTGAGAAGGGTGTTCTCGGGGAACCGCCCATGCGTTGCACGCTCAAACGCATCGACATCGTATATGCCCTTCCCTGTGAAGCTGCCCTCTCCATACAGGTCCTGATACACATCTGACACGGCGGTGGTATAGGGATCGACGCCGGGGTGCCCGGAATGAATGGCAGCAAAGTGAGACTTGTGCGCACTCGTAAGTGAGACCCCAACGCGCGGCTGCAGGATTCCGTATCCACGCACTACCCGGCCCAGCTCCTCGTCGTAAACCGCACGATTCAGCGGGTGCGCGAGAGTGCCAACCATCAGCGCCGCCGCATCACGAGGGAGAACCGTATCCGAGTCGAGTGTCAGAACATACCGAACGCCCTCGAGGTCCGAGATCTTTCCGGCAATGACATTGAAGGCGTCGGTACCCTCGCCGCGCAGGAACCGGTTGAATTGTCCAAGCTTGCCGCGCTTTCTCTCCCACCCCATCCAGACATTTTGTGTTGGATTCCACAGGCGTGGCCGGTGGAAAAGAAAGAACACATCGCGGCCGTTCTTGGAATACCGGGTGTTCAGTTCATTGATGCGCTTGCGCGCCATCTCGACGATTTCATCGTCGCCGTCACAATGTTCTTTCTTTGCGTCAGTGAAATCACTGAGGAGCGCAAAGAGCAGGTTGTCGTCGCGGTTTGCGAGATACTGGATTTCGAGATGCTCTACAGCCTCTTCGACTGCGTGGTTGTTCCCGAAGAGGGTCGGTACCACCACCGCGGTACGGTATTCTTTTGGGATCCCGGTTTCCCGCAGCTCCAGCTTTGGAAGCACGCGCGGCGGCATCAGCAGCGTAACCAGCTGGTTCACGGCGCTGATTGCCATCTCGTTCAGCGGAATGAGCGCCATGAGAAATACGATGAGCTGCATTGCCGGAGTAACGGCGTGCCCGAGCGACAGCACCAGCGTCAGCAACCCAAGCGTGCCGATGGAAATTCCGCCGAAATACACGGTGTTGGGATGCCGAATAGTCCACCGGTGAATTGCCTCTCGCACCGGCGGACGGTATCCCGTCTCCCGCTCCACGAGCTTTCGTCCCTCATCCACCAGGTAGTAGCCGACGTGGGACTCGTGCGTGTTGATGGGAGCTTGTTCCGCAAAATGAATCGCGGCCCGTGCAACCTCCTCTTCGGGAAGCTCAGTCTTGCGGGCTATGTGCTCGACGATGTGACGGTAGTGGTCGCGCGTCCCGAAACTCATCTGCCGGTAGTGGCCGCTCGGGTCGGTGCGCAAAACCCGCTCTGTTCCGCTCTGCTCCTCGACGAAGTCCTTCCAGTCGATTCTCGCAATCGTCCGGAGGCTCGTAATGCTGTTCGCGACAGTAACCTGTGTCAGCGCAATCCGGCGATTGGATCGGGTGACAGCCTCTTCAGCGCTGGGCCCGTCTTCGGCGAGCCACTGCTCCAGCCATACCAGCGGAGTGAAGTTCGTGTGGTAAGAACGTGTCTGCTGCAGGAACCGCGCGACAAAGGTCGGCGTCAGTCTCGGGTGTCCGTCGATGAATGCTGAGAGTGCACGCGTGAGCTCCTCGGGCGAGCGCTCGCTGGCATCACGAAGCTTCGCTGCCCACTCGTCGGCGCTTTCTACTTCTTTCAGCCGCGCCGCAACACGCAGCGCCATGCGCCGGATATTTTCGACGAGCCCAAGGCGAAGCATTGTCGGAACAGCCCAAAGCTCACCCATCCCGAGCGACGCAATCTTTTGATATTCACCGACAAAGAGCGTGATGTTGTCGGTATCGATGTGTCCTTCGGTATGCGCGATCAGCTCGATCGCGAGCTCATATACCCTGGGGTACCCTGCGAGCGTACCGGCCGCCAGCTTGGGCAGCTCCTGGTAGTACCCCTTGGGCATGCTCGTTCGGATTTCGCGAATGTGTTCCTGGACTATGTACGCATTATCCAGAAGCCATTCCCCTGCGGGACTGATGTCGAGGTCCCGCTCAACTCCCTCGTTCAGCCGCTCATAGACCGACCGCAAGACCCTTCGGGTATCGTCGAGCCGCTCGAGCAGCGGACCGGACCCGCGCTGCTTTCGGATCGGCAGCAGCGTATGCTGCCGGGCGATTGCCCGTGCCCGTTCCGCCAGCCGATCGGCACCCAGAACTTCGCCGCGGATAGGGCCCACCAGATCGTCGGAATTGTCCCGCGTTCCGAGGATGCGGTTCAGGAGGCTTCGTTTTGTTTTGGGGGGGATCGCTGTTGCCACTATTCAGTTCTTGCGCTTTTGTGAAAAATGCCCCATCCGACCGTTGGCGGGATGGGGCACATCCGTTCCATAGCCCGTTGCAACACCTTCACTTATAGCTACTTGTCGATGCGTTAGCGAGCGCTGCCCCGCTTTCCATCCCGAACGGATTTTGGAGCGGGAACGTCGCTTTGCTTTCCGGGATTCATCTCCTGCTCGACTTCATCGCTCGCCTTCAGGTGCTGCTTGTCTTCCTCATTAATGTGCTCGTCGTCAGTTCTGCGCAGCTGATCGGCTTGTGTCGCGTTTCTTTGCTGCTGCCACTTCGATTTCATATGCCCTCCATGTTGGCTGACAAATCTCCTTGTCAGGAACCGTGCCTCATCAGCTCCAAAAATGGCCTCCCGACAGGAGCAATCTAGCTCTGCCGTAGGCCCGGGACCCCATCGCCCGCCGCATTCTTCATGGGGAACGCCTTGGTACACAAAAAAAGCCCCGCAATCTGCGGAGCCATTGGACTTAAGCCTTGGTACGAGTGGCCAGGGGCAGAATCGAACTGCCGACACGCGGATTTTCAGTCCGCTGCTCTACCAACTGAGCTACCTGGCCCAACTACAATTTCGCTTTGGCAAACTAACGGGTCATGGCAGTACAGTTCAACCCGAGAAGGATTGTCAACCGGTCTCGCTGCCGTGTGTCGCTGTAATGATCGACTTGATCCCGCCCCGGACATTGAAATCCCCTACCACACGCATCCACCGGGGCTTTGAGCGCTCTGCAAGGTCATCGAGGATCCGGTTGACGGCGCGCTCGTAGAAAATCCCGTCATTACGGAAACTCCACAGGTACATCTTCAGGCTCTTGAGCTCCAGGCACAGTTCGTCGGGAATGTACGTGATCCTGATGATTCCAAAATCCGGAGCGCCCCCGTCAAGCTGCTTCAGCTCCTCTGCATCCGTTTCGATGCCGCCGAGCGGGCAGAGGGATGTGAACTCGTCGCAGTCCATGTGAATCTGGTAACTGCGCTGGGGGTACGGATTGGGAAATGTCTCGAGAAGCTCTGGCCTGGGCATACTGTAAATCTATCAGCCCCTGGAAACGTCTATGTCAGTCCTTTCCGCGCAGTCGGCGGGACATTTCTTCCAGCAGCTTCCGCTCATCGACGCTCAGGCTATCCAGCCCGGTCTGTGAAATCTTGTCGAGCACTCGGTCGATCTGCTCCGCACGTGGCCGCGGGTCGGTTGGCGGCGTCTGAACCAGTGAGCGCATCGTGACAGCGTTGCTTTCCGCCACGACTTCATCGATTTCGCCGCGGGCTCGCGAACGGGGCTTCACCCGGGGGATTGCGCGTGGCGGTTCGTCACCCTCATCCGGAATCGGAGAAACCCAGCGACGCACCTGGTCGAGCCCCCCGAACGATGAAATTCTCAGATAGAGCCAACCGAATCCGAGCCCGCCCAGGTGTGCAAACCACCCGATTCCCGAACCATTGCTCGAGATCCCCATCGCGAGGTTGATGATCACCATCCATGCGACCAGCCAGCGTGACTTCATCGGAATCACGCCAAAGAGATAGACCTCTTCGTCAGGCCAGCGCACCGCGTAAGCGAGCATAACACCGCTGACTGCCGCGGAAGCACCAATCAGCCCGCTGCCCGCAACCAGTAGCAGATGCGTGAGCGCACCGCCCAATCCGCACCACAGGTAAAAGGAAACGAGCCCGCGTGTGCTCCATTCTTCCTCTACCCGCGGGCCGAACATCCAGAGCGTGACCATGTTGAGCGCGAGGTGCCACACATTCGCGTGCACGAACATGTAGCTGACCGCCGTCCACCATGTATCCGGGAAATCCCGTCCGTCGAGGGCGAGAGCGGCAAAGACATTCTGCTCTCCGAACAGCGCCACCTGGAGGAAATACACTCCAATATTCAGCGCGAGCAGCCAGCGAACCGCGGGTGTCATCCGCGAGCCGTCAGATCCGGAACTGTACAGCGAAGCAGAATTGAACATCGTACCTCGGGACCAGCCTAGTCAGCCGCCATCTTTGCAATGTGGTCGCAGAGCTCGGGGAAATCCATTCCCATCGCAGCTGCTCCCTGGGGGATAAGACTCAATTCGGTCATGCCAGGCAACGTGTTTGCCTCGAGGCAGAAAAACTCGCCCGCCGGAGACATGCGAAAATCGATTCTGGCATAACCACCCAGCTTCAACGCGCGAAATGCTGCAAGCGCCTGTTGCTGCACCCTGGCCGTTTCTTCCGGGGAAAGCTTCGCGGGAAATTCCTCGGTGGCCATTCCAGCAGTGTACTTGCATTCGTAGTCGTATATCTCGTGCTTCGGAATGATCTCTCCAACCGGCAGAGCGATATCGCCGAGCACTCCAACAGTAAGCTCGCGGCCTGCAATAAACTGCTCGACCATCACCTCGTCATCGTACTTGCTGGCTTCCTCGATAGCGGCGGCCAGATCCTCTGGCTTCTTCACGACAGTCAACCCCACAGTCGATCCCTGCTTTGAGGGTTTCACGATCGCAGGAAATCCAAAGGAGTTTTCCACGTCCTCGATGGTCGCGGGCGCCATTTTCCAGTCAGCCGTTTGTACATCTGCTGCGCGAAAAAGTTTCTTGGATAGGTCCTTGTCCATCGCGAGCGCACTCGCGAGGTGTCCGCTGCCCGTATACCGAACACCCGCCATGTCCAGCAGCGCCTGGATGGTGCCATCTTCACCCTGTCCGCCGTGCAGGGCAAGGAACACTACGTCCGCACCGGTAATTTCCGGCATCGTCGTGAGCGTCGGCAGGAAAGTGCCGTGAGAAATCTGGGTCAGCTCGGCGAGCGAAGGCGGCGCCACCCCCACGTCGCTCTTTGCAAGCTTGTCCTGCGCCGCCTGATCGATGACGCCTTTCGCCGGATCCAACGCCGTTACTGTATGGCCGCGTGACCTGAGCGCCTGAACGATCCGTATGCCGGAGGCAAGGGATACGTTTCGTTCGGAAGATGTACCACCCATCAAGACCGTGATTTTCATCGGGCTACCGCGACATCATGAACTGCAGCATGTCCGACCGTGTTACGATTCCGCGCACCACCCCGTCGTCGTGTACCAGGACTGCAGGGTTGGATTTAGAGAGAAGTTTTACGATGCTGTCCACCGGCTGGTCTGATCCCACTACAGGGAATGGCGATTCCATCACCTCACTAACCGGACGTTCGAGCAGGGCTGGATTCTCCAGACTTTTCTGAGACAGCGCCCAGTCACTGACCGATCCAATGCAGTCGCCGTCGTCCATCACCGGAAGCTGTGATACGTCGTGCACTCCCATCAGGCCGAGCGCCTGCCTGACACTCGCGCCAGGAGCCACACTCACGACAGAGGGCGCGTCGCCGGTCTTCGCGCTCATCACGTTTGCAAGCGTGATACGCGTTGACTCGAGCATCTGGTTCTCACGCATCCATTCATCGTTGTAAAGCTTGGACAGATACCGCTCGCCCGTGTCGCACAGGAAGGCAACCACCAGAGCATCTGGATCGTCTGCGGCCTTCGCGACCTTGAGGGCGACATGCGTAATGAGGCCCGACGATCCGCCGACGAACAATCCCTCTTCGCGAGTGAGGCGACGGGCCATCGCAAAGGAATCCTTGTCGGAAACTGTCTGGTAGTCGTCGATGACGCTCATGTCGAGTGTACCGGGGACTTTGTCCTGGCCAATTCCTTCGATCTTGTAGGGAACTCCCTCGACCTTTACAGCCCCTTTACTGCGCCAATATTCCGCCAGGATAGATCCCACGGGATCGCCGGCGATTATCTGGATTTTTGGATTCTTTTCCTTCAGGTAGCGGCCAACCCCTGTCAGTGTACCACCAGTACCAGCCGCTGCTACAAAGTGGGTGATGCGCCCTTCTGTCTGCTCCCATAGTTCGGGTCCCGTTTGCGCGTAGTGCGCATCAGGATTCGCCTGGTTGTAAAACTGGTCTGCGAGAACAGCATTGGGAGTTTCCTTCGCGATCTTCTTTGCCATCATGACGTAGTTGTCAGGATGGTCGGGCGGGACGGCAGTCGGGGTAATGATCACCTCGGCGCCAAACGCCTTGAGCAACCGGACTTTTTCCTGCGACATCTTGTCCGGCATCGTGAAGATGCACCGGTAGCCCCTGAGCGCCGCGGCAATGGCCAGGCCTACGCCCGTGTTTCCGCTCGTTCCCTCTACGATCGTCCCGCCGGGCTTCAGCTTTCCTTCGCGTTCTGCCCTTTCGATGATCGGCAGACCGATGCGGTCCTTTACCGAACCGCCCGGGTTGAAATAGTCAGCCTTTCCGAAAACAGGGGTGCGGATCCCGCGAGTTACGCTGTTCAAGCGTATCAGTGGAGTCCATCCAATCGCTTCGATGACGTTGTCGTACCGCTTCAGCTTTGCGTTTCTTTCGATCACGGGGTGCGCGTAGATGTTTTTCCGATCGCGCTGTCGCCGGGAAGCGGCGGTGCTTCGGGATGACGGAAGTATACCGGAAACAGGATCGAGACTGGCACTGACGAATCGCGTGTTTTCGCAGGGTTGAATCTCAGTTCCCGGGAGCCCTTCACAGCAGCCGAATCCAGAGCGGCAAACCCCGAGGTCTCGGCCACATGCGTCGAGTCGGCCACAACCTGGCCCGCACTGTCCACGAAAATTCTCAGTGTGACATTTCCCTGCACTTTTTGCGCGTACAACCCGGGAGGATACCTGAAAGGCAGTTCCTTGTTGAGCATGACCGGAAGCTCATCAGGCCGCCGGCCGGGGCGAAACTCTGCATCAGCAGAACTTCCGCCGCACGCAACGACAAGCAGTCCCGAAAGCGCGACAACCAGGCTTTTTAGAGGCATTGGAAAAAGTTAGCTGAGCTTTGATTGCGCGACGAGCCGCGAAAGGATTTCAAGCGCCTGCATGGGTGTAATGGCATTTGTGTCTATCTGTTTGAGCTCGTCCAGAGCAGGGTTGTGAGCCTCGAAAAGTGGTAGTTGTCCACTTTCCCGGCGCCGGCTTGCGCCTTTTCCGTTCTCGATAAGGTGACCGCTCTCCAGCTGTTTGAGCAATTCCCGCGCACGCGAGAGAACCGGCTGCGGAAGCCCGGCAAGCCTTCCCACTTCGATTCCATACGAGCGGTCCGCGCCCCCGGCAGCGAGGCGGTGAAGAAACAGAATCTTGTCACCAACCTCGCGCACCTGGACATTGTAGTTCCGCGCTCCCGCCAGCTCGTCGCTGAGCTGTGTCAGCTCGTGATAGTGGGTCGCAAACACGGTCTTGCATCCAACGCTGTTGTGCAGGTGTTCACTGACCGCCCACGCGATCGAAACACCATCATACGTTGACGTCCCTCGCCCAATTTCATCCAGGAGCACCAGGCTCGCGCTGGATGCCGTGTGCAGGATCGCACTGGTCTCGGACATCTCCACCATAAATGTTGACTGACCACGGACCAGATTGTCACTGGCTCCGACGCGGGTGAACACCTTGTCCACAAGCCCGATCCTCGCACGCGACGCCGGCACGAAGCTCCCCATCTGGGCCATCAGTACAATGAGGCCGATCTGCCGCAGGATCGTGGACTTTCCAGCCATGTTCGGACCCGTCAGAACTATCAGCCTGGCATCGTCTGTCAGCGTCAGATCGTTGGGAATGAACTTTTCGCGCGGCATCATTCGCTCCACAACCGGATGCCTCCCGGCGATGATTTCCAGGTCGAAGGCATCGTGGATTTCCGGCCTCACGTACGATTCGCGCTCCGCCACCTCGGCGAGTGTGGAATAAACGTCGGCTTCGGCAATCAGAGCTGCGAGCAGCTGCAGTCTTCCAATTCGCTCTGCGATGTGCGAGCGAAGTTTTTCGAGAATGGAACGCTCTCGCTCTTCGATGAGCTCCGCCGCTGAGAGAATCCTCTCTTCGTATTCCTTGAGCGCGGGAGTGATGTACCGCTCGGCCCCGGTCAGCGTCTGACGACGCTGATAGTCCGACGGGACAAGGTGTGAGTTGGTGTTGGTTACTTCTATGAAGTACCCGAACACACGGTTGTAACCCACCTTGAGCGAGTTTATCCCAGTTCGCGCACGCTCTTCCATCTGGATCCGGGCAATTCCGTCCTTGCCTCCATCCCGAAGCTGCCGCAGTTCGTCCAGCTCCCTGTCGTATCCGGGCGCAATCGTCGCGGCTTCACCTATCGCAACAGGAGGGCTCTCCACAATCGTGCTCGCGATTTCCGCAGCAATATCCTCGCAGTTGTCGCACTTGTCGGAGATCGTCTTGATCGAGCTGTGTTCCCGTGAAAGCACTTCCAGGCACTCTGCAAATGCTGGAATTCTCGCCAGCGAATCTCCGAGCGCGCGAACATCACGCGGAGAAGAACGCCCTGCGGATATCTTGGCAGCCAGACGCTCGACGTCTCTCACGCCATCCAGTGCTTCTCGCAGTGCGCTTCGCGTCAGGGAATCCGCCGCGAAAGCGCCAACGGAGTCAAGCCGGTTCTCCACGTCGAGTCGGTTGCGCAGAGGAGCAAGAATCCACTGGCGCAGCAGGCGGGCGCCCATCGGAGTTACCGTCCGGTCCAGAACGCTCAGCAGTGTACCGGATGCATCACCGGTTCGAAGAGACTCGGTCAGCTCGAGATTTCGCCGGGTCATTTCATCGAGCGCTATCGTCTTGCCTGAGCGCTCGATCTTCGGTCGTGCAAGATGCTTCAGGGCGCCCGGCTGCAGCTCGTTCAGGTATCGCAGAAGGGCGCCGGCCGCACACAGTGCAAGTTCGTCCTCGCCGGAAAAACCGAACCCCTCCACAGAGGCAATTTCGAACTGGCGCTGAAGCGACTCTCTCGCAATGGCGCCGTCGAACTCCCAGTCTGCGCGCTCCGTGATTAGCGTCTGCGGATTGCCCGCCCTGGCCTGCGCGGCTGATTCCGCATTCACGAGCAGCTCGCGAGGCGACAGGCGCGAGAGGTGTGCTTCAGCATCGGCAACATCCACGACATTCAGGCGGAAATCCCCTGTCGAGATGTCGGCTGCAGCTATGCCGCATTTTCCATCACGCGTTATTACCGCGCACAGGAAGTTGTTTCTATTGCCGTCGAGCATGTCGTCAGCGAATGCAGCGCCTGGTGTAATCGTCTCGACTACTGCGCGCTTTACGATTCCCTTTGCGTCCTTGGGATCCTCGACCTGCTCGCAGATGGCTACGCGAAAGCCCTGCCCCACGAGGCGCCGCAGATATTCGCTGGCCGCTTTTACCGGAATTCCTGCAAGCGGGACCTCTGCAGCGCCGCCGTTGTTGCGTGACGTGAGGGTGAGACCCAGCGCACGCGAGGCGATCTCGGCATCCTCATAAAACATCTCGTAGAAATCGCCCATTCGGAAAAACAGGATCGCATTCTGGTGCTGCGACTTGATTTCCCTGTACTGCTGCATCAGCGGTGTTACGGTGGGACGCATCCCGTCAATCGACCTTTACAACAATTCCGGTAATTCCGCCCTTCTTGATTCGCTGTTGGGCAGCGGTCGCGTCGGCGCGTGTGGCATATCTTCCAATTCTTACTCTGAAGGGTGCCTTGGAGCCGTCAACTCGTACCTCGAATCCTCGTCTGGCAAGTCTCGAGACCAGGGCCGTTGCATCGGACTTCCGGTTGTAGGCGGCTACCTGAACGGAATAAGTGCCGGTGGAGGCTGCGGGTGCTCGCCCGCCGGATGGTTCTGACACCGGCGCCGGAATTTCAGCGGCAGGAACGCCGGCCGGCGCCGGCCCAGTCGTGTCGGACGCAGATATGACCACCCCGACGCACTGCTGGTCCTGGTAGTCGATCTGGTTCTTCAACTCCACATCGTCGGCTTTTACCAGGCGCTTCGCGTCAGCGATCGCGGCACATGCGCCGCGAGTATCACTTTTTTCGAATAGAACTCTGCTCAGCCAGTAGCTGGCAGCCGCCTGATTCCCGAACTCGGGATGCTCCGTCTGAATCCGCCTGAGATGCACAGCGGCCGCATCCCTGTTCCCCCTGAGCAGCTCGAGCTGCGCAAGCCGAAGCAGAACATCACCGGTCCGCGCGTACAGGGGATATTCGACTATGAGTCTCCGGTAATCCTGCTCGGACTGCTGCGAAGTTGCGGCGAGTGTCGCCCTCCAGAAAAGCGCCTCTGCGTATGCGGGGCTGCCGCGCCGCGAAGCCCTGAGTACTGAGTCGACAAGTGCGCGCCCTCGAACCGGGTTACCGTCGCTGACCATTCTTTGCGCACGAACAAATACTGAATCAGCGGCGGATTGGCCCTTCGCGGGATCGGCGAACATCATCAGAGCTGCTACAATCACGAGAAGCGTTTTTATCACGAAGTTCTTCCTTCCGCTATGCGGCATTGCGCGCAGCTTCCGATGCGCACATTTCGAAAATCAGGTTTGCGATCACTTGCTCATCGGATGACAGTCGAGTTTCCTTGAGCGCAACATCTGCCTGCAGCAAGGCGTCCATGGCACGATGCAGCTCCGCCCGGGTCCATACAGGGGCGGCCTTTGCCCACGTGGCGACTGCCGAACCCCAGCTTCGTGCAGTGTACACGGAACCGGAACGCTTCAGCAGATCGAAAAGCTCCGATTGCAGTCTGCCTGCTGGAACACCATCAGCATGCCGCGCATTCGCCCAGCATATTCCCAGCGTTTGTGCACCGAGAGCCATGACGATTTGAACGCCTGACGTTTTCGGCTGTGCAAGTACTCGCGGCAAAAGCTGCTGTGCCCGTACCGCGGCCCGGGCCGCCACAGCATCGAGAAGGTCGGGCATCATTTCACCAGGCAGTGCGCCGACAATGGCACCGACGGCAGCCTCGTCGATCTCTGCGCCTCCGCAATAGCTGCAAAGCTTTTCCAGCTCGCACACGAGCTGCTGAAGATCTGTTCCGACCGCAGCCTGCAACAGTTCGGCAGCGCCCGCGGTGATTTGAGTATTCAGCTCCGTGGTGGCGTAGTGCGCGATCCACCTGGGAATGCGATCCGCCGACAACAGGGGATACTCGAGCGGAGTCGTGGAATTGATGAGCAGCTTGTCTGGTTTTGCATCGACTCCAGCGACGAGAATGACGACAGTATCGATCGCAGGCTGCTTCAGGTAGCGATCGAGAACTTCGCGCTGCTTCTTCTTGAGGGCATTTACTTCCCGAAGGACGAACACCCTGCGCTCGGCCATTAGCGGCAGCGCCTGGAGCGATGCGTCGAGCGCCCCGGGTTCGATCTCCGCACCGCGCCGAAATTCAAGATTGAAATCGCGCGTGGCTGGATCGACAGCGGAGCGCACCAGTTGCCTTACCGCGTCCTCTTTCTGGAATTCGTCGTCGCCGAAAACATAGTAGACGGTGTCAAAGCGACTCCCTTTGATTGCGTCCCTGAGAACTCTGTGCGCGGCTGTCGACGACATGCGCCAAATATACAAACGACCGTCTTGACCGACCGGCTTTCCTGCTACCGCGTGTAGCTCGCCAGCGTCAATTCGGGTTGCGCGAAATATTGCGGTGCCTGTTCCGCGTAAAGAGCGGCAGTCCATATTGGCAGCCCGGCGGAAACAGACGCAACGATTGCCGGTCCCGCTGCCGAAACTGCCGGCATGTCGAAGTCGGGTGCCGAAGCGACTACTGGGGCCATGACCACGTCCTGCGGCACTTCGGAATTCGGCAGAACCGCGACGATGTAGCCGAGCATTGCTGCCCCGAAAACGGCAGCTGCGGTGCCGGCCACCAGAAATGACCTTTGGGTGGCTGCCTGTGTCGAGACGGAACTGCGAATTCTTGCCTGAAGGCGCTCCTCGAAATCGTCAGAGGGCTGGATGGAAGGAAGATTCCTGAAAACCATGAGCGATCGGCGCACGCTCCAGTCGAGCCGGGCACACTGCTCACACTCGGATATGTGACGCTGCATGCTCACGAGCTCTACTCCGGCCAGCGTGTCGTCCGTGAACGCACAATGGTTTTTCTTAAACTGCTTGCAATCCATTTCTATACGGTAAGGGGTCCGGGTTGCAGTACCCTTCGTAAAGGCGCTGGTTCCCGAACCCCTAAGTTCCCGCCACCCCGCTAACTAGTCAATGAAGGGCGCCACTATCTCCGCAAAAGAGGTCCTGGCTCGGTTCAGCCGTGATTTGACCGTTCCGAGGTTGCATCCGGTAATGTCTGCAATTTCCTCATACGACTTGCCTTCAAGCTCACGCAGAATGAAGACGTCCCGATGATGCTCCGGCAGCTGCGCGACCGACTTCTCGACCAGCTCCCGCAGATGGCGCTTTCGGTACAGATCGTCCGGCCTGGAATTCGGATCTTCAAACTGAAGCGGCCGATCTTCGTCCTGCCAGTTCTTCTGAACGGTCTGGAAAAGGACCAACGGGTTGCGCGATCTGTTTCTCAGCTCGTTCTTGGCCAGGTTGGAAGCAATGGTATACACCCAAGTCGAGAACTTCTTCGACCGGTCAAACCGGTGCAAGTGGCGGTAAACCCGCACAAATACCTCCTGTACGAGATCCTCCGCCCGTTCCCGATCCCCTACGGTGCGATAGACAAAGTTCAGCAGCCGCGTCTGATAGCGCTGAACCAGCTCCGAGAACGCCCTCTCTTCACCTTTCAGGAAGGACGAGACCACTGCGGAGTCGTCCATCTCCCGCAGCTGTTCCCTGATCGCAGCCCCTGCATTCGGGACTAGTTGTTTATGCGCAATTTCAGCCATGCTTCCCCTGCCTATGAGAGTGACCTGCGGCACTGATAAACGCATTCCATATGCCCACCGTACCGTTGATCACAACCTGTTGTCTCACAACGCTTTAGGACGTTTCAAGGGCTCCATATCTAGGAAATACTCAAGAAAGTGTCCCCTGCGGGAGACAGACCTTGGGACAGTTGAATGGCTCTACTCTTCTATAGTAGAGGGCTCAGCCTTTACCCCAGCTCAAAACCCGCGGCGTACAGAATGGTGACGATGGTCTTCGCGTCCTGGATCTCACCCGCCTGAATCATCCTCAGCGCCTGTGACACCGTCCGAGGCTGTAGCTCCATAAATTCGTCGCTTTCCGGCTTTGCCGTCCCTGCGGTTATTCCGGTTGCCATGAACAGGTGGATCTTCTCGTCCGTAAATCCGGGTGTCGTAAAAATCGTCGTCAGATATTTGACACTCTGAGCCCTGCAACCGGTTTCCTCCAACAGTTCACGTCGGGCGCAGTCTTTGGGATCTTCGCCCGGATCCAGCCGTCCGGCAGGTACTTCATACACGTAGCCCCCGGCTGCATAGCGATACTGTCTAATGAGAAGTATCTGTGGGTCTCCGCCATCCGGATCACTCAGGAATGGAAGTATCGCGGCGGCGCCCGGGTGGCGGATCATCTCGAGATCCCCTGAACTGCCATCGGGAAACCGAACGGTGTCGACATCCAGCGACACAATCTTGCCGGTGTATATGCGCTCTGACGCGAGCTGGTCTTTGCGTGCCGTCATGCGTCAACCCTCACCACGCCCACCTCGCCAAGGCCGAGTTGCGTGAGCTGCGACAAGACGAGATCGGGATTTCCTGCGACCACAACGTTCAGATCTTCGGGGCGAAGAAAGTTCTGAGCGGCCCGCTGAACGCCTTCGACAGTCACGCCCAGAATATTCGAGCGATAAGAAGTGAAATAATCGTCAGGGAGGCCGAAGACGACCAGGCCGGCAAGCCCCGAGGCAACAGCATCCGCTGTTTCATACCGGATGGGAAATACGCCGGCGAGGTAACTCGTGGCCAGCGACAGTTCCTCTTCCTGAATCGCATCGCTCCGTATTCTGTGAATCTCGTTCATCACCTCGGACACAGCAGCGCCGGTGACCTCCGATTGTACTGCGCTCGACACGACAAACGGGCCGGCATCCCGCCGCCAGTCGAAATACGAGGATGCTCCGTAGGTATAGCCGTGTGCTTCCCGCAGGTTGAGGTTGATGCGGGACGAAAAAAGTCCGCCAAGGACTGCATTCATCACGACAACATCGAAGTACTGCGGTACGGATCGTGGAACCCCGACGTGACCCATCCGAAGCTCTGACTGCTGCGCTCCACTTCTGTCCACTACCCGGAGCTGGCGAGGTTTTCCGCCGGCAGTTGTGACGCGTCGCGCTGCCGTTTCACCTCCCGCATCCTTCCACGCACCAAATATCCGATCCGCAAGCTGGCGCGCTGCATCGGTGTCTATGTCGCCGGCGAGTATGAGGGTTGCTGCTTTTGGATTGAAGCCGCACCGGTGGTATCCGCGCACATCATCCACCGCGATTGCGGTGACTGATTCCGCCGAACCTCCAAGCGGAATGCCATATCTCGATCCGGCGCCATACAGCTCCAGGCTGAACGTTTCATCGGCCAGGACGCCGGGCTCCGATCGCGTCTGGATTATTTCCGAGAGTCGCTCCGCGCGAATGCGTTCTACCGCAGCATTATCAAAGCGCGGGCTCGTCACCATTTCAGCCATCAGGCCCAGGGCGCCCGGAAGGTTCGGCGACAATACAGTCATCTTGAGAATCGAACTTTCCCAGTCGGCGCTTGCACTTATGGATGTTCCAAGTCGTTCGAGCGCCATGACCAGATCGTCGGCGCTCCTCTTTTGCGTCCCCTCGACGAGAGCGTGGGCAGCAATGTCGGCCACCCCTTCCTTTCCAGGAGGCTCAGTGGTCGCCCCGCCGTCGACCACCAGAATTGCCGTTACTACTGGAAGCCGCCGCATTGGTGCAACCAGCAACTGCATACCATTGGGGAGGCGGCTTCGGCTGAAAACGGGGAACTGAAAATCCCGCGGTAATGAAGGAGTCGGCCGTGGATGCGCTTTCACTGGACACCTTCGCCGCGTGGGATGTAAAGCAGCACAGCGCGATTCGTGTTCGTCATGTTGGTCTTGACGAAAGAGTTGACCGCATCTGCAGTCACAGACTCGTATTTCGTCACCTGTTCATTGGCGAGAGATGGATTCCTGAAATACGTGGCGAACATCGACAGCTTGTCTGCTCGATCGCTCGCGGACTGCATCGCGACCGCAATTTCCGTCGAGATGATTGCCACCGCGCGCGCGACATCGTCGGAGGTCACCCCCTCTGCCACTATCCGGTCGATCTCCGACGACAGGTTCTGCTCGAGGCTCGTGCCGCTGACTCCGGCCCGCGCCGTTACATCGCAGATCAGCAGATCCCTCCCCTTTGCAAGATCGAAGGTGAAAGCTGACACCTCTGTCGCAATCTGCTTCTGCCGAACAAGCGCTCTGTAGAGGATGCTCCCTTTCTTCATGCCGATTATGGCTCCGGCAACGCTGGCCGCGTAATACTCTTCCGTGCCGAATGCTGGCGACCGAAACGCCATGAAAACACGCGGGACAGTTACATCGTCCTCGACGACTTTCCTGAGCGGAGCGCCAAAGTGCGCCGGGACATCCATGGACGGCAGCGGTGAGCGGCCCCTGCCGCGAGGTATGTCACCGAAATATTTCCGGACGAGACTGCGAGCCTCTTCGGGATCGAAGTCACCGGCGATGGACAGTACAGCATTGTCGGGTGTGTAGTGGGTTGCGAAAAACTCTGCGACATCCTCGATCGAAGCTGCGTCCAGGTCTTCGAACGACCCGATCAGCGAGTGATGAAAAGGATGCGATTCCGGAAAAGCCAGCTCGGGAAGCTTTTCCCACCAGGTTCCGTAGGGCTGATTGTCCACAGACCAGCGCCGCTCATTTTTCACCACTGCTCTCTGGGTATCCAGCTTCTCCTGCGTCATCGCCGGCAGAAGTCTGCCCATTCTGTCCGCTTCGAGCCAAAGTCCCAGCGCCAGCTGGTGGGATGGCAGCGTCTCGAAATAGTTGGTCCGTTCCAGCCAGGTCGACCCGTTGAGAGTCCCTCCCGCGCGCTGCACCAGCTCGAAGTGTTCATTTGCCGCGACATTCTCGGAGCCCTGGAAGAGCATGTGCTCGAACAAATGCGCAAACCCTGTCCGGCCTGTGCGCTCATTCGCTGAGCCGACGTGATACCAGAGATTGACCGCCACGATAGGTGCGCTATGGTCTTCTGAGAGTGTCACAAAAAGCCCGTTATCGAGCTCGAATGTTTCGACGGGGATTCTCACGGACGTAGATTCTGCCATATGAATTCGCTGAATTTCCTTTTTGCGGTATGAAACAGCCATTGGTGCACGAGTTGAGCCCGGCCCCGGCCCCAACCGATGTTTGTGCTGCGATGGAGGGCCTCCGCTACCGGATCTTTTTCGATAGCGCGGCGCCCGGAGGGAAATATGCTCGATACAGCTTCGTCGCAGCGGACCCGGAACGCCTGATAACTTCCAAGGCAGGCAGCACCGAAATCCGGGTGCGCGACGGGAGCATTGAGAGTTCGGGTGATACCACCGAAGCGCTGGGTGCGATACGCGCCCTTCTTGGCGCCCTGCCCGCAGTAATTCCGGGTCTTCCCCCTTTTCAGGGTGGTCTGGCCGGATACATCGGATACGAGTTTGGGAGTGGGCTCGAGCATATCCAACCCGCAAATCCGGACGATCTCGAGATTCCTGATCTCTGTTTAGGTGTGTATGACTCGGTGTTCGCGTGGGACCATGCGGCGAATCGGGCCTGGCTGATCTCCCGGACCGCGGAGCGCCAGTCCTTTTTTCTTGAACGCCTCAAGCACGCGCCCTCGTCCAGGCGACATCCTTCGATCAGGCCCGCAGCCCCCAGCACTACCTCCTCTCTGTCACGAGAGGAGTACAGCAATGCAATCGCCGCCATTCGTGAATTCATCGCCGCAGGCGACATCTTTCAGGCAAACTTTGCCCAGAGATTCGAGGCGCCGCTGGGCGTTGACCCGTGGGATTTGTATCTGGCGCTCCGCGCAAAAAATCCGGCGCCCTTTGCCTGCTATTTCGAGAGTGGCGATGCAACCGTGATCAGCGCCTCGCCGGAGCGATTCATTCAGGTTACGGGAAATCGCGCTGAGACACGACCAATCAAGGGAACCCGCCCGCGCATGGATTCACCGATCTCGGACCGGGAGTCGAGGGACGAGCTTGTTGCCAGCGCGAAAGACAATGCCGAGCATGTAATGATCGTGGATGTGCTGCGGAACGATTTGTCGCGTGTCTGTATTCCAGGAACGGTCCAGGTCACCGAGCTTGCAGAGCTGGAATCGCACCCCACTGTTCACCATCTCGTATCCACGATCACCGGTCAACTGCAGAGTGGCCGCGATGCGGTCGATCTCCTCCTTGCTTCGATTCCCGGCGGATCCATCACCGGAGCTCCCAAAATTCGGGCAATGGAGATAATCGCTGAGCTGGAGCCCGTGCGGCGCGACGTTTACTGCGGTTGCATGGTCTACCTCTCAGCTGGTGGGGCAATGGATTCATCCATCGTAATCCGTACTTTCCTCGCAAAAGGCGACAGAGTGTATTTCTCGGCTGGCGGCGGCATCGTTGCCGATTCGGATCCGGACATGGAGTTCGAAGAAACGCTGCACAAGGCTTCCGCACTTTTTGCGGCACTGGAGTCGGTCAGCTGATGCTGATGACGGTGAATGGCAGGATAGTTGATCCAGATGCCGGCTCGCTGTCGGCGCTCGATCGTGGATTTCTTCTGGGCGACGGCGTCTTCGAGACGCTTCGCATTCATCAGGGGAAGCCGTTTCTGCTTGCCGATCATCTCACCCGGCTCGCGGATGCATGTGCGCGGACAGGAATCATTCCCGGTCCCCATCTCGAGTCAGTGGCCGTTGGCGAAGTGGAGCGGGCTCGCACACTGGGTTTGGCCGACGCCTTCATGCGAATCACCGTTTCACGCGGCCTGGGGCTCGGCATGAGCGCCGAACCACGACATCCCACAGTGGTGACGCTCATCGACAAGCTTCCGCAGCTCGATCCTCTCTGGTACTCCGCCGGCATCTCTGTTGTCATGGCTGAGGGACGGCGAAACGAATTTGCGGCTACCGCAGGGATCAAGACCACCGCTTACCTGGAATCAATCCTCGCATTCCGCTCCGCTGCGCAAATCGGTGCTGATGATGCTCTTTTTCTCGACACGCAGGGCCATCTTTCTGAAGCGACTGCAAGCAACCTGTTCATTGTGCGTGGAGGCGTCCTGCATACTCCACCCGTACAGTGTGGAGCACTGCCGGGGATAACGCGCGCCTGTGTGATGCGCATTGCCGACGCTCACGGAGTTGACGTGTGCTCCGAGCGTCCCCTGCCGCCCGCGGAGCTCGAGACAGCAGATGAAGTGTTTCTCACAAGCTCTGTTCGGGAAGTCGTTCCCGTCGTCTCCTGTGACGGAGCGCAGATCGGCCGCGGGACTCCCGGCCCCGTGACACGCCTGGTGATGCGGGCTTACTCGGAGATGAGGCGCTGAAGATCCTGATATTCGCTCTCGCCGCAATCCTCGTCGCCCTGGCGCTGCTCTGGTGGCACCAGGAGAAGATCATTTTTCAGCCACCGGGACTGGTGCTGGTCGAACATGGGTCGGCTGAGAGAGTCGAGTTCACGGCCGCTGACGGACAGCCCCTGTTCGGTCTTCTCGTCGGCGACACTGCTGCTTCACGGGTCATTCTCGCTTTCCATGGAAACGCAGATCTCGCGGTATGGCAGCTGGACTGGGCGTCGGAAGTTGCGCAACGGTTCGGTATCGCAGTCTTTCTTGCGGAGTACCGCGGCTACGGCGGGCTGGGCGGCAAACCTACATACGCATCCAGCAGGCTGGACGCCGAAGCGGCGTATCGCGCGCTTGTCTCCAGGCTCGGCGTACCGCCTGGTGGGATCATCCTGTTTGGACATTCGCTTGGAAGCGCGGTTGCCACGGAGCTCGCCGCGCGCCACCCGACTTCACACCTGATTCTTCAGTCGCCGTTTACTTCCGCTCGCGAAATGGCCCGGCTTTCAGTTGCGCGCCCCTTTACCCTCCTCTGGAAGCTTGTCTCGAGAGTTCATTTCGACACTGTGGCCCTGGTTCAGGAGCTGAATGCCCGGGTCTCCGTCATACACGGAACAAGCGATCTCGTAATCCCATCGCGGATGGGAGAAGCCGTATACCGGGCGGCCAGGGTAAAGGGCGCATTCGCGCTGATAGAAAAAGCCGGCCACAACAACGTCGTTGAAGTGGCCGGCGAGAACTACTGGCGCTGGTTTGCGTCCGCGCTACAACATCCTACTGTTGAATCGGCTGGCCCATGATGTCGCGGATTGAAATGCTTCCGACATTCGAGGCCTTCAAGCCAGCTTCGATCGATTTTCTGTCACCAACGATCACGATCGCCAGTGTCGATGGGTTGATGTATTCATTTGCCACCCGCTGGATGTCTGCCTGAGTGACCGCTTCGATGTTCTGTACATAGTTGCTGAAGTAGTCGGCGGGCAGGTCGTACAGGACGACCGGAACCAGTCCGGATGCAATCTGCTGCGAGGTTTCGAAGCTCCACGGAAGACGAAGCTGCGTATATCGCTTGGCGCGCAGAATTTCGTCAGCGGGAACCGGCTGGCGAATGGCGTTGAGCTCGCTCATGAAAACGAGCAGTGCCGAGTCCGTCTTTGCGGCAACTACTTCAGACGAGGCTGTGAATGGGCCCGCCATTTTTCTCATGTCGAAGTTGGAGCCTGCTCCATAGGTGTATCCCTTCACTTCACGCAGCGTGTTGTTCAGCCGGCTGGTGAAAGATCCTCCGAGAATGGTATTCAGCACGGTTAGCGCAAAGAAATCCTTGGAGGAGCGCGGAACACCGACACTTCCTATTCTGAAAGACGACTGCGCTGCTCCGGGCTTATCGATCAGGTAGATAGTCGTCTGGCCCGCGGCAGGCGGATTGGAGTAGGTCCGTTGCTGGATTGGCCCACCCTGCCACTTTCCGAAAAGCGCATTGACGCGACGTTCGATGTCCGCGGGACGGACATCGCCGACAACGATGAGCGTGGCGTTGTTGGGCCTGAACTCGGAATTGTAGAACGCTCTCAGATCGTCCACGGAAAGACCTTCGACTGACTGCTGGGTTCCGCTCATTGACGTACCGTAAGGATGCTGCGATCCGTACAGGATCGAAGCGTACGCCTGGTTCGCGATCGCTGGACCGCGATCCTTGATCTGCAGGATCTCCGTCAGGCGATTCTTCTTGAGCCGGTCAAATTCGTTCGCGGGAAAGGAAGGACGCAGCGCGACATCAGAAAAAAGTGCAAGCGCTGAATCCAGCTGGCCGATCGGGGTGTGAAGACTTACCGAGGTTGCGTCCCATGTACTTCCTGTGCCGAGCGAGATCCCAAGGAATGCGGTCTGATCCGCGATGTCCAGGCTGTTTCTGGATGTTGTTCCTTCACGGAGCATCAAGCTCGCAAGGCTCGCGGTGCCTGCCTTGTTTGCCGGGTCCGCTGTTCCACCGCTCTTCACGACAAGCACGAAGTCAGCAACAGGCAGCTCGTGCTGCTCGACGATCAGCAGCTGCAGGCCATTCGGTAGCTCGCGACGAATTACCGGCGGGAGCTTCATGGCCTTGGGCGGCCCCAGCTCGGGCGGCTTGGACATGTCGGTCTGCGCTGAAAGCGGCGCCGCAGCGGCGGCCGCGATGACTGCAGAAGCGAAGAAGATGAATGAATTCTTTTTCATCTGCCGCCTCCGTTGGATGTGAGCTTCAAGTCGGTTTTCCCCTCTGGGACAACGGTGAGAACGATCTTTGGTGTAGAGAGATACTTTTTCGCGACTCTCTGAACGTCGGCTCGCGTAACTCTCTGATAACGCGCTGCATCCTGCTGCACATAATCGGGAGTTCCGACCCCATAGTTGTACTGGTTCAACAGGTTTGCCTTTCCGCCAAACCCGCCCACGCTTGCAAGCTGGTTCAGGAAACTGGAGCGGTAGGAGTTCTTTACGCGCTCCAGCTCGCGCGGTGTGATGCCGGTCGCGATGATACGCTGGACTTCCTCGCGAACGATCTTGTCCAGGTCAACGGGCTTGTTCCCGGGCTTTGCGAGCAGGTCGATCTGAAAAATTCCGGCAAGCCTACCCGACTGCTGAGAGGCTCGTACGCTCTGCGCCGTCTGAAGTTCGTACACGAGCCGCTTGTACAGTCGCGAATTCTTGTCGCTCGCCAGGACTGCCGCGAGCACGTCCAGCGCGGCCTCGTCAGCGTTATAGGCTTTTACCGTGGGCCAGGTATAGAACACCCGCGGGAGTTGCACCTTGTCTTCCAGAACCAGGAACGTGTCCTTGGCGATCTTCACCGCAGGAAGGGTGGGGCGCGGAGGAAGCTTTGGCCCCCGTGGAATCGCACTGAAATACTTGGCTACCAGCCGCTTCGCTTCTTTCGGATCGAAGTCGCCGGCAATTGAGATTGTCGCGTTGTTGGGCGCGTAGTAGGTACGGAAGAAATCCTTGACGTCATCCAGCGAAGCGGCACTCAGGTCGGCCATCGAGCCAATTACCGGCCAGGAATACGGATGCGTCTTCGGGTACAGGGCTTTCAGAATGGTCTCATCGACAAGTCCGTACGGAACGTTGTCGTAGCTCTGCCTGCGTTCGTTCTTTACCACGTCCCGCTGCAGGTCGAGCTTGGCAAGGTCCATCGTGGGAAGGAGATAGCCCATTCTGTCCGCGTCCAGCCACAGGGCTAGCGCAAGCGCGTTAGATGGTACGTTTTCGTAATAGTTTGTTCGATCCTCGGTCGTGGACCCATTGTTCGTAGCTCCGGCGGCTTCGAGCAGCTTGTCGAAGTCCCCGACCGGCACATGCTGCGATCCCATGAACATGATGTGCTCGAACAGGTGTGCGAATCCGGTCCGGCCCGGCTTTTCGTCTCCCGACCCCACCTTGTACCAGGTATTGACCGACACGATGGGAGTCGAATGATCCTCATGAAGAATTACTTCGAGCCCGTTGGGCAGCGTGTACTTCTCGAACTTGAGCCGCGGCACCTCTTGGGCGCCTGCTCCCGTGGCCACTGCGAAGAGTGCAGCAACAGCTATTAAGTAGCATTTTCTTACTAAATGAGCTTTTCTCACCAGGTCCTCTCGAAAAAGATTGCCGCCGGCACTTTCACCGATTCGCCCAGAATATACCGCCAGCGCTGTTCGCTATTCGGGGAGATGGGGCTGGTTCGCGTTGGCGACGTGTAGGGTGTGATTCCAAAGCGCTTTGCGGTTATCCACAGCCTGAGTGTGTGAAAGGGATCGCTTACCAGGATGGCGCTCCGTAAACCTTTAGACTCCATTATCCTCGCAACGGTTTGCATCGACTCACGCGTATTTCTTCCGCTGGTTTCCAGGAGAATGGCGCTGTCGGGGATGCCCTGCTTCTGCGCGTAAATGCGTCCCACGGCGGCTTCGCTCGTGGTGTCGCCTGTCCCCATGCCCCCCGTGAGAATCAGCCGCCTGGACATGCCCCGGTCATAAAGCTCAACCGCATGGTCCAGTCGCGCCTTGAGAACCGGCGATGGCTTTCCCGCATATTGTGCGGCGCCGAGGACCACTATCGCGTCAGCTTTGCGCGCCTGGTCCAGCTCGCCCCAGATCCAGACCGCAACAGTGGAAACCAACCACACAAGCACGAGAGTCAACAAGGAGCTCACCAGCAGGCCCCAGGCTCTTAGCGTTTTTCGCTTCATCCGCGCGCTTTAGAACTGAAAGGTGGCGCGGGGCACAGGACAGTCGACCGAATAGCCCTTTGCAGCAAGTGTCGCCTGAAATTCGTCCTGCACCTCTGGCTCCCCGTGAACGAGGTAGACTTTTGAAAGCTTTGGCGACTTCGCTTTTACTGCATCTATCCAGGCAATCAGTCCGGGCCGGTCGGCGTGCGCACTGTATCCATTGATCACTTCCACCTGCGCACGGAGTGGAACCTCATCGCCAAATATCTTGAGCATCGGCTTTCGCTCCACGATCCTCCGTCCCAGTGTGTGTTCGGCCTGAAAGCCGACAATGAGGATCGTGTTCTTCGGGTCCGAAGCGTTGTTCGCAAGGTGATGCAGAATTCGTCCGGCTTCGGCCATACCCGAGGCCGCAATGATCACCATCGGCCCCTTGGCGCGGTTCAGTGCTTTCGATTCCTCGACGTCGCGCGTGTACTGCACCAGCGGAAACCTGAACATTTCGGAAACCGTCTGAACCATGGTTTCAGTCATGTCGAATGCTTCCGGGTGCATCTCGAAGACAGTCGTGGTATCAGTGGCCATCGGACTGTCGATATAGATGGGAATCGAGGGAATGAGCCCTTCACGCTGCAGTGAATGCAGAGAATACACGATCTCCTGGGTTCGCCCCAACGCGAATGCCGGAATGATCACTTTGCCGCCGCGTGCGGCGGTCTCCCGTACCACCTCGCCAAGTCTGGTTCTCGCGTGGGCTACAGACTCGTGATCCCGGTTTCCGTAAGTGGATTCCATGATGACCACATCCGCGCCGGCCGGCGGGTGTGGATCCCGGATGATGTCCAGGCCCGATCGTCCAATGTCTCCCGAAAAGACGAGAGTCTTCGTGACTCCGCCTTCGGTGCACTCCAGAACAACTGAGGCGGACCCAAGAATGTGTCCCGCGTCCACATAGGTAGCCTGAACGCCGGGAACTACCTCAAAAGGTTTTCCATAGGGGACGCCGACCATGAGATCCATCGTCGTGACGGCATGCCTCAGTGCATAAAGCGGCTCGACGAAGGTCTTCTTTTTTCTCGCCAGAAACTCGACGTCTTTCTCCTGAATGTGCGCCGCATCCACAAGCATTATTGCGCAAAGATCGCGCGTAGCGGCGGTCGCCCAGATTGTCTTGTTGTATCCCTGTGCGACCAGAAACGGGAGCCGCCCGGAGTGATCGATATGCGCGTGCGAAAGAACCACGGCGTCCAGCTCGCCCACCGGGAGAGGAAGAACATGATTTTTTGCGTCCGCTTCACTGCGGTGCCCCTGAAACATGCCGCAGTCCAGGGCGATGGTGTGTCCGTTCACCCTCAGGAGATGACAGGAGCCCGTTACTTCGCGTGCAGCGCCTACAAATGTTAATTCCACTGTGTCAGCCTTCGGCCAGCGCTTCTCGCGAAAACAGGATGATCAAACGCTCGGCATCCTGTGACATGCCGGCCGGCTCCCACCCTCCCCGGCTGCGTTCATTCAGCAGGTCGGTCAGAGTGTCTTCGTCTTCACGGGTTCTGCGCGTCAGTTTGACTACTACGGCCTGATACTCTTTCATTGGGCAGGATTCGTTAGTTTGTCCCTTGCAGCAGTCGCCGATTCAGATCGTCCAGGCAAGGAATTTTTGGCTCGAGGAAACTGAGGAATGATAGAGAGCACCGAAGAATTTCCTACTCTGACAATAATCCGGCATCCGCTTGTTCAGCACAAGCTGACCATTCTACGCGATCAGTCTACTCCTACGAAGATCTTCAAGGAACTCGTCGACGAAATCGCCATGCTCATGGCCTACGAAGCCACAATCGATCTTTCCATCGATCAGGTTGAGGTTGATACCCCGCTCGAGCGAACGAAAGGATGGCATATAAGCGGAAAAAAGCTCACTCTGGTACCGATTCTCCGGGCGGGCCTTGGAATGGTGGAAGGAATTCTTCGTCTCGTACCGGCAGCGCGCGTTGGGCACATAGGCCTCTACCGCGACCACACTACTCTCGAGCCCGTCGACTACTACTTCAAGGTACCCGGCGATACCGCTGAGCGGGATTTCTTCGTACTTGACCCGATGCTCGCCACGGGAGGCAGCGCCGCAGCGGCCGTCGCTTCACTCAAGCGCGCCGGGGCCACTCGCATACGCATGCTCTGCCTGGTTGCGGCGCCCGAGGGTGTAAGACGCCTCAGTACGGCCCATCCGGATGTTCAGATTTTTTGCGCATCGCTCGACCGCGAGCTCAACGGTCAGGGTTACATCCTTCCCGGCCTCGGCGACGCCGGCGACCGCCTGTTTGGGACACGCTAGGGAAGGCTTTGGTACTTCTCCCCGGTGGTTCCTGTCATGCGAACCACTCTCTCGGCGATGTGCGCTGCTGAACAGCGGCGTCCATGATCCACTTTTGCGCACCTTCGTCCGAAATCTCTTCTGCAACGAGATCAAACCACGCATTTGACTGCGTTATATCACCTACCCGTCTCCACAACTCACCGATCAGGTAGGTAAGCACGGCCCGTTCTTCCCGCGGGACCGAGTCATAAGTCTCCAGCGCTTTCTCAAATGCCCACGCTGCGTGCCGGCGGAAATAGCGCTCCGCCTCAACATCCCCTTCATCGACACAACACCATGCGGCACGCAGCAGCAGGTCCGCTATGTGGCGTGGGTCCATTCCCTGCCATTCCGCAACTTTGGCGGCGGCTTCGTACTTGTCTGATCCGGTGGCCTCGCTGGAAGCCCGCACCGGCGCGAGGCGATTAAGTACCCGCTCCCGTACGACGTGGCTGACCTCTGCTTCCGGCGTAAAGTCCCGCTCTCCGCCTGAAAAGCCACACTCACTGCACATGTGAACCAGATAGGCCAGTGGCTGCGTTCCGGCGGCGCGCTCATGGAAATCGGTTCGCTTTCCACCAAACGCATTGGTGGAAACAACCGCCTGCGAGCGAAACAGTGCTCCGCAGATGGGACAATGAAGCTGTATTTGACGCAGCGTGGTCATACTCGTCTCCTATCAGCACACCGGCATTCGCAAATTCAATAAGGAATATCTGTGCCAACCGATTTTCTCTTTGCCCAGCCGTAAACTTTTTATTTGAACAATGAAACCCTTGTAGAGAAAATTTTTTCCTCATATCTTCTCGCAGCCATAAAAGCGCGTTGCGACGCGCACCACCCGCGACCCGGTCGTTGATGCTCATCAACCTCCTTCCAGACTTCTTTGCAGTCCACAACAGTACCGATCGCGTCGCCGCCTATCTCCGCTACTTCGAGTCTCATCGTCGTCTCCTTGAGGCGTACTGGCACAACTACGTTCTAGATCCCGCAGGACCGCATTTTCAGGAAGTCGTTCGCTCGGCAGCTCTTGCCGGCAGGGTTGATCTTCGCACGATGCTCGAGCGTATCGACATCGTTTCGCTCGCAAGAAATGCAGAAGAGCATTGCCGCTCCCTTTTGGACGTCGACGTTGATTTCGACGTGGTGCTCATGGTTGGGGTCGGTGCGGCAAATGCGGGCGAGCTGGTTGTTGACGGCCGCGGCGTTGCCTTTGTCTGCCTGGAACACTTCACCAGCGTGGCGAACCCGGAAACGCAGGGCCTCGGGCTCGATCCTGAGCTAGTCCCGCTCTGGCTGGCCCATGAGATTGCACACGCAGTGCGCTATACCTCGCCGACGAGCCGCAGTGAGCTCAAGAGCCTTATCGCCGAATCTGGATCCTACTCGTACTGGGACACGGGACGGCAAGCCACGCTTCGCGAGCTGCTGGTCAACGAGGGAATCGCCGTTCAGTTCTCCAAACTGGCTGCTCCCGGTCATGCCGCGTGGGAATACTACGGGTACAACCGTCGGGACTATTCCCGGGTCCGGGAGATGGAGCCGGTCATAATTCGCGCGCTCACCGACGACCTCGATAGGTCGGGGCTTGGGCTTCGGCTGCGCTATCTCTCCAGTGGAATGAGCGACGACGCGCGCGCTTTTGAAAAGCACATCATCCCGGAGCGCTCCGGCTATTATATCGGAGCCAAGATGGTTGAGCGTGCAATGAGTTCCAAGGGAGCTGCCTGGACGGTCCGGGCGAGCACTCAGGACCTCCTCACCCTCGGAAATACCGCAGCAGCGTCAGCGTAAAGCGCTATTTCCCCACACAAAACGAGCTGAACACCTTGTCGAGCACATGCTCGACATCGACCACGCCTATCAGCTCCTCGAGTGCGTGCGCGGCAGCTCTCACATGAATTGCGGCAACGGTTGCGGGAACCTTTCCGCTTTCCCAGTTCGAGAGAAATGCTTCCAGCTCTTGCGCCGCGCCTTCCACAGCTGCCATGTGCCTTGCCCTGGTCAGCATCGGAGTGTCGGGCGCAAGATCGTGCTGCGCCCTCAGAGCGTCCTGAATGCTCGCGAGCAGCAGCTGGATGCCCGCACCTGTGACGGTGCTGATTTCGACGGCGTCTGGTGTTTGGGTGCTATACGCTACTAAATCGCGTTTCGTGAGCACTGGAATTACCGGCACATCGGTGATCTCGCGAAGGGCCGTGGTTGTTGATTCCAGCTGTTCCGCCCTCTCCGCGCACGCGAGGACGACGTCTGCTGCTCCCAGGTATTTCTTGCTCACCTCGATGCCGAGCTGCTCGACGAAGTCATCCGATTCGCGCAGCCCCGCTGTGTCTACCAGGCGAACCGGGAAATCCCCCGCGTCCACCAGGGCTTCGAGAGCATCGCGCGTGGTTCCTGGAACATCCGTGACTATTGCCCGCGAATGACCGAGCAGCGTATTGAACAGGGACGACTTTCCAACGTTCGGCGGTCCGGCAATTACCACTACCGCCCCATCGCGCACCATTTCTCCGGCTCGTCCTGTTGAGATGAGCGCCCGCAGTGCGTCCAGCGTTGCCCGCGAATGATCGAAAATCCGGTCACGGCTGATCGGGCCGTCGTCCTCCTCGGGAAAATCGATGTCGTAAGCGAGCAAAGCCTCCAGATCGAGAAGCGCCTCCCGCAGGGCATTGATCCTTCGCGACAGTGATCCGTCCAGCTGCGAGAGCGCTGCGCGCTGCATCGACGCGGACTTCGCATCGATGAGATCGGCAATTGCCTCCGCCTGCATCATATCGATCTTTCCGTTCGCGACGGCTCTGCGTGTGAATTCTCCTGGGCCGGCTTGTCTCGCGCCTGCCGCTATGAAGGCGGCGACTACTGACTGTGGGACCACTGAGCCGCCGTGGGTCGAAACCTCCACCACGTTCTCGCCCGTGAACGAATGTGGCGCGTGAAAGACGGAAACCAGCGCCCTGTCCAGCAGAGCATTCTGTCCGTCCCTCACCTCGGCGAGATGTACTTCGTTCGCGGCATCCATCCACGGCGATATGTGGCGCCGGGCTATTTCAAACGCGTTCGTGCCGCTAAGCCGCACGATCGATATGGCACCTCTTCCAGAAGGCGTGGCTATCGCGACAATCGTGTCGCTCATTCCGGGAAGCGAGCGAATTGCAGCACTTCCCTGCTCGCGCATCAGAGTGCGGGCGAACCCGGCTGCGTTTCAACCTCGTAAGACATTCCCGGCTCGAGAATCTTCACGTCCGTCTTGCGGCTGTGCGTGTGGACATGATGGCGGAGTCGATTGATCGCATCGAACGCCGTGGAGGTCACGTGGTTGAAGGTGCCCCAGTGGTACGGGATGAAGTAGCGCGCCTCGAGCTGCTCGAAGAGGGTGAGCGCGTCGGCACTGGTGAGATGACCCTTCCGGAATCCTGTCTTCCACGCAGGCGCGTGTCCAATCGGCAGAAGCGCAAGATCCAGCTGGCGCTCCCTTTCCCGCATGTGCCTCTCGACGAGCGATGAAGTGTCTGGAGTAAGCGCGGTGTCGCCCGCGAAAAAGCAGCTGAAGACATTAGTATCCATAAGATACATATTCGCCGCGCTGCGCCACCGGTCGACGCCGTATCGATTCCCCTTGTGGGTGGCTTCGGCCGCGTGCACCTCGAGTTCGCCAAACTGCGCCTGCTCGCCCGGCGCCAGGGGAACAGCATCAGGGTATCCCAGCTTGTTCAGCCAGCGCGCTATCACCGGCGGCGAAATTATGGGCACCCCTCTGAGCGCATCGAGCGCCTTGAAGGAGAGGTGGTCTGCATGCGCGTGGGACAGGAGGATCGCGTCGATCTTTGGGAGATCCTCGAGGGCGATCCCCGGGTCGGAGACGCGCGCTAGAAAGCGGCCAAGCGCGGGCTCGAAATTCGGGTCAGTGAGGATTTTCTGGCCGGCAACTTCCACGAGCAGTGTTGCATGACCGATGTACGTAACGCGCATATCACTTCGCCGCTTTTTGTTTTCCTCTTTCCCTGGCAATCAGCCATTGCTGCGGAATTGCGGCAAAGTTCTGAGCCGTGTAGTACAGATTCAAACCCGAGGCCAGGTTGGCGAGCATTACCGTCATCATCACCGGAAACACGTAGCCCATCATCTTTGCCTGGGGGTTCGGAGGAGAGTTACGCATTCCGACCCATGAAAGCAGGAACATCGAGATTCCCATCAGCAGCGGAAGGATATAGAACGGATCCTTCACTGATATGTCTGTGAGCCAGAGGAAGGGCACGCCCCGGAATTCGATCGTGTTCTGGAACACGAAAAAGAGTGCAAAGAAAACCGGCATCGGAATGAGGAGCGGCAGGCATCCGGCAAGCGGTGCAAGGGGGCTAGACCCGCTCTCTCGATACACCTTCATTATTTCTTCGCGCTGCTTATCGGGATTGTTCGCGTACTTCTTCTGAACCTCCTGAAGGCGCGGCTGCATTTCCTGCATCTTCAGCTGCGAGCGCATGGCCTTCTGGTTCAGGGGCCAGAGAATAATTCGAATCGCGACACCGAAGATCACCAGAACCCAGCCGTAGCTGAGCTTGAGAACCTGGTGCATCCATAGCAGGGACTGAATCACGAGTGCGGCCACCGGCTGAACCAGGCCGCGCATGAACGACCATCCATACGGATTGACGTGATCGAAGTCCCGCCCCGTCGCGATCAGCTGCTTCCACTCCTGCGGTCCGGCGTAAAGATCGAACCCGAACGCTCCACTCTTCACCTGCTGCACCAGGGTTGCCGACCCGTGGGTTGCGATCTTGGAGTTTCGGGTGCCTCCGACGAAAAGGACTTCCGAGAAAGCTGTCTGGCCCTTGGCTTCCAGAATTCCCAGCACGAAGTACTTGTTCTTCACGGCAGCCCATGTAAGCGGACCGCGCTCGAGCTTCGACTCGCCCGGATCCAGCTTTCCGAAACCAATGCTGCTCGCATTGTCATTCGACGGCTTGAACGCATACGCGAGATGGGACAGGTCCTGCGCCGAATCCGACTCGGCCGAGGGAAGCGTCGAGGGCAGGTCTATGAGAAGGAACGCGGGTTCGGTTGCACCGGTAACCGTGCCGCTGACCTTCGACGAGTAGCCGGCGGTATCGATGGTGTACGTGATTGTTACGGCACCACCTCCTGCATCCCCGCGGAACTGAACTATCTCAGCGCCATCCTGCGCTTTTCCGCGCGAGCTGGTGAAAACCGTTTGATCCAGACGAATGGTGTCGCGGCCACTTATGAGGCGATACCTGAGAAGTGGTACTCCGCCCGAATTCAGGGTGACGTACTCCTTCGGCTTGAGCTGATTGGAGTATGTCTTGACTGCAATAGAAACCGGCGTGGCGCCCTGCGCGCTGAATCCATATTCCAGCTTCGGCGTTTGCACGAAAAGCGTGTCGGAAATGGCCGGCGATGTGGCGGGCGCTGCGGCCTGCATCACCGCGGCCGCCGGGACAGCTGCAGTTCCCGTGGCTTGAGGCGCGGCTACAGACTGCGCGGGAGTGGTTTGCAGTTGCGGAGCGACAGAGCTGTCCACTCGCGGTGCGCTGCCGGTGGGTACCGGCTTCGGCGACGGAAAGATCCATGGCGTTACGCCGATCACTACAGCGCTCAGGAGGAGCGCAAGAAAAAATCGTCTGTCCATTTACGGTATTGGGTCGAATCCGCCGGCACGGAACGGATGGCAGCGTGAAATTCTTTTTATGGCGAACCAAAAGCCTTTCGCGGCGCCGTGTTTTTCAATTGCCTCGATCGCGTACTGCGAACAGGTGGGATAATAGCGGCATGAGGCCGGGAAAAGCGGCGAAAGGAAAAGCTGGTACCCGCGAATCAGGAAAACGAACGCCTGCTTCATTGTTCGCCGCGGCTGATCGTCCTGGCAACACCGGCAAGCTCCGCACTGAGCGAGCTGAACTCACAGCGATAGGCTGCCGCGAGCGCCTTTATGAGCACATCGCGGCCGGGAACCAGGGGAAGCACGACGAGCCGGGCAATTTCGCGCAGCTGGCGTCTAAGCCTGTTACGCTCAACCACGGTTTTCCCGAATTTCGGGACTACCACTCCGACTCTTCCATGCGAAAACAGGGATTCGGAGGCTCGCACATCGAAGTGCGTGGTCAGCATCCTCTTCCCTGTTCTTCTGAGTTTCTGAATATCACTGTCCCTCACTACCCGCTTGCTCCGAGGGAACGCGAGGCGTTTATGCGCCGGCGTACTTGCTGGGTAGTTGGACCGTCAAACGCTTGCGGCCCTTCTTGCGGCGGCGACTAAGTACTTCGCGTCCCCATTTGGTGGCCATGCGTGTCATGAAGCCGTGAGTACGGATACGGCGCTTGTTTCGGGGACGATAAGTCGGCTTGCCCATCAGTGCTACTCCAGAAGGTTACTGAAAATCATGTAAAGAGCCTTCAAAGCTAACCCTGACACAGAGATACATCAAGTGATGTGACCGGAATTCGCATCTGGCCGGATTGACTTATCCACATTTTTTCGGTAGCCTTGCCGGCCCGATATGTCGCTGACCCCAACCGAAGTCTGGAACCGCCTTCTCGCGTGCGCTCGCCAAGAGTACCCGCGCGAAATTACGGAAGCAGCCTACAAGACCTTTCTAGAACCCACCCGACCCGTCACGGTCGACGGTTATTCCCTGCTCGTCGAGGCCCCGGATGATTTTACGGCGGAGCTCGGATCCAGGAAATACGCCAGCATTCTTTCGGGTGTCGCTCCCATGGCCCTGGGCCATCCAATGACCGTTGTTTTTCGGGCGAGTGAAGAGCGCGCAAAACGGTCTCAGATGGACATATTCCTGAATTCACAACCGAAAGTTAAGCCACCTTCGGGGCACTCTGGCGCCAGTTCGACGCCATTGAATGATAGATATACTTTCGACCAGTACGTCATCGGCAAGTCCAACGAGCTAGCCGCCACTGCCGCACATGCGGTCTCGAGAACCCCGGGAAAGGTCTACAACCCCCTCTTCATTTATGGGCCGACGGGGACAGGAAAGACCCACCTCATGCAGGCCATCGCGCATGAGATCCTTACCCACAAACCCGATACCCGCATTCGCTACATCAGTACTGAGCAGTTCACCAACGAGTTCATTACGGCGATTCAGGGGCAGGGTGTACAGGGGGACCCGCGAATCGATTTTCGTCGGCGCTATCGGGAAGAGTCCGACGTCTTCCTCATCGACGACGTTCATTTCCTCAAGGGAAAGGACTCAACCAAGGAAGAGTTCTTTCACACCTTCAACACTCTGTACGAGGCCGGCAGGCAGATCGTTCTCACCAGCGATCGGCCGCCCACGGAGATCTCCGGCCTGGAGGCCCGTCTCGTCACTCGGCTCCAGTGGGGCATGGTCGCCGACATTCAGCTGCCTGACTTCGAGCATCGTGTCGCGATCCTCAAGCGAAAAGCCGAAATAGATCACCTTGAGATGACAATTCCCGACGAAGTCATCTATTTCGTCGCCGAAAATGTCACCGCCAGTGTCCGCGAGCTCGAGGGCTCCATCATCAAGCTCCTCGCCTTTGCATCGCTTCGGCACCGCGAGATAAATGTCGACCTTGCCCGTGAGGCTCTGCGTGACAAGCTGAGGTCGCAGGACCCCGGTGCCGGCGGCGGTGACGGCGCCCTTACCGTGAGCTCGATCCAGCAGGCCGTGGCCCGTGAGTGGGGCGTCACGGCCGAAGGGCTCCGCTCCAAGACGCGCACCAAGACTCTGACCGTCCCTCGCCAGGTTGCGATGTACCTGACCCGCGAGCTTCTTCGCACCCAGCTTGTCGAAATAGGTAACGCCTTCGGCGGGCGGGACCATAGTACTGTGATTCACAGCATCGAGAAGGTGGCCGAAAACATTGCGAGCGATCCGGAGTTCCAGAATCGTGTCAACAAAGTGCAGCGCGCTGTTCAACAAAATGTCCGCTGATTCGCGCTGCCGGTGTGGAATATCCAAACGTCTCTTGATAACCTGCGGGCCCGATGTGGAAAGTGTTCGGCTGTACACATTTCACACACACATTCGGAATGGCGAAAGTCGCGCGTGAGACATAACTTAGAGCACTTCTCAACAAGTCCACACTCCGTACTGCTACTACTGCTTTTATTTAATCAATTCAGTATCACAGCAGGAATCATCGTTTCGTCCACATAGGGGAGCTGGATGCGTTTCACGATATCTCGCGAAAAACTTCAGGAAGGCCTGGGAGCCGTTGCGGCAAGCATACCCGCCAAGACGACGCTCCCGGTTCTGGCGAATATCCTCGTTGAAACGACCGAGCGGGGGATCCGGCTGTCCGGCACGGACCTCGACATCGCAGTCAGCACCGAAATAGCGGCAGACGTCGAGACCCAGGGCTCGGTTACGATACCGGCCAAGAAACTCACTGAAATCGCCAGAGAGCTCCCCCCGGCACCGGTCAAGATCGCTGCGGTCAACGAACAGAGGATCACCCTGGAGTGCGGGCGCTCCAAGTTCAAGCTGCTTGGCCTGCCAAAGGACGAGTTTCCAACATTTCCATCAGTCAAGTTTTCCGACAGCTGGCGGATCCGGTCGGGCGACCTCCAGAAGCTCATCTCGCATACGTCGTTCGCCGTCTCCGTTGAAGAGAGCCGGCCGATTCTCAACGGCGTGCTGTGGGAGCTTCGCCCGGACAGCATGAGAATGGTTGCAACCAACGGCCACCGTCTCGCGAAGATGGAGATGGCAACGGTTGGGGAAACCAAGGCGCCCTCGAGCGACCTCATCGTTCCTCCCAAGGCTCTTGAGCAGGTGAGAAAACTCTTTCCGGCAGAGGAAGAGCTCGAGATTGCGCGCGGCGACAATCACATCGGCTTCAGGTCGCCCTTCACCGCCGTATTCACCAGGCTGATCGAGGGTCCGTATCCCAACTACGACCAGGTCATCCCGAAAGACAACGACCGCGTAGCTATCGCCGACAAGAATTCCCTGATGAGTGCGCTCCGGCGAATGTCGATCGTTGCCTCCGACCAGACCCACCGCATCCGCCTTTCGTTCAACTCAGGAATGCTGAAGTTCAGCGTTCAGACACCAGACCTCGGCGAAGCTCAGGACGAGCTTCCAATTCGCTACAATGGCGATCCGCTCGACATTGGCTTCAATGCGAACTATCTCCTCGAGATTTTGCGCTACATGCCGACCGATGAAGTCAAGCTCACGTTCAAGGCTCCAGAGCGCGCGGCTACCGTCGAACCCGAAGGATGGTCCGATCCGGCGAACTACATGTGCCTCGTCATGCCGCTGAGACTGGTCGACTAGAAAAAGACAGAGGCAGCGTTCCACTTTCGTGGAGCAGCTGCCTCTGAATGCGCAAACGTCTATAAGCCGGGTTCTGTCGGACAGCTCGCGCTGCCCGGACGATCATTTATCTCGGAGTACGGTCACCCGCACTCTCTAGCGGCCTACCCGCGGCGTCTTTATCGAGATGGACACTCTCGCCGCTTACTTGGCCTTGCTCCGACTGGGGTTTACCATGCCGCTCCTGTTGCCAGAAGCGCGGTGGGCTCTTACCCCACCTTTTCACCCTTGCTTCCCGAAGGAAGCGGTTTGTTTTCTGTGGCACTGTCCGTCGTGAACTGCTTCACGCCCAGGCGTTACCTGGCAGTCTGTCCAATGGAGCCCGGACTTTCCTCGAATTAGTTCATTTCTGGACTAATTCGCGATCGTCCGACGTTCGCGCTCTCTGAATATAACGAAAAGTGATGACGTATTGCTGACGTGGACGGTGTAGTGTGCCCCGAGAGCCAACCTCCCGCGGAGCATTTCATGAATCCCACAACGTCAAAGCGTTTCACCGATCTGCCACCGGTTGTCACGATTCTTACATCCCGCGAGCGGGCGCGAGTGGATGCAGCAACAGACGGCATGTACCGGGCGCTCCACCGCGAATCATTCGACGAGGTCATTTCAGACCTGCGTGAGCGGCGCGCGAGCGCGGTGCTGGTATCCGTTGCACGCTATGGCGCACAGCCAAGTGCGCGCATGGCCGCAATGGTGCGGGAGTTTCCGCGCATACCCGCGCTCGCACTGCTTACCGAAACGGACTACGCCACTCCGCAGGCCGTGCTGTCTCTGGGACAGCTGGGGGTGCGCGCACTCATTGACGCCCGTCAGCCCGCCGGCTGGCAGGCGCTGCGCGATATCCTGATCGCGGAGAAATCCGCCGACCTTCAACGCGGCGCGTTAGGACAAATCAACGAGGATCTCGCGGGCGCGCCGAACGACTGCTGGCGTTTCTTCGAGCTTCTGTTCGCGCACACTCCCCGCATCAATTCTGTTCGTGATCTCGCACGCCAGCTGAATATCCTGCCGAGCACTTTGATGAGCAGGTTTTTCCGGGCGCACCTGCCGCCGCCGAAACGGTATTTGTCCCTCGCACGCCTCATTCGCGCGGCGCGGCTTTTTGAAAACCCCGGATTTTCCATCGCGAGTGTCGCAAACCACCTGGACTACTCGTCGCCACAGAGCTTCGGGAGGCACGTGCGCACGGTCATGCAGATGTCGCCAGTGCGCTTTCGGCAGATATACAACGGCGAATCCATGCTGCGCCATTTCCGGGAGCAGCTTGTCATCCCGTACATTTCGATTCTGCGCAAATTTTCACCCGTCGCCGCACCGCCGGGCTGGCTTACCCCGGCGCGTATTTCAAAACCTGCCGACCTGCTGCACTAGCCCGGAAGCCGGGCAAGAACCTCGGTTGCCGTCGCGAGGCACAACACCGGAAAGTGTTGTGCCTCGATCTTTTGCCTTCCACCCTCCTCGCGATCCACCAGCGCGAGCACTCCAGCAACGACTCCTCCCGCGTCCTGCACCGCCTGAACCGCGCGAAGCGCCGAATCGCCGGTCGTTATCACGTCCTCCACCACGGCAACGACATCACCTGCCTGAAACGGGCCCTCGATCAGCCGCTGCGTTCCATGCTCCTTCGCCGCTTTCCTCACAGTGAAAGCCCTGAGCGGGGACGATGTCTGTGCGCTCGCATAGCTGATTGCATACGCAATCGGATCTGCTCCTAGCGTGAGGCCGCCGACGGCTCTTACGTTCCACCCGCTTGCGTTGAGCGCTTCCAGTCCAAGCGCGCCGATCAGCACCAGGCCGTCGGGACTCATTGAGGTCAGCCGCGCGTCAATGTAAAGATTTGACTGTTTGCCGGAGGAAAGAGTGAAGCTGCCTCGGCGCGCGGAGCGATGCGCAAGGAGATGTACAAGGTTATCGTGCGGAGTCATCAAATGAGGTTACAGGCGTCAGGAATCTGAGTCAATGAACGAAATTCTTTCCGGCGCAGGCGGTATCGAGGAAGTTCTCTCTGCGCCTGTCGTCTGGCTTCTCATGCTGGGCGGAGTGATAATCTTTGCTCTTGTTCTCCGGTACGAGCGCCGGCAGGCGCGCCGGCTTTCGGAGAGGTCGCGCGAGCTCGAGCACCTGTCCTCCGAGCTCATTCGCGTCAACCGGATGAAAAGCGAATTTCTAGCCAACGTTTCGCACGAACTCCGCACTCCGCTCAATGCAATTGTAGGATTTGCCGACCTGTTGAGCGAGGGAATCTATGGCGAGCTCACGCCGAGGCAGATGAAGCCGGTCGAGCGGATTGAAGCGTCGGCCAACCACCTCCGCCACCTCGTGGACCAGATCCTGGATCTCGCGAAAACCGCTGCGGGCCGCGTCGATTTTCATGCTGACGATATCGACCTTTCTTCATTCATAATCGACGTGGTGAGCGAAGTAGAATCGCTGATGAGCGAAAAGAATCTCGCGGTCTCTGTCGCGATTTCCTCGTCGCTGCCAAAGGTTCACACAGACCCCAATCATCTCCGACAGATTCTCGTGAACCTTATCGGCAATGCCGTGAAGTACACGGAGCAGGGCAGCGTCACTGTTCGGGCACGCCTCGCAACGGACGGTGAACTCTCCGACCTGCCGAGCGCGGTAGAATTTCTTGGAACAAAGAAGGGCGGGTCTCCGTGGGTCGCGATCCAGGTCATCGATACAGGACACGGAATCGCGCCAGCCGACCAGACGAGAATATTCGAGGAGTTCGAGCAGGTAGATCCGGGATCCCGCGGCAATTCTTCAGAGCGAGGCACGGGACTGGGACTCTCGATCTCCAGGCGGCTGTCTCACCTTCTTGGCGGCGAACTCACCGTTCGAAGCGAGCTCGCCAAGGGATCCACCTTTACGCTGTGGCTGCCCGCAGACGGCGCGTTAGGACTTTCGTCCGAGAATTCCCTTAACGCGTGAGAAGATTCCGCTTTTCGCAGGCGGGAGCTTGGTCGCGGCGGTGAAATGTTCGGCGAATTCCAGAACCCCCGCGTAACGCTTCTCGGGTTTCTTCGCGAGCGCTTTCATTACCACGGCTTCCAGCTCGGGATGGAATTCCAGTTTCTCCTTCGCCGCATTCAGCGGCACCGGCTCCGTCGTCAGCAGCTGGGTGAACATCTCGCGCGGCGACTTGGCGGTATAGGGGAGGCAGCGTGTGAGCAGATAGTAAGCAATCGTAGCCAGGCTGTACTGATCCGCCGCGGACGAAACCAGCTCTCCCGAAAGCGCTTCCGGCGCCACGTACATGAGCGATCCCACGAAGAAGCCCGCTCTCGTGAGTCGTTCGTCCGCATTGGCCTGAGTGTCAGCCGCGATGCCGAAATCGAGCAGCTTGATGCGCCCGGATTCCGGATCGTACATGATGTTTTCCGGCTTCAGGTCCCGATGAACGATGTTCGCCTGATGCGCCGCCTGAACTGCTTCGGCGATCTGGGTTATTATCGGAGCGACCTCGGACGGCTCCAGCGGTGCCTTCGCCTTGGCATATTTGTCGAGGATCTGGCCCGTGGCCCACTCGATTGCAAGGAAATGAAGCCCCGAATCGGCCTGACCAATTTCGATCGTTCGTACGACATTGGGGTGTATAACTCTCGCGCCGTACTGGGCTTCACGGACAAATCGCGCTACTGCGGTCCGGTCCTCGCGTAACTTTGGACGGAGAATCTTGAGTGCAACAATACCGTGGCTTGGATGCTCCGCTCTGTAAACGGAGGATGTTCCACCTTCGCCGACTTCTTCCAGCAGCCTGTACCCGGCAACTGTGCTTCCAATCAGATTTTCATTCAGGCTTTCACGGGTCACGGCCCGAAGCTAACGATTTCCGCTATGAGGGGATAGAGCAATGATGACGAAAAAAGTTTTCCGGGCCACTCTCGTTTCGCTCGGTGTCCTCGCAGTGGCGGGATGTGCGTCCGGTTCGCGGACGAATCGCCCGGAATCACAAGTGACCGGAACAGCTGGACTGGTTCCGACTACCGAGAACATGGCCGGTGTTTACAACCAGATGGGACTGATGGCTGCCGACGCCCCTCTGGCTTTCGTCGGCAAGGTCGCGTACTTCGGAACAGCATCACCGGATACCACGCTGATGCTGGTAACGCTCTCGTTCCCGAACCGGTCGCTCACCTTTGTTCGCCAGGACGAGCAGTTCTCCGCCCCATATGAAGTCCGCATCCGGCTCTCCCGGGATACGGTTCAGGTTCGGTCGATTACCGCAAACGAAATAGTTCGTGTTTCGAGCTTCCGCGAGATCTCGCGGTCAGACGAGAGCATCATCTTTCAGAGATTTTTCCGGATTCCACCAGGGCAGTACAGCCTCGGCCTGGCGGTGCGCGATGGCGGATCCAGTCGCGCAGCTTCGCAGAATGGAATTGTGCTGGTCCCCACTATTCGCCCTGGTGCGCTTTCGACCCCGGTGATGGTGTACGAAGCGAGATCCCGAACCAGCCTCGACTCAGTTCCACGTTTTCTTCCCACGCCGCGTTCGTCGGCGACATTCGGAATGGACAGCGCGATCGTTCTATACCTCGAAGGATACGGGAGCAGCAGCCAGCTGCCTGTCCGCATCTCCATCGTGAACGAGCGCAACCAGAGAACCTGGATGGACACACTCAGCCTGCAGAGGAGAGGTGCTGTCGCGTCACGCCTTGTACCGGTGCCCATTGGACGCGCCGGACTTGGAATTTCCACCATCACGGTTTCACACGTGGGAACGACCGACAGCGCTGCTGCGCGAGTGTTCGTTGGGTTTGGGCCCGAAATCCCGCTGATGACCTATGACGAATTGCTGAACAAGCTTCGCTGGTTCGCGTCGGCAGAGAGAATCCGGGCGTTGCGCGACACGCCGCTGGATGAACGCGGGCGCAGCTGGGCGCAGTTTCGGCAGGCGACCGACCCCATCCCCTCCACCCCCGAACACGAGGGACTTCAGTCCTATTTTGCCAGACTCTTTGCAGCAGACGTTCGGTTCAGGTCCTCCGGCGAGATGGGCTATCTGTCAGACCGCGGAACGGTTTTCGTTGCTCTTGGCGAGCCTGATCAGATTTTCGAACAGATCGTCAACCAGAACAACGCGAGCGTTTATGCCGCGCAGGGTCGTGTGCAGATCTGGGAATACGGTCAATTCAACACCAGGTTGATCTTTACCGACGCGGGTATTGGCCGGTGGCAGCTCACCAACAGCAGCCGTATCGAGTTCCAGTCTCTCCTGTCGAGGGTGCTGGCGCGATAAACGTCTGTGTCGGACGGGTCTCATTGACAAAAAAAGTGAGCTTTCCTATATAGGGCGCGCTATCGAATTACCCTCGAGGGAGCTCCAATGGCAAAGGGAAAAGTGAAATGGTTCAACGACGCCAAAGGGTATGGCTTCATTGAACAGGAGGGCGGCGAAGATGTATTTGTGCACTTCTCCGCGATTTCGATGGAAGGCTTCAAGACGCTGAGTGAAGGACAGGAAGTGTTGTTCGACATCGAAGCGGGAAGCAAAGGCCTGCACGCCGCAAATGTGCAAAAGCCTGCCGGCTAGCGGATCTTTCTGAAACCGGTCAAAAGAGAGCGCCCCCGTCAAAGAGTTGATGGGGGCGCTTTATATTGGAAGCGTGGAACTTCCTGCCGCAACACCCCGCCTCCCTGAATCCCCGCGCGTATTTCTGATCGACGGCTACGCGCTCATCTACCGCGCATTCTACGCCCTGATCGCGCGCCCCCTCACCACCAGCCGCGGAGAAAACACCTCTGCCGCATGGGGCATTGCAACGTTCATCCAGAGACTGCTCACCAAGCACAAGCCGGAATACCTGGGCTGGGTCCACGATTCAGGACTTTCCTTTCGCCATGAGCGATACCCGGCCTACAAGGCTACGCGTGAGAAGCTCAGTGAAGAGCTGCAGTCTGATTTCGATCGTGGAATGGAAAGAATCTGCGAAATGCTCGAGGGTTACCGTATTCCCATCATCACGCTTCCCGGGTTCGAGGCGGATGACGTTATCGGAACCCTCGCAATGCAGTGCGTGGAGAGAAACATCAACGTGGTAGTCGTATCGGGAGACAAGGACTTTCAGCAGCTTGTGCAGCCCGGTGTATGGCTGCTGAACCCCGGTCGCGGCGGGAGTGCGCGAGTAGAAGAGCATTGGGTGGGAATGGAAAACGCGAATGAGCGCCTCGGTGTTCCGCCGGCACGCGTTACCGATTACCTGGCACTTGTAGGCGACTCCTCCGATAACGTTCCCGGAGTCAAGGGCATCGGCGACAAGGGAGCATGCGAGCTCGTCAACGAGTATGGAGACATTGAATCCATCCTCGCAAACGTGGAGAACATCAAGAAAAAACGCCCGCGTGAAGCGCTGCTTGAACACGCAGACAATGCCCGCCTGTCGAAAGAATTAGTAACAATTCGCACCGATTTAGATGTCACGCTCGATCTCGCTTCGCTGCAACTCAAGTCGCCCGACAACGCGCGTCTTCGCGATCTGTTTCTGCAGCTCGAGTTCAACGCCTACGCGAAGGATGCAGGCAGGGATCTCGGCCCGGAGCTGTCCGCACCTGTCGAGGAAAAGAAGGCGGCAGCCTCATACACGACGGTCGATACCGTCCCTGCGATGACCAGGGCCGTCAAGCGCGCACGCGAAGTCGGGTCCATAGCGATCGACACGGAGACACTCGTCGATCCTGGAACCGTCAACAACATCAGCCCCCTGCGCACGGATCTGATTTCAATCTCGATCGCTGTTGCACCAGGCGAGGCCTACTATTTCCCGCTGCGCCACCGAAACAGGTCCGCCGCCCAGGGAGAACTCCTTGTCGATGCCGCAGGAGACAGGGCGGCCACCGACGCACCCGAAGAGCGCGGCTTCGAACGGGGCGGAGATGAAGTTGTCGTGAAGGCGAAAGGCCGCGCGAAATCGTCCACCCGTTCGAAACCGGGCGACGTGCGTAACCTGCCGCCCCTGGGTTCGCCGGAGATGAAGCCGTTTCGCGACCTCCTCGAGGATGCCTCGGTACGCAAGACCGCGCAAAACGCAAAGTCGGACATCCTCGCGCTTCGACGTGCAGGTGTCTCGCTTCGCGGAGTCGATTTCGACACGATGCTCGCCAGCTACATACTGGATCCCGGCAAGCGGTCCCATGGCCTGGATGTTCTGGCTCTCGAGTTTCTGGACCACACGATGATTTCCTATGCCGACCTCTGCGGGAAGGGAAAGTCGGCGGTACCGTTCGATGAGTGCCCGATCGAGGCCGCCCGGGATTATTCCTGCGAGGATGCGGACATCGCCCTTCAGCTTCGAGCGCTGTTCGAGCCGCAAATGGAGGCGCAGTCGCTTCGCAAGCTTCTCGACGAAATCGAGCTTCCCCTGGTTTCCGTTCTTGCGGATATGGAATGGGAAGGGATCACGATCGATCTGCACTGGTTCGCCTCACTCAAGGAGCGGTTCCAGCGCGCGCGTCGTGAAGTCGAGCAGAAGATATATGAGAGCGCCGGCGAGGAGTTCAACATCAACTCCAACCCAAAGCTGCGTGAAATTCTTTTTGAGAAACTGGGGCTTCCAGTCCTCAAGCGAACGAGCACGGGCCCCTCAACGGACGCGAGCGTGCTGCAGGACCTCGCAGACCAGGGCCACACCCTTCCCGTCCTGCTCATGGAATATCGGGAGCTCTCGAAACTCGAGAACACTTATCTCGACGCTCTTCCCCTGCTGGTGAGCCCGCGTACCGGGCGTCTTCACACATCGTTCAACCAGACGGTGGCAAGCACCGGAAGGCTGTCGTCGAGTGACCCCAATCTCCAGAACATCCCGATCCGTCGCGAGTTGGGACGTGACATTCGAAAGGGATTCATTCCACGAAAGGGATGGACGCTGCTTGCGGCAGACTATTCACAAATCGAGCTGCGTCTTCTGGCGCACCTCTCTGACGATCCCGCGTTCGTGAACGCCTTCAACGCGGGCGGCGACATCCACAAGCAAACTGCGGCCATCATCTTCGAGGTGGACATTGCCGACGTGACGAGCGAGATGCGCGCTCGTGCCAAGACAATCAACTTTGCAACCATATATGGTCAGGGTCCGCACGCACTTTCGCGCCAGCTCAATATCGACCATGCCGAAGCGAAGATGTTCATATCCACCTACTTCGAGCGCTTTGTGGGTGTACGCAAATATCTCGACTCGATGGTCGAGTTCGCGCGTGAGCACGGATATGTCCAGACGATATTCGGTCGCCGTCGCTACATCCCGGAGCTTCGTGACAGGAACTTCAACATTCGCGCATTCGGGGAGCGAACAGCAGCCAACTCACCCATTCAGGGTTCGGCGGCCGACCTGATCAAGATCGCGATGATTCGAATCGCCAACAGGATTTCCGCGGAAAAGCTCGCCGGAAAAATGCTGCTTCAGGTTCATGACGAGCTTGTATTCGAGGCTCCCGCCGAGGAGATGGAACAGCTGAAGACGCTTGTGCGGGAAGAGATGGAAGGGGCCGCACAGCTTTCCATACCTCTCGTTGTAGATCTTGGAACCGGCGCCAACTGGCTTCAAACGAAACTGTAAGTCAGTACCCGCGCGGGCGGTCCCTGAATGCGGCCCAGTATGCACCGGTTCCAAGTGCCAGAATGAGCACAAGGGCCAGCGGAAACCCGCCGACAAGACCTGCAACAACCCCTACGGCCAGATAGTAGAGCGAAATTATTCCCAGGCCGTACACAATGGTCAGCATGGCGGGCTGGTCTGCATCGCCCCCCTTCCGGATGGCCATGTTCCTCGCGGCCTGAATCGGGAATCGGTGAACCCATTCTCCCCACGATGCCACAATTTTCAGGAGCGACCGCTTCAGCCCCGGCCGGTGCGGCAGCACGCTGCGGTCCAGGAAGACATCGTCCGCTCTCAGGTCGGCGACGCCTCGCAGGCGGTGTTCAACCAGCGCGGTCAGTTGCTCGACCGTGATGTTTCCCAGTGCGTCCAGGTCTATCGGTTCATCGATCTCCGCAATGACTACGGAGTTCGGCTGCCCCTTATCCTGGAACTTCAGGCCCAGGGGCAGGATGCGGATGCCGACAACACCTTCGCGGTCTCGCGCCTGCAGCGCAATGCGGGCGAGTCCTGTTCTGAGTGGCGCGATCTTCGGTTCGTTGTGGCTTTTTCCTTCGGGGAAAATCAGGACGACACCGCTTTGATGTAAAACCCGCATCACCCGATCGAATGCCCCTTCATTGCGCGAAGGATCGAGCGTTCCCGCTTGCTCTTTCTTCATTTCATCGCTCACCCTGCGAAGAGGAACAATGCCGAGCATCCGAAAGAGGACCGCGAGGACAGGGTTCTCGACGAGCGTTGCTTTCGCCGTGATGGAAAGCCGCCGCGGAAGTATCCAGCCGGCCACAAGCGCGTCCACGAGAGCATTCGGATGATTTGCCGCGACTATTATCGGTCCGCCTGCCGGTACACGGTTCTGCCCGATCACCCTGATGTCGGAGTAGAACCAGTGCAGCGCGATTCCGGCAATCCATCGGAAGAAACCGTAGAGCATCTTGTCAGGCGGAAGGTTTGGCTTTGGCAGGCGGCGTTTCAGGGAGCCCCCAAAGCATCCACAGTGATCCTATCATCGCGATCGTAACGGTGACGACGCCCATGCGGTACGCGAATGGAGCGCCGTAACCCGGTGTCAATCCATCTACAGCGAAGGCCCAGATAAAGGGACCCACAATCGCAGCAGCACGACTGGAAAGCACCAGCAAGCTGAAAAATCTTCCAGCCTCCTTGTCGGGAACGAGCGTCAGCAGAAGGGGCCGTTCGGCAGTCGCCGTACCGCCGAATATCAGACCGATCCCAAAGCCGACAATCCAGAACCCTGTCTTGCTTGGCACGAGAACCATCGCGATGAGCAGCAGGATCCAGGAGCCGACGACAAAGATCAGCGTGCGTTTCGGTCCAATTCTGTCTACCAGCTTTCCAATCGGGTAGCTGCCGAGCACCGCGGGTATCGTGAGCACCAGAAAGAGCGTGATCTTCGCGCCGCCGGTGAACCCCATTGCATAGATGGCGAACAGTGTCATGTTGGCGATGATGGTTCCCATCGCATCCTGGTAAAGGAATGTCGTGAGGATGAAACGGCGCAAACCCGGATACTTCTTCGTTTCACGGATGGTGTGCGCAACATCCCGGAACCCCTTCCCCCAGTCGACCGACTTGCCGCGAACGACGTAATGGTCTTTGCAAAAGAAGAAAAGCGGGAGCGAGAAAATGAAGAACATGAGTGCAGTCGGAACGAAGGTGGAAATGTTTCCACCTGTTCCGGAAAAGGGCACAATGCGTCCGAGCGTCTCGATGGTGCTGTCGGAAAACTTTCCAACTACAGGAAGCGTCCCGTTGAAGAAGGGAAACGCAATCAGGATTCCGGCGATCGAACCAACATATCCAACACCGGTGCCGAGCCCGGAAAGCCGGCCGCGCATTTCAGGCGGGGCAAGCTCGGGAAGCATTGCATTGTAAAAAGGCATCGCCCCCTGATAGGTGTAATCTGCGATCACATACAGCGTCAGGATCAGGAGGAGCGGCACTCCGACCAGGTGGAAGTTCGGTATCACCGCAGCGTTTCGCACCGAGTCTCCGATTGCCGGAACCATTGTCTGTCCCACGATGCCGATTGCTGCCGTTGCCATGCAGCAGATGATCGTGAAGGTGACAATCCACGGTTTGCGCCGCTGCGTCGTGTCGGAAACGGCGCCAAAGAGCGGAATTGAAAGAATCACAAGTGCGGCGACAATTCCTTTGGCAATTGCAAACTTTGTATTCGTCACTCCAAGGTCTGCCACGATCCACGCTGAAAAGAAGAGCGTGGTGATATTCATCGAGAAGATGGTGTTGGAAAAATCGTAGAGCGCCCAGCTCCATCGTTCTCGCGCCGGAGCGAGCGGTGGGTTCAGATCGCCAGCAATGGTCGCCGGGGAGTTGTTGAGTGCCAAGGTTTGCATAGTGGTCGACTGAAAGGTGGATTCAGGGCGCACAAGCTTGAATACGTATGGTGACGTAGAGGCGTGACGGGTCGCAATGATGTCACGAGCGGTACAAATTAGGGATCATGCCCCTACTTCGCGCTGCATTTCTTGGCTGTATCTGCTGGACACTGCTGGCCTGCCGCAACGACAGGAAGCCCGATGGCACTGCCGTCGGCGAACCAGTCCCGCAGGTTCAACCTCCGCCCCCCTCACGTTTTGCCGCCACTGGATGGCCGGATGATGCGGGCCCCGTTCTCGTTCTCCGCGGACAGGATCAAGCCGAAGTGCAGCTGATTCTACCCGAGCTGACAGACAAGACTCTCAGCGACACATCCTCCTTCGAACTCGATTCTCTTCCCGATGCGCGGGTCGAGGTGTACTCGCGCGACGGGAAAGCAGGAACGGCCGCGATCGTCTCCGGTGACAGCCAGGAAGCGCCGCGTGGATGCAAGACATGGCCAACCGCTCGGCTCGCATCTTACGCTGGAGACGACTGGCGAATCGGGCTCGCGGCCGGAGCTGCTCAGTCTATTGCTATCCATGGATGGGGAGCTGGGTTGGCAGCGGATTCAATCGCAGCGGCACGAGCGGTGATAGCCATGGCCGCTTCTTCACGGGAGGATTCAGCTTTTCGCGGAATTCCATTTGGCGTTCGATTCCTCTTTCGCCTGGAGCTGCCCGGGTCGCGGGCGATCATTGCGGATGCGGTCAGACGCATCAACACGGAGGCGAATGTTCGCGAAGAACACGTGCTGCTCATCGCCGAGAGAAGGTCCGGCGAAACGCACTACGTGCCTGCGTTTCGTGAAACACAGCGGGGTCGCGAAGAGGAGGTGCGGGTTCCGGAAGTTCTGGGCGCCGTATTGCTTGGAGAGAATCGGCGTCCAGCCGCTTTCATCAGCCTGGAATACAGCGAAGGGTCGAGGGTCCTTCTGGTGGAGAGGATCAGCTTCACCAGTTGGGTGTTGCGATGGCGCAGCGCCTATGCGGGGTGCTAGCTAGAGTCCCGTAGGAGCATTGATGAAGGTCCAGGGGATGCCGAACTTTTCTGACGCGAGCCGTGCCACTGCCTGAACACCGAGAGTTTCGGTAGCGTAGTGGCCGGCATAGATCACAGCAATTCCGGCATCCTCAGCCGCGACTGCAGTCCAGTGTGGCCCTTCCCCGACGATGAGTGTGTCGATTCCGCTGCCGAGAGCCTCTGAAATAGTTTCGGCAGACGCTCCCGCGCCGGTGCACAGTCCCCAGCTTTTCGTGACATGTTTCACAGTGTTCGACGTCGAGACAACCGATCCTCCATACGAGGATGCGAACACTCTGGCGCGTTCTGCCAGCTGAGACGTAGGGATATCGCAATCGCCGGCGACGCCGATGGCAGCTCCCTTCCATTCCGCAAACCCGCGTGACGGAGTGAGTCCCAGCTCTCTTGCCAGCAGCACATTGTTTCCAATTTCAGGGTGCATGTCGAGCGGCAGGTGAGAGGAGTACACGGCAATCCCCTTCTCGATAAGCAGCTTCACTCGCCGGAAAGTGTTTCCAGTAAAGGCAGCTGTACCTCCCCAGAACATTCCGTGATGCACGATCAGCAGATTTGCTTGTTCGGCGATGCACGCATCGAGCGTTCGCTGTGAGAAGTCCACGGCCGCTGCAATCTTTCTGACGTCTGCATCGCTGGACATCTGCAGACCGTTTACAGCTCCGTCATAATCCGCGATTCGCGAAGGCTGAAGGAATTCATCGAGATGTGCAGCGATTGTCGCGACGTCAGTCATGTACCTCTTCGCCCGGAACGCCCATCAACTCGAGCAGACGTTCGAGGTCATCCGCAGAGTAGAAGGTGATGACAACATTTCCGCGTTCGGCTCCCTTCAATTGAATTGCAACATCAGTCTGCAGACGCCGACGAAGTCTTTGTTCGACGGCCGTGGCCTGCGCTTCTGCACTCTGCTTCCTGGCCGCCTTACGCTTGGTTCCCGCCGTGGGTGCCGCATTGGCTTTTACCAGCGATTCTGTTTGCCGGACCGAAAGTCCACGAGCGACTACATCCTTGGCAAAGGCCTGAATCTGCGCGGAGTCCTGAAGTGGCAGCAGAGCCCGGGCATGACCGATCGAGAGCTCGCCGGACCTGACCCAGTCTCTAACCGATGCAGGTAAGTTCAATACCCGCAACAAGTTAGCTACTGTGGACCGGTCTTTTCCCACCATTTCTGCGATCTGAACATGACTCAGTCCAAAGTCGTCGACCAGGCGCTTGTACCCTTCCGCCTCCTCAATGGGATTGAGATCCGATCGCTGAAGATTTTCTACCAGTGCTAGGGTGAGCAGCGCGCGGTCGTCAACGTCGCGGATATTTGCAGAAATCTCTTTCCAGCCAAGTGCTGTAGCTGCCCGAAGCCGGCGTTCACCCGCCACAAGCTGATACCCTTTCTTGTCGGGAGCTCGGCGCAGGGTGATGGGCTGCAGCAGCCCGGATGCTGACAGGCTAGCCTGAAGCTCCTTTAGCTCGTCGGCCGCAAACTCTCGACGGGGCTGAAAGGGATTTGGGGCGATTTGCGAAATTGAAATCTTGGAATCGCCTTCGACCCGAGTACCGGCCTTGACCGGCTGATCGGCCTGAATTCCCTTGATGAGCGCATCCAGACCCCTTCCCAGGCGTCTTCCGTCTTTCTCAGCCGCCACGGGATCCTGCCTTTGTTCGAGTGATGATTTCCTGCGCGACGCCCATGTAGGCTTTCGCGCCAACCGATCCAATGTCATAAAGAATTATCGGCTTTCCGAAGCTTGGAGCTTCGGCAAGCCGGACATTCCTGGGAACCACTGTGTCGAGTACCTGTTTGCCGAAGTACTCCCGGGCATCGGCGGCGACCTGCCGCGACAGATTCAGGCGCGCGTCGTACATGGTCAAGAGAACACCATCGATTCCGAGGGCTTCATTGACTGAGTGCTGAATTCGGTGAACCGTGTTCAGCAGCTGGCTCAAACCCTCGAGGGCATAGTATTCACACTGTAGCGGAATGAGCAGAGCGTCTGCCGCGGTCAGCATGTTCACCGTCAACATTCCGAGGGAGGGCGGACAGTCGATTATGATGAAGTCATAGTCGTCCTTGATATCAGCCAGTCCTCGTTTGACCGAAGTCTCCCAGTCCTGCTGTCCCACGAGTTCGACCTCGGCGCCTGCCAGCTCCGTGGACGCGGGAATTACATCGAGAGTGGGAAACTGGACAGCCTTCCGAATCACATCGCGGGCGGACGCGTTGCCGATGATGATATCGTACAGGTCGAGATCAGACTCTGACCGCTCGATGCCAATGCCGCTGCTCGCATTCCCCTGGGGATCACCGTCTACAAGAAGGGTGCGTTTTTCCGCCGCCGCGAGACTAGCCGCGAGGTTAACAGCGGTAGTGGTTTTTCCGACGCCGCCCTTCTGATTGGCAATTGCTATGATTCGACCCACGCCACACCGGGTTTGAGGTAGGGGGCTAATCTAGAGCCTCATAACCCGGAGTGGCAGGGTGTTTCACGTGAAACTCAAGCTTATCTGTTTCACGTGAAACAACTCTAACGGTTGGGCACGAACCGCCACCGGGTGGTAACCTCAACAGTGACTGTTTCCTGGCCGGGCTGAACCGGTGTCTCGCTGGCCTGGGCTGCCTCAGCCTTTGCCATCATCAGCATTGGACGCGGCGGAGGGGCGTAGTAGGCACCAATGGTCAGCTCGAGAAGCCCACCCAGCTGGCCCTGAGCGGCGCGGGCTCCGACCTCTGCTTCTGCCCGGGCAATCTGCACTGCAGAAGTAATCGCGGTCTGCCGAGCCTGCTGAATGTTGGAAGCGTAGAAGTTCAGGGAGCTGATCATGTTCGCACCGGCGCCCAAAGCGGCGTCGATCACGGCGCCGACCTTGGTAAGATCTCGCACCTCGGCAATGATCGTATTGGTCGCCGAGTAGCCGATGATTGTCGGATTGCGACTCGGCTCGTATCTGTATTCGGGCTGGACCGTGTAGTTCGCGGTGGAGAGCTGGTCGTCAGGGAGCCCCAGTTTTCGGAGGGCATCCAGCACTGCCCGTTGCCTGGTTGCGTTTGCAGCCCCAGCAGCCCCGGCGGTGGCCGCACGAGTCTGGACGCTGATCTGGATATTCGCCCGGTCCGGAGAAATCTTGGTTTCTCCCCTTCCAACCACTGTAATTTGTGGAATTGGCTCATTAACGGCTTGAGAGTGTACCGTTACTGGCGCCAAAACAGACAAGAAAGCAAGCAGAAGTCCTTTCATGTTTCACTCACGTGATGGATTGTAAATACGCGCGCAACATACGTGCACACCGAAAGCTTACTCCGCGGCTACTCTTTTGTTCTCGCGCAATCGCTCCACTTCCAGAACAAGGTTCTGAAGATCGCTCGGACTTACCCCCGGCACCCGGGAAGCCTGAGCTAGTGTCGACGGTTTCAGCTTGCCCAGCTTCTGCCGTGCCTCGAACGAAAGCGATGCAAACTCATCGTATGGTATGTCTGACGAGAGACGAAAATCTCCAAGACGTTTCATCTTGTCGGCCTGCAGACGCTCGCGATCGAAATATCCGGCGTACTTGATCTCGAGTTCCGCGGTAAGAATCGCATCGCGTGAAACATTCTTCTCTGCAACAACCGCGAAGAGATCCGCGAGACTCAACTCCGGACGGCGTGCCAGCTCGATGAGTTTTACAGAGTGCGGAATCGCAGCACTCGCGTTTGCAGAAAGCAAGTCGTTCACCTGCTCAGGGCGGACACTCGCCTCTCGCGCTATCCGAAGTGCAGCATCCTCATCCTCGAGTCTTGCCAGTGCAACGGCACTTTCCTCGGGAGTGTATAGCTCGAGCGACTGTGCGATTCCGGCAAGACGGCGCAGAGCGTTGTCCTGGCGAACCGTGAGCCGGAATTCCGATCGCGACGTAAAAAGGCGATACGGTTCGTCCACACCCCGGGTGACCAGATCATCCACCAACACCCCGATGTATGACGTCTCGCGGCCGAATACCACGGGCTCCTGCTCCAGCGCGAGACGCCCGGCATTGAGCCCGGCGACAACACCCTGACCAGCCGCCTCTTCGTATCCGGTTGTACCATTTATCTGGCCGGCGAAGAAGAGGCCAGCGACCGCCTTTGTCTGCAGCGACGAATCGAGTTGAGTCGGAGGGTAGTAGTCGTACTCGATAGCGTACCCCGCGCGAGTCATGCGAACATCCTCCAGGCCCGTGATGCTGTGCAGAATGTCCAGCTGAACTTCTGCCGGCAGAGAAGTCGATAGCCCGTTTACATAGAGTTCCGACGTGTCATGGCCCTCGGGCTCCAGGAATATCTGGTGACGCTCGGCGAGTGGAAACTTTACGACCTTGTCTTCAACGGACGGGCAGTACCTCGGGCCGCGGGAGGCGATGGCACCGCTGTACATCGCCGAAAGGTTGATGTTGTCCTCGATTATCTGCTTGCCGGCCCCCTCCAGGTAAGTGATCCAGCAGGGGAGCTGCGGAGGGTGGCGGGTGACTCCACCCGAGACTCGTGGTTCCGGCCAGAAGTGAGACCAGGAGTAGTCGAAGTCCTCGATCTCGCTGGACTGAAGGGCAAGCTTCGAGAAGTCCACTGACCGGCCGTCTATGCGCGGGGGTGTTCCCGTCTTGAACCGTTCAACTGTGAAGCCGAACGCCTCGAGCTGCTCTGCGAGATGTGTCGTCGCTGACTCCCCTGCCCTCCCGCCCGATACGCTTGTCGCACTTCCAATATGAATACGCCCGCGAAGAAACGTTCCGGTCGTTATTACAACGGTCCGGGCAGTGAAGCGCCGCCCTTCAAGAGTTTCGACACCCGTCACCACGCTGCCGTCGAGGGAGAGACGCGCAACGGTTCCCTGGATAGTCTCCAGTCGCGGCTGAGTCTCCAGCAGTTTGCGTACGGCGCGCCGGTACAATCCACGGTCGCACTGCGCACGCGGCGCCCACACCGCCGGCCCCTTGCTGCGGTTGAGCATCCGGAATTGAAGCATGGCAAGGTCGGTGGCCTTGCCCATGATTCCGCCAAGGGCATCGACTTCCCGGACTACGGTGCCTTTCGCGACTCCGCCAATTGCGGGATTGCATGACATCTGGCCAATGGACTCGAGGGCACTCGTGATGATGGCCACACTCGCGCCCGTCCGGGCGGCAGCTACCGCCGCTTCGGTGCCCGCGTGGCCTGCCCCAACTACAATTACATCGAACTCCCGCTCGGATGTCGGCGAGCGCCGGTGTGCTCCCATATTGTTAAACTAACCACCAATCCCGCATCTGCGATTCACACATGCCACTCACGATCAGCGCCAACCTTCCCACAGTCCTAGTCAGAAAAAGCAGCTTCGAGTCAAATGCTCTGACGCGCGTGGAGATTGACTCAACTTTCAATCTGACCGACGCAGAGTTCAGGATCGAGGACGATCTGATCGCGATCGGACCGCTCGCCAACGACGACATGCTTCCTGACCTGATAGCGTACCTGGAAGAAAAAGGGCTCGCCTACTACGACGACTTTTTCGAGTTGAGCGGGAACTGGCCGGAGTGGCTCGCGCTCTATGCGCGTTCCGGCCGCAGCTAGAGGCGCCTCTCTACCGAGGCCCAATCCTCGACGATAGCGACACCGTCGTCGAAATGATCAATGACTACTTCGGTTCCCGGCCGAAGCGTAGCGGAATCGATGCTTTTTGCGGGCGCGACCTGTCCCGCCCGGCCGTAACTGATCGAACCGAGTGAGTCCACGCTTATCGCCGTAACCACCACAGCTGGCTGTCCCTGAATTTCTTCCGCAATGTCATGCGGGTTTGGCTCACTCGGACGCAAAGCCCATTTCGCCATCAGCACGCTCATCCCGACCCAGCCGAGCCCTCCGCCGATCGCGGCAATCACAACTGTCGGAGCTGCGGACAAGCTCGAGTTACGCATCAGCGCATATCCCACTGCACCAAACGCGACCATGAATGCGGCTACTGAAGGCAGGTTAAGATACGCAGCAGGTCGTGTTACACCGGTCTCGCGGCTGCGTTCAACGCCGTGAAGCATCGCATAAACAGCGAGGGCGAGGCCGCCGCCGAATGCGATTAGAAAAAGAGTGTTCAAGGTCGTCTATTTGCCCAGGTGCTTCCTGAACCAGGCGAGTGTTTCCGGCCAGGCTTTGGCGGTTGCAGCTGCATTGGCACCATTCAGTCCCGACTGCTGTCTCAGGAAACCGTGACCGGCACCTTCATATATATGGTATGCGTAAATCTTGCCCGCTGCCTTCATCGCGGAATCGGTCGCGGGAATTGTTGCATTGATCCTGGCGTCATTTGCACCGTAAAGGCCGAGGACTGGAGCGCTCACAGTGGCCACTCCCCCAGCTGGCGGCGCCCCGTAATACACGACTGATGCTCCGAGGCCTGGGGATGACGCGGCGTGCTGAAATGATGCAGCTCCTCCCCAGCAAAAGCCGACAATTCCGTACTTCTTCGTCGCGGCCGGGAGACTCATCGCATAATCTGCTGCCGCTCGTAGCTGGCGCTGAACATCGGCGCTTTGAAGAGTGCGGATTGCGGCAGTAGCTGCCTGCCGGTCAACACTGTCGGGAAAGCCGGAAAGGTTCTTCATCGTCAGCAGGTCGGGCGCGACGGCCAGGAAGCCTTCTGCGGCAAGCTGGTCGGCGACATTTCGAATCCATGGAGTCAGCCCAAAGATCTCGTGCACCACGAGCACTACCGGCGCTTTTGTCTTCCGTTCCGGGTAAACAACCCACGCGCGAACACTGTCCTGCGGGCCAGTGCGAATTGTGACCCATTCTCCGTGCCGCGGTGAGCTCGCAAGGCGTGTGAGCGCTCCCGCTTCATCCGCCGGCAGGGAGTTTACGGGGATCGCTGCTGCAGCAGTGGCGGAATGCCCGGCATGTTCGGACTCGGTTTGCTGCGAAGTGGCGCAGGCGACGGAAAGGGCGCCGCAAATGGCGAGGGCGATAGTCGTGCGTGCGGTCATGCGATTCTCCGATTTACAGAAGGGTCAGCCAATCAGCTTCGAGAGGAAATCAGCAGCGCGCTGTTCTGCATAATAAACAGGGCGGAGCGGGTTGCTTCCAGAGATGAACCCAACGTGCCCCCCATGCGGGTGAAATTCCATCACAAGGTTCGAATTCCGTCCTGCTCTCAGGGAAACCTCATCAAGAACATCGGCTGGAAGGAATGGATCATCCACAGCGCTCAGCAGGAGCGTGGGAACATCGATGGTCTGCAGCCAGTTGATTGAACTCGAGCGTGAGTAATAGTCCGAAGCGCCCTTGAACCCGTGAACAGGGGCGGTCATGACATCATCGTATTCGAACATGGTCCTGGCCGTTTCAACGCGTCTAATATCTGCGATCCCGGGAAACTGCTCGAGTTTCAACCGGGCCTTCTTCCGGAGGGTCCTGAGAAAGTGCCATTGATAGAGACGCGAAAAGCCACGATCGATCTTTCGCGATGAACGCTCGAGGTCAAAGGGGACGGAGATTGCGACTGCCCCACGAATCTGTCGGGATATCGCGCTGCCCAGTTCACCCAGGTATTTCAGCAGGACATTGCCACCAAGCGACACGCCGGCGAGCCCGATTGCAGCATGCGGGTCCTCGGCAATGATCTTTTCAAGGACCCACGCAATGTCCGTCGTTTCGCCTGAGTGATACAATCGGGGAGTAACGCTCTCGGCGCTGCCGCAAGTTCGAAACACAAGGAGATCTGCGTTCCATCCTCTCCTGAACGCCTCCCAGAACAGCCCCTGCGCATAGTGCGACCTGACACTCCCTTCGAGTCCGTGCAGCAGAACAATGCGGGATTTCGAACCGGGCATTTTCAGCCGGTGAATTTCGAGCGTCTCGCCATCAGGCGCGGTCCACCTCTCCATCTCCACGGGAGCAGGGGGCTGTTTTCGCACGAGCTTTCCCCATAGCGTCTGAGCATGGGCTCCGCGCAGCCACCACGCTGGCAGGAATTGATTCGTCTTCATATATCTGCTCGAACCTTTTTGAACCGGAATTCAACGCGCCATGGAAGTTCAGATATTTGGTGTCCGCAAGAGTGCAGACACACGCAAGGCCCAGAGGTTTTTCGCTGAGCGACGCATAAAGGTTCATTTCGTGGATCTGATGGAGCGAGCTGCATCGTTGGGAGAGCTCCGGCGTTTCGCGCAAAAGTTTGGCGCTGCAAATCTTGTTGATCGCGAATCGCGCGCGTTCGCCGATCAGGGACTCAAGTACGCGCAGCTGTCAGATGAAAAATGGCTGTTCAAGCTGACCGAAGAGCCCCTTCTCCTGAAAATGCCGCTCGTCCGAAATGGCAACGCGCTTACAATCGGCGCTCAGGAAGCGACCTGGAAGGAGTGGACGACCCGCTGATCAAAACTCGCCGATAAAACCAATTTCTGTTTGCAGCTCGTGGCCAAATTTTTCCTTGACGGCCTTCTGGGCGATGGCAATAAGCTCCCGGACATCCTTCGCGGTCGCATTCCCGAGGTTCACGACGATGTTGGCGTGAATATGCGAGATTTGCGCGCCGCCATGCCTGAAGCCCTTCAGGCCGCACTGATCCACCAGCCGCCCCGCGCCAACGCCCTCGATCTTCTTGAAGATCGACCCTGCGCTGGGGTGGATCTGAAGCCAGGGATGGCGTGCGCCCCGCCAGCTCAGATTTTCCTGCATGACACGATGCATCAGTGCCGTATCACCTTTCTGGAGCTGAAAAGTCACAGCTAGAGCGACATCCTTGCGGTAGTGCAGTACGCTGGTATCGTAACCGAACTTCATGTAATCCTTGTCAACGGTCGCCCGGGTCCCTTCCTCCAGGAGAAGTTCGGCCGAATGGAAGACATCGGCGATGAACATTGTCTTCTTGCGCTCCGGTTCCGGCTCCAGGAAATGGAGATTCTGCCACACTGCCCCGCCCACCGTGCTCGGTATTCCTACGTAGTGTTCCAGGCCGGACCATCCACGCTCGACCGCCTCAGGGATGATCTCGCCCACAACCGCCCCGCTCTCCACCCAAAGCTTGCCATCGTCGGTGAAGTTGAAGGCCCTCGCTACATTCCGAATGACGATGCCGCGGAAGCCCTTGTCGCCTACGAGTATGTTGGCTCCAAGTCCAAGCACGAAGTACGGAACCTGCAGCTCGCGGGCAGCCAGGACGGCGGTTGCCAGATCGTCTGCCGAGGCTGTTTCATAGAGCACGTCAGCAGGGCCCCCGATGCGGAACGTCGTATAGGGGGCAAGCTTTTCGTTCCTTTTTACGCGGGCCGGGTCGAGCCGCGAAACAAGACTGGAATATTTATCTGTCACCTGGGGTAGTACCTGACTGACATGTCAAAAAGAAATCCACGCTGGCGCTCATTCGCCACCCTAATCCTCGTTCTCTCCGCCCTACTGCTGCCATCAATTGCCATGGCGCAGCGCGCGGAACTCCAGAAAATCATCAAGCAGAAGGTGCTGCCCAATGGTCTCGAGGTAATTGTAGTCGAGAACCACGGTGTTCCGCTCGTTACCATCGAAGTCGACGTGAAGAACGGCTCCTTTACGCAAACCCCGGACTACGCCGGCCTGGCGCACCTGTACGAGCACATGTTCTTCCGGGCAAATGCCAGATATCCAATGCCGGATGCCTTTGTGGCCCGTGCCGGTGATCTCGGTTCCATCTACAATGCGAGCACCCGGGAAGAAGTCGTGAATTATTTCATGACCCTGCCTGCGGACAGCATTCGCGAGGGCGTTCGCCTGCTGGCTTCGGCGCTCAAGGCGCCGCTGTTTCTCCAGGACGAGCTCGAACGTGAACGGCAGGTCGTGATCGGAGAATATGACCGGAACGAGTCCAGTCCGGGTTTTGTACTCACCCAGAAAATGGACAGCCTCCTCTATCCGGGAAACTTCAGCCGAAAGAACATCATTGGAGACAGGAGCGTAATCCTTTCCACGACGCCCGCGAAAATGCGGAGCATCCAGGCCAAGTACTACATCCCGAACAATTCGGCCGTCATCGTGGCCGGTGATGTGAATCCGGAAGAGGTATTCAGGATCGTCGAGCAGGAGCTTGGCGACTGGAAGCGCGGGCCCGACCCGTTTGTCGTCGATCCTATTCCACCCATTCCGCCGCTCAGGAAAAGTGCAGAGGTAATTGCCGAAGCCCCGGTTGGCGCAATCACGGTGCTGATGCAATGGCAGGGGCCGAGCGTTGGAAAGGATCCGGCGGCGACCTATGCCGCTGATGTTTTCTCCGACGTATTGAATGACCCGCAGTCCAACTTTCAGCAGCGTCTGGCAGACAGCGGCCTGTGGCAGGGTGTTCTCGTCAACTACTATACCCTGAACCACACTGGCCCCATCACCATCAGCGGTCAGACATCGCCAGAGAATTTCCGTGCTGCACTGAAGGCGCTCCAGGACGAGATCGCCAAGTTCGACTCGCCAGGTTATTTCGATCCAGACGAGCTCACCGCGGTGAAAGCGCACCGCGCAGTGACATCTGCGTTTGATCGCGAGCGGGCTTCGGGATTCGCACACACACTCGGATTCTGGTGGAGCGTAGCGGACCTCGAGTACTACATGGGATACGTCGACAACATGGCGAAGCAGTCGGTCAGCGATCTGCGTGCATATGCGCGGAAATACATCGTGGGCAAGCCGCGCGTGACCGGAGTCCTGATTCACCCCGAGGCGAGAAAAGCGCTCGGCCTAACCGAACGTGATCTTGCCGGAGGAACCAACTGATGCTGCTTGCAGTCGTTCTCGCAATCGGAGCCGCAACGACAAGTTTTGACGTTGACGGCGTGAAGGTAGTTCTGCGCAGCAACCCCGCCAACAATGTGGTCGCTGCCAACCTGTACCTGCTCGGCGGGCCGAAGCTGGCCGGAGAAAAAGCCGGCATCGAACCGGTCCTCCTCGATATCTCGGAGCGTGGCACGCGGCGCTATCCCAAGGCCGTCCTGCGACGGAAGATGGCGAATCTTGGCAGCGAAATCGTGGTCAGGCCAACCGTCGAATGGACCATGTTCGGCATTCGCACATCGAGCGAGGTGTTCGATTCGACCTGGTCCATCTTTGCCGATCGGGTGATGAATCCAACGATCGCCGCGCCCGAAGTGGAAATCGTAAAAGCTCAGTACCGCCTTGCGCTCACACAGCAGAACGACGATCCGGACGCGCTTGCGAGACGGCTGGCCGACAGTATTGCATTTGCTGCTCACCAATACGCCATGCCCCTTGCTGGAACCGTCGAGTCACTGGCAAAAATCGACGTCGCGTCGCTGAAAGCGTTTCACCAGGCGCAGATGGTGAAGTCGCGGATGCTTCTTGTAGTGGTAGGCAACGTCGACAGCGCGCACGTTGCTCGGCTCGTGCGGTCGACGCTTGCACGCCTTCCTGCCGGCAGCTACAAGTGGGAACCACCGCCTGTGCTTCCCACAGGGGATCCTGCAGTGGTCGTCGCACAGCGGTCGCTTCCGACCAATTACCTGCTGGGATATTACAGCGGACCTGCCGCGACCAGCGCTGACTATCAGGCCCTCAGAATTGCGACAGCAGTGCTCACAGGCCGGCTCTTCGCGCAAATCCGGACCCGCGAGAACCTCACCTATGATGTCCATGCGCCCTTTCTCGACAGGGCCGTCAGCGCTGGCGGACTGTACATATCTACGGTCTCACCCGACCGGAGTCTGCAGCTGATGCGGGCGGCAATAGACGAGCTTCAGCGTGAAACTCTCGATGCCGGCGGGCTCGAACGCCTTGCCCAGCAGTTCGTGACGGAATACTTCATGGACAACGAGACCAATGCCGCCCAGGCGGATTTTCTGGCCCGGGCTCAGCTGTACCGCGGGGACTACCGCCTGGCTGAACGTTTCATGGACGAGGTCCTGAGCGTCACTCCGGCCGATGTCCAGAGAGTGGCCAGGAAATACATGAAGGGATTCCGGTTCGCCTACGTTGGGGACCCGAGCAGGCTCAACCAGTCGCTGATTCGCGGTTTCTAGGATCGGAATAGTTCGTGCACCGTGAGGTGGTGCGGGGCCGCATTGCGCCTGCACCGCCTTGTGAATAAATTCACAAGTACCGGCATAGGCCGGGTAATTCCCATTTATTCGTAGTTAGAGTTCGGCACTGGAGGCCATCAGAAATGCGGTTTCACGTACTCGCGGTAGCAGCAACCGCCATCACCCTCGGCGCATGCGCCGGCGGCGACAAGGCAGCAGAAAACACAACGGCTGACACGGCAGCGACGGCAGCAGCAACGCCGGCAGCACCGGCAGCAGTCGGCACGGCAGCTCCGATTACTGGCACCACCCATGAAGTCAAGATGATCGGCGATGCGCAGGGCTATCGTTTCGAGCCCGCGAACATCACCGTCAAAGCAGGCGACGGAATCAAGTTCACGATGGTCAGCGGTGGACCGCACAACGTGGCCTTTGATCCCGCAACTGTACCGGCAGATGTAAAGGGACAGCTCGACGCCAACATCTCCGAGAAGATGGGCGAGCTTTCCAGCGCTATGAAGATGAACGCAGGAGAGACAATCACTGTTTCCTTCGGAAACATCAAGGCCGGCACCTACCCGTTCCATTGCACTCCTCACCTCGCGATGGGGATGAAGGGCGTAGTCACGGTTCAGTAACAGCCTTTACCAACGAAAGAGGGCATCGAATCGATGCCCTCTTTTTGTTTAGGCGTGCGGCGCTTCCCTTGCATCGGAAGCGCCTTGCGGCGACCCTTTTGAAAGAATGAAAAACCCTTCGAGCGTCAGTTACGCGTGGATTGCAGCACGCTCCCGAAATGCGATTCGCAGACCGGGCTTAATGGGTATTGCAGGCGGAACTGTATTTATCGCTGCGCTCATAGCTTTCATTCTCGTTCCCCGACAGGGCAGCAAGACCGCTCAACCCACTGAAACCGTGGAAGTACGTCCAGAGTCCACATCTGTTCTGGTTGTACGCGACGAGGCAGCGGCACAGGTCGCACTTGCCGACTCTGTCCTCGCCATCGCGCGGCGCAGCATCACCGCTCCTGCCGCAGCTCCGGTAGATACCTTCCCGCCAGAAGCGATTGCACGCCGTGATTCCATCACCGCAGTAGTGGCCGCTCTGTCCCGCCTGATTACCCGGGCCGAGACATCACCGCTTTCATCGTCCTATCGCGCACTCGCGGAATCACCGTATGTGGCGGACATCCCGCAGGTGAAGATTCTTCTCGACTCTCTTGGCGAAATCGAAAAAGAGCGCGAGGCGTTTGGAGCCGTCGGCGCCGTTGATCCTGTGTATGTGGCACTTACCGCTCGCGCTACGGCAATTGGCCGGGGAATACAGGGTCTTGCTGACAGGCGTCGGGGGGAGCTTCGTGCGCAGCTGAACCTTCTGCGCCCCGTTGCCCCCGTTCCCGTAGTCTCGACGACCGTGGATACGATGATGTATCTCTCGCGGCGAGCGGAGTCGGAGAAGATCCGTTTCGGCGCACTGCAGGAACTGCAGCGCATTCGGCAGAAGAATGCACAGATAGATCAACAGATTGCCAGGATGCGTGACGTGGCAAACGTGGACGCTCCCCCACTCGCCATGCTTGCCGCGGCGACCATTCTCGCGCTTGCGGCAGGTTTCGCGGTTGCGTTCGCCTATGAGCTTCGGCAGCCGCACATCGCCGATTCGCGCGAGGCGGAGCAGTTCACCCGTGCGCGTGTTATAGCGATCGTGAAGCCATCGGAAGTCGTCGAACGTGCACGCCGGAAATCGGATGAGCAGGCACCGCCGCTCATCGATGTAGTCTCGGAGAATTACAAGAATCTCTACATGCATATTGCCGGCAGCGAAGAGCCGGTACCGGTGATAACCGTCACCGGAGAGGAGCCTGTAATCGTTGCAGCAGTGGCGGCGAATCTCGCTGCCGTTGCCGCGTATGAGGCACGCAGCACTCTCCTCGTTGATGTAGATCCCACGACATCGACGATCGCCGGAGTGCTTCGCCTGCGGGCGAATCCGGGATTTGCGGATGTGATGGCAGGGGCTACACAGTGGCCTGAGGCAATTGTCCCGACAACCATCGGCCGCGACCGGCCGCTGGATGTACTACCCAGCGGAACGGGACGCGTTGTACACCCGGACGGGCCTGCAATTGCCGCCATCCAGGGTGGCTTTCAGCGGATGCAGCGGCGGTACGACTTCATAGTGATCGCAGCGCCCCTGAGCTTTGTGCAGCGCGATGCGATGTCGGTGATTCCCGGGCCGGACGTGGTTCTGTGCGGGCGGATTGCACGGACCAAAACACACGATTTCGCTGTCGCGGCTGAAAGTTTGCGCAATATCAACATGCACATCCATGGTCTCGTGCTCTGGGACGACGAGCTGCCCAGAATCGAGACGGCCGAAGTCACGAGCGAAAATGTTTCGGCTCAAGCAAACCTTAGCTTTGCCGGAGAAAGTTCATGAGCAAGCTGTTGAGAGGCGTTGCAGCAGGATACGGAGCGAAGAAAATGGGTGGAGGCTGTTTCAGCACGGTGCTGATCTTCATCATCCTTTGGTGGATTCTCGGACACTTCGGCATCTTTAAATAGAAGAGTTACTTTTCCGCGAAGGCTGGGGATGTTTACGGGGACAGATGGCTGAATCGATTCCGGATCTTCGCAGTGAGCCAAAAGACGCCGCGTACGCCGAACTGTACGCGCACGCGAAGGCGGCGCTCGATGGAATGGATGATCCGATTGCAATGATGGCCACGCTCAGCTCACTGATCCACATATCAATGGGCCATCTCTGGACCGGCTTTTACCGTGTTGTAGAACCGGGCCTGCTGCGCGTTGGCCCATATCAGGGCAGCCTCGGCTGCCTCGAGATCCGCTTCGGCCAGGGCGTGTGCGGAGCTGCGGCCGAGCGCGGTGAAACGGTAATCGTTCCCGATGTGGAAAAGTTTCCCGGACACATAACGTGTGATTCGCGGTCCAGGTCCGAGATTGTGGTGCCGGTACGCAATGGCTCGGGGAAACTGATTGCGGTTCTCGATGTCGACTCGGCGGAGCTCAACTCGTACGATGCTGCCGATCAAGTCGGACTGGAAAGACTGGTCACACTTTTCGCGAAGGTGACATGAAGCAGCGCGGATACTCAGACGCCATAAATCATGCTTTGGCTTTCGCGGCCAAGCACCATGACCGGCAGGTCAGAAAGGGGACCAAGCTTCCCTACCTCACGCATCCGGCGAATGTGGCTATCATCCTGGCGCGATATGACCAGGACGAGGAAACCATCATCGCCGGGATTCTGCACGACGTCATCGAGGACTGTGTTGTGGAAGGACTCAGCCGCGCCGCGCTCGAGGAGCGGATTGGATCCAAGTTCGGCCAGCCCGTGCTCGAAGCGGTACTGTCTGTGACCTACCGCAAATACGATGACGACGGCGTTGAGCTTTCGGCCGAGGAAAGGAAGGAGGACTATCTCGCCCGGCTCGCGAATGCGGGACCGCGTTCCCTGTGGGTTTGCGCGGCCGACAAGATTCACAACGCCAGCTCGATTCTGGCGGATTTGCGGCGGACGGTGGATGAGGACAACATCTGGCGACGCTTTGGTGCTGGCCGGGCCGGAACCATCAAGTGGTATTCGGACGTGCACAAGCGACTGCGCGAAGTCGGCTTCGAGGCACCGATTGTAGAGGAACTCGGTGAGGCGGTAACGCGGCTCGAGCAGTACGCCTAGACGCTAGACCGGGACAGGGATTCCCTTCTCTGCACGCTCGTAACGCCTCGCAATGTAGTCATCCAGAAGCTGCAGAAATTCCGGTACGATCGCGTCGCCCTTGAGCGTAACCGCGAGCTTGCCGTCGATGTACACGGGAGCCTTGGGGTCCTCAAAGTTGCCGGGCAACGAAATACCAATGTCCGCGTGCTTGGATTCGCCGGGCCCGTTCACTACACATCCCATGACGGCCACGCGAAGATCCTCGACGCCCGGATATGTTTTCCGCCACGCCGGCATCTGCTCGCGAATGTATTCCTGAATATCTTCGGCCATCTTCTGAAAGAAGGTGGACGTCGTGCGTCCGCAGCCGGGACATGCGGTTACCTGCGGAGCGAAGCTGCGCAGCCCGAGTGACTGCAGAATCTGCTGCGCAACGAACACCTCTTCGGTGCGATCTCCGCCCGGCTTTGGTGTGAGCGATACGCGGATCGTGTCGCCGATTCCTTCGGAAAGCAGAATCGAAAGCCCGGCAGTACTGGAGATGATACCCTTGGCGCCCAGCCCTGCTTCCGTGAGGCCGAGATGGAGCGGGTAGTCACACCGTTTCGCGAGCCGGCGATATACATCGACGAGATCCTGGACGCCGGACACCTTAGCCGAGATAAGGATCGCGTCATGATGCAGGCCCGTCTCCTCTGCAAGGGCGGCTGAGCGCAGCGCACTTTCCAGCATCGCCTCTATATAGACATCGTGCGCGTCGTGGGGCTCGTCCAGACGGGCATTCGAATCCATCATCTGGGTGAGCAGGTCCTGGTCGAGCGACCCCCAATTGACCCCGATGCGCACGGGCTTTCCATTGTCCATGGCGACACGCACCATCGTCCGGAAATTTTCGTCGCGCCGCTTCCCTCCCACATTTCCGGGATTGATCCGGTACTTTGCGAGCGTTCGCGCACATTCCGGGTAGCGAATGAGGAGCTGGTGTCCGTTGTAATGGAAATCACCAATGATGGGAACGTCGATTCCCTCGTCCCGGACGCGCTGCGCAATCTCGGGAATGGCAGCGGCAGACTCCTCGTTATTGACGGTTACGCGGACCAGCTGCGAGCCCGCGCGCGCGAGATCCAGGATCTGGCCCGCGGTGGACTTCGCGTCGGCCGTGTCCGTATTGGTCATAGACTGCACGACAATGGGGTGTGCCGAGCCCACGGGCACATTCCCAACCATCGCGGTCACAGTTTTTCGGCGCGGAATCAATTCAAGATCAGCTTGCGAAGGATGATGACGAAAGCTAATTCCCACACATGACCATCCCAAACACTTCACCGAAACGGAAAAGGAAGCTCTGGCCCTGGGGAGTACTTGCCGGCGTGATTCTCGTCCCCGTGGCTATCCTGTCCGTCTGGGCAGCTATCACCCTGAACTACACCTATTCATCCGGGGACCGGGCAGGATACGTCCAGAAGCTGTCAAAAAAGGGCTGGATCTGTAAAACCTGGGAGGGAGAGCTCGCCATGGCGACCTTACCCGGGACCATGCCGCAGATTTTCGCCTTTTCGATCCGCAGCGACTCCATCGCCGGCATAGTCCAGAAAAACATGGGCAAGCGGGTATCGCTGGAGTATGAGGAGCACCGTGGGGTGCCCACCAACTGCTTTGGCGAGACCCCTTACTTCGTAACCAATGCCAGGCTCGCAGAACCCTGAAATAGCCTAACTATTGTCGCAGGCGGCAGTTGAGTGTATTATTAGTACATGGTAATCCGGGGCGTGTAGCAATACACTTCGCCGGCTTACGGATCAGCGCGGGGATCCCATTCGCCCGCGTGTTCAGATTGTCGAGGGTACGGCGTAGGTCCGCTCCCAAGACACAAATTTCATAGGAGTAGGAATGCGCACGACCGGAAAAGTGAAGTGGTTCAACGATGCAAAGGGATTTGGATTCATCACCCCTGACAACGGGCAGAAGGATTGCTTCGTTCACTACAGCGCAATCTCTGGTAACGGCTTCAAGTCGTTGGCCGAGGGCGAAGCGGTAGAGTTCGACATCGTTGAAGGACAGAAGGGCCCAGCGGCGGAAAACGTCACCAAGGCCGGCTAAGTCCAGCTTCACGAGTCACAATCTGCGGGGCGTCTGAAAAGGCGCCCCGTTTTTTTATGCCCTATGTGGAGGGCGCCCACGCCGGGGGACCGGCGCCACTTCCACAGCGTAGGCCAGACGGTCCAGCAGGTGCCTGTCCAATGCCTCGAGGTTGAGACCGATCGTGATGGTTGCTCCCTGAGCAGGATTCTCACCCTTCGATAGTCGGGTGGCCCAGTCGAGGGACTTAGGGAGGGGCATATGGAGATCCCTGGTCAGCTCGAGAGCAATCGCGATGATGCGCAGCGCGGGGTAGGGGACAGTGCGCGACACGCCCTGCCGGGCCTGCTTGACGCCGGGCACCGAGTTGTGCGACAGGAGATTGTCCAGCCACTTATAGTCCACCTCGAGCGCAACTGCTGATGTAACAACGGTATAGCCTCGCATTAACAATAATATCCTATAAAAAAAGGATATTTACAACATCCCAGACCCACTAGCGATTGGACCCGTAATCGGCGAGCTTCCCGCCAGTCGCAGCAGCTCCAAATCCGAGCTTACTATTAAGAGGGAAAAATGAGACGTATTCGTGCAGCTTTCGCAGTAACCGCCACCGTTCTGGCTGGCGCCCTGATTCCCGCGAACGCGAGCGCTCAGGCCATAGCCATGCTGGGCCTCTCGGCAGGCGCAGCGATCCCAATGGGAAAAATCAGCGATTCGTACAGCACCGGGTTCAATGCCATGGCCAGCCTGGGTTTCGGCGGCGGTGAGGAGATTCCGGTATCGCTCCGTTTTGAGGGCGCGTACACAAAGTTCAATGGGAGCACGGGGACGGGGACAACCAGCGTAAGTGGAATGCGCATCTGGAGCGGAAACATCACCGCGATAGCTGCTTTTCCTGGCGGCGAGATAGTGCGCCCATACGTTCTGGCTGGCGGCGGCGTTTATAACATCAAGTCAGTAGCGGCGAACTCGAATTCGACGAATGACTTTGGTGTCAGCGGCGGAATTGGAGTCAACCTGGATCTTTCCGGCTTCAACTCCTTTGCCGAGGCGCGTATCAATCACATCTTTACGGAGAACGCCCCGACACGATTTGCACCAATCGTTTTCGGCATCCTTTTCTAGCAGCGCAGGACGAAAAAAAAGCCCCGCAACTCGCGGGGCTTTTTTTGTGCCGGTGATTCCCTCAGCCAACGCGCAAATTCAATTCATTGCCGCGCGTCACTTCCCTGTCTGCCTGGAGCGCCGCGCGTGCATCCTTCAGCTGTGCGCGAACTGCCTCGGGCCCCGTACCTCCGGGTACTTCGCGCCGCGCAATGGACTTCACGGCGTCCAGCCACTCATGTGAGTCCTGCTCGAACAGATTGTGCGCAGCGGCAAACGCGGAAAAGGGAAGGGCGTCCAGCTCGACGCCATCCTCTTCGCTCTGCCTGATCAGTGATCCGATTGCAGAATGTGCCTCGCGGAATGTCGCCCCCTTGCTGACGAGATAATCCGCCAGATCGGTTGCCATCATCGAGCTGGAAATAGCATTGCGCATATTGTCCGTCTCGAAACGAATCTCGCCAAGCGCACCAGAAACGGCAGGCAGGACAAGCAGCATCATGTCTGCCGATTCAAACAGCGACTTCTTGTCGTTCTGCAGATCCTTGTTGTATCCCGTGGGCAGACCCTTGATGGTGGCAAGCAGGGCCGTTAGCTGTCCGAGCGTGTGCGGTCCGGACGCGCGCGCCAGCTCGAGTGCATCGGGGTTCCGTTTCTGCGGCATCATGCTCGATCCCGTTGTAAAAGCATCGCCGAATCGTACGAAACGAAATTCGCTCGACCCGAACAGGATGAGATCCTCTGCAAGCCTCGAGAGGTGTGCTCCCACCATGGCCAGGGCAAAGAGCATCTCCGCCACAAAATCCCGATCCGACACGGCATCCATGCTGTTTGGCGACAATGCGCTGAAGCCAAGACTTCCCTGAAGCAGTACGCGTGATACAGGGTAAGCACACCCTGCAACCGCACCCGAACCCAGGGGCAACACGCTCGCCGATTTCGCGACTGCGGTGAAACGCGCCCGGTCGCGCTCGAGGGGCCAGAAGTGCGAGAGCATCCAGTGGGCACCGGAAACCGGCTGAGCACGCTGCAGGTGTGTATATGCCGGCATTGGAGAGTCGAGCAGCTTGTCTGCATGCTCGATCATGATCTGCTGAAGCGCGCGAATCGCCTGGTCGATGGATTCGCACGCGCTCATCATCCAGAGGCGTGTTGCAGTTGCAACCTGATCGTTCCGGCTGCGTCCCGTGTGGAGCTTCGACGCCAGATCACCCACCTCGGCATGCAACAGGCGGTCGATCATCGTGTGCACGTCTTCGTCACTTCCAATCGGCTGCTCGCCCTCTTCCAGCTTCCGTGCTACGAGCGAAAGCCCGCGCTCCATTTCGCGGCTCTCGTCAAGCGTCAGAACCCCCGCATTCCAGAGTGCGACGGCCCACGCCTTGGACAGGCGAATGTCAAAGGGCCAGAGCCTGAAGTCTGTCCCGATCGAACGATTGAGCGCCTCCAATGCCGCGGCCGGCGCAACGGAGAACCGTCCGCCCCAGAGCTTGTGCTTGCCCGCGTCCGCCACCAGCTCAGACGGATGAAAGGGAAGGCGACTTGCCGCCCTTTGCAGCGGCCGTTCGCGCCGCAAGCTCGCGATCGCGCAGCGCGCGAACACGGCTTGGCAGTGCGTAGAGGCGAATGAACCCCGCCGCATCGCTCTGCTCGTAAACGTCGTCTTCGCCAAAAGTCACGAATCGCTCGTCATAGAGTGCGTAGTCGCTCGTGCGTCCGACGATCGAGAGTGCGCCCTGCTGGAGATGCAGCGTCACCGAACCGGTCACACGCTCCTGCGTCACGTCCACAAAAGAATCGTACGCTTCCCGTTCGGTTGTCCACCAGCGCCCCTCATAAACGAGATCTGCATAGTGTGGTGCAATCATGTCCTTCGCGGCAAGCGTGCGCCTGTCGAGCACCAGCTGCTCGAGCTCGCTGTGAGCGGCGTAGAGCAGGGTGCCGCCCGGTGTTTCGTACACGCCGCGCGACTTCATGCCCACCAGACGGTCTTCGACCAGATCGATGCGGCCAACTCCATTTCTCCCTCCAATCCGGTTCAGCTCCATAAGCAGAGCTACCGAATCCATGGGGGTTCCGTTGACCGACACCGGAGTACCCGACTGGAATCCGATGGTGACGTCTTCACCGTTGGGGGATGCACTGCGAGGATCATCCGTCAGCATGAAGAGGTCAGCCGGGGGAGGCGAGGCAGGATCCTCCAGCACGCCCCCCTCGTGGGAGATGTGCCAGATGTTGCGGTCGCGTGAATAGATCTTCTCACGCGTCGCAGCGACTGGGACGTTGTGAGCTTCGGCGTAGGCGATCGCGTCCTCCCGGCTCCGGATATCCCACTCTCTCCAGGGCGCGATAATCGGCAGCTCAGGGGCAAAGGCAGCATAGGTCAGCTCGAAGCGGACCTGGTCGTTCCCCTTGCCGGTGCAACCGTGTGCAAGAGCATCAGCTCCTACCTGACGGGCAACTTCGACCTGGCGGCGGGCAATCAGCGGCCGGCCCATGGAAGTACCCAGAAGATACTTACGTCCGTAAATGGCACCCGCGCGCAGCGTGGGCCAGATAAAGTCCTCCACGAACTCCTTGCGGAGGTCCTCGATATAGCACTCTTCGGCGCCAGATGCGATTGCTTTCGCCCGGACCCCCTCAAGCTCGTCGCCCTGCCCGATTTCGGCGGCCACGCAGATGACCCTGGCGTTGTAATTCTCCTTCAGCCAGGGAACGATGATCGAAGTATCAAGCCCACCTGAGTAGGCGAGTGCAATTGTCCGGGTCACAAATTTCTCCATAACTATTCAGTTCAAACGAATATTTAATCATTTTTTGCCCTTGAGTCAACGCTTGGAAGGCGATTTATGCAAGCGCGGTACTCGCCGGAACAGGCCGACTGTGCTATCCTGTCCTGCATGGCCAACAAGCGCGAACGGCACGCGACAATTCTGGAAGTAATCGAAGACCGGATGGTGAGCAGCCAGGAGGATCTCCGGAAACTGATGCTCCAGCGCGGATGGGATGTTACTCAGGCAACACTCTCCCGCGATCTGCGCGAGCTTCGGGTTGCGCGGGTCCCGACTCCGGAAGGCGCGCGGTATGGCGTAACGGACGGAAGCATAGAGGAGAGCCGCGCTGCCCTCGAAACGCTGCTGCCCCAGCTCTTCCTGCGAATCGATGCCGCCAGCGAGATGCTCGTCCTTCGTACAGTGCCGGGCGGTGCTCAACCCATCGCATCCGCGCTGGATGGCGAACGCTGGTCGGATGTGCTTGGCACCGTCGGTGGAGACGATACCATCCTGATCATCTGCCGGTCGGTGGCGGCCCGGGACAGAGTCATGAAGCGTCTCAAGGCGATAGCCGGCGAACCATGACCTCGGCCCGACGCGCCACGCGTTGACTCGAAGGGACTGCAATGTTATGCATTAACTATGCATAAACTTGCGGCAGGAGTACTGGGCGCGAGCGGCTATGCAGGCCGCGAACTCTGCAATCTGATCGAAGCGCACCCCCAGCTCGAGCTGCGCTTTGCCACGGCCAATGAACAGAAGGGAACCGTGGCCCGCTTTGGCGCGCGCACGCTAACCTTCCAGGGTTCTGACGAGGTGGAGCTCGGAAGCGTGGACATGGTTTTCTGCGCGCTGCCACATGGCGCATCTGCCAAATGGGTCGGGGCGGCCGCGGCTGCCGGAGCCAAGGCAGTGGACCTGTCGTCTGATCTCAGGCCTGGCAACAGCGCAACGCCAGCCACTTACGGCCTGACTGAATTCAACCGCGAAGCAGTGAAATCCTCCGATGTGGTGGCCAATCCAGGCTGCTACCCGACGGCAATCCTGTTCGCGCTTGCCCCGCTGGCGAAAGCCGGACTCATCAGAGGCGATGCAACCATCAATGTATCGGCCGCAAGCGGCGTTACCGGCGCCGGATATTCACCGAAGCTGGACCTGCTGTTCGGCGAAGTCACAGAAAACTTCAAGGCCTACTCAGTAGGCAACGTGCACCGGCATCTGGCGGAGATGAAGGCAACACTCGCTGACTGGGGCTACGCAGGCGACATGATTTTCACGCCCCACCTTCTGCCCGTTGCGAGAGGAATTCTCGCCACGATAACGGTAGAGACAGGGGATGACGTCACGAATGCAGAGAAAGTCTTCACCGATTTTTATGCCGGTGAACCTTTCGCCCATTACATGGCAGGTCCTCCCACCCTCAGGGATGTCACGTATCGCAACTCGGTAAAGCTGCACGCTGTGCGCGCCGCAAATGTCTCGAAGCCGACGCTCACCATTTTCGCGGCAATCGACAACCTCGTCAAAGGTGCTGCGGGGCAGGCACTTCAGAACGCCAACCTCATGCTTGGCTTTCCGGAAACCATGGGACTGAACGCGTGATGCGCGTCGTGAAGGTAGGGGGGAGAGTGCAGGCCGATCCCGGCTTGATCGTGGAGATCGCGCGTGCATGGGCAGAGGCCCCGGGGACATTTTGCGTCGTACACGGCGGCGGAGACGAAATATCGGAAACCCAGCGCCGGCTGGGCCTCGTGCCAAAAATGTCGAACGGACGCCGCGTAACAACCGCGGAGGATCTCACCGTCGTCAGGATGGTGCTGTCCGGCCTCTCCAACAAGCGAATGGTATCGGCTCTGGTGCGGGCAGGCGTCAATGCAGTGGGAATTTCAGGCGAAGATGGCGGTCTCCTCTGCGCGGAGCCACGCGATGCCGCCACGTTCGGCATGGTCGGCAGGACTCCGGAAGTACAGCCGGCAATTCTTCGCACGCTCCTGCACGGTGGGATGCTGCCGGTAATCTCTCCAGTGTCCGGCTGCGCCGATGCTTCGCTGTCCGACGCACTGAACGTGAACGGTGACGACGCCGCGGCGGCAATCGCTACTGCACTCGAAGCAGAGGAGCTGCTTTTTATATCGGACGTTCCCGCAGTGCGCGCATCGTCCGGCGAGCCGGTGCAGCAGCTCGATCCCGACGGGGCGCAGGAACTGATAACAACTGGAACGGCCGAAGGCGGGATGTCGGCAAAACTCGAAGCCGCGCTCGCGGCTATCGAGGGCGGCGTAGCAAGAGTCCGTATCGGGTCGCTGGGCATGCTCGGCGACAGCAGCGCGGGCACATTAATCAGATCAGCAACCGGAGTTGTACGATGACGGCAGCCACACTCCCCCCGGCCGGCGAGCAGGCGACGCAAGGCAAGGTGATATCACCTCTTCTCGGAACGTACAAGCGCGCGCCGATGGAATTCGTTCGCGGCTCGGGGTTCTATCTGTACGACGGCGATGGAAAGGAATATCTCGATTTTACGAGCGGAATCGGAGTGAATGCGCTCGGGCACGCCGACCCTGGCGTCATGCAGGCGATGCAGACCGCCATGCAGACAGGGCTCATTCACGTATCAAACCTTTTCAGAACGCCCGCCGGCGAACGCCTGGCGATGGCCCTGACCGAGAACTCCTTTGCAGATTCGGTGTTTTTCTGCAACTCCGGCGCAGAGGCAAATGAAGGCGCCTTCAAGTTCGTTCGCAAATGGGCACGGAAGAATTTCTCGACGGAGAAGTCGGAGATTGTTGCGGTGCGCGGTGGGTTTCACGGAAGACTTTTCGCGACGCTTGCGGCCACTGACCGTCCTTCGTATCGCGCACCCTTCCGTCCACTGGCCGGAGGCATATCGATCTCCGAGCGCAACCTCGAGGCGCTCAAGGTCACACTCGACAGAGAAACCGTCGCGGCCGTCATACTCGAGCCGGTTCAGGGAGAAGGGGGCGTCAGGGTCCTGGACCCCGAATTCCTGCGCGGCGTTCGCGAGCTGACACGGGAGCGCGAGATCGTTCTCATCTTCGACGAGATCCAGTGTGGACTGGGGCGTACCGGGCGACTGTTCGCTTATGAATCAGCCGGTGTCACTCCCGATATCGTGACGCTCGCCAAGCCTCTGGCCGGAGGTCTTCCGATGGGTGCGGTCCTGATGCGAGCGGACATCGCAGCGGCCATCGAGCCGGGAGAACATGGGACGACATTTGGCGGGGGACCGTTTGTCGCCGCCGTAGCAGAACATGTCTTCTCGCGCCTGAACGACGAAGCACTGCTGAGAAATGTTCGCGAGAATGGCGAGTGGCTGGGTGAACAGCTCCGCGCTCTGGTGGGGCAGAGTGAAAAAGTTCGCGCAGTGCGCGGCACCGGATACATCTGGGGACTGGATGTGGGGGAAGCGGCAGCGAACATCGTCAAGCGGGGATGGGACGCCGGGCTTCTTATCCTCACTGCGGGAGAGCATACTCTACGGCTCCTGCCCCCGCTCACTGCCAGTCGAGCGGAGCTGGAGAAAGGACTCTCACTTCTCAAGGCAATTCTATGAAACGTTCTCAAACGGCCGCGCACCTGCTGGCAGCGATTTTCCTTACGGCGTGCTATTCGGCGCCCGCCGCGCAACGAGCAGCGCTGCCAGCCAGCTCGGATTCGGTTGCGGCACTCCGTCTGTTCGAAGAGAACATCGATGCAATCCACAAGCGTGATCGGGCCCGCTATCTGGCCACATATCTCCAGGAGCCTACGCTCGCGCGAAATGGTCCGGAAGGACTTCAGCTTGGCTGGGCAGACTGGAGTGCCCGTCGAGATACGACCTGGCCGGACACGCTTCGCGCGAGCAACCTCCGGGTAGTGCCGCTCAAATCAGGGGTGGTGTACGGAACCTACTGCTACACCGTGACCCAGAAAGGCATCACAACCAGTGGAGTTTCAGAGCGCGTGTTTGTGAACACGGACAAGGGGTGGCGCATCGCTGTGACCAGCGCATTCGGATTGCCTTCGGGCGCTCCCGCACAGTGCCGGTGAAGTCGTTGTAGCTTTTTTAGGTGAAAGCAAATCTTCTTCGCGCCTTTGATGAAACCGAGTTCGGGCCGGCACGCACACTGAACCTGAGGGAGTCGCTGCCCACAGCAGCTGAGGCCCGGTTCAGGGCCGAAAACTGGCTGCGGCAGCGACAGGCGAGCGGCACCGAAGAACTCCTGATAGTGACCGGGCGCGGCAAGGGAAGCCCGGACGGAATCCCGGTGATCAAGGCCGAGATACTTGCACTGCTTCACGCACTGCGCCGGCAGGGTGTCGTAACATCCTGGAGCGAGCATTCGCAGGGTGCGATCATCGTGAAGCCGGCCAGCATGAAGGAGCTTCTGTCGGCTCCCCGCCGCCACCGTGATTCCAAGCGGGAAAAGCAAAATTCCCACTCGGAACTGCAGCCGACAATCGTATTCCCCGGGCTGTCTGCCGAAACGACAAAGGCTCTGCGCGAGCTGGCAGAACTGTCGCTGAACGAGCTCGGCATTCAGGATACAGCCGGCCTCATAGAAACCGAGATGACAAGGAAGCTGTCGCTGCTTGTCAGGAGTCTTCCCGAAAGCGGGGATCGTGAACGTGCGTTACAGGCTGTTATTATTCGGGCAATAGAGGAGCTACATGTTCGATAGTCTTAGCGACGGCACGCAGGGAACGGAAACCGGGTTTAGGAGCGACCAGATGGACGCGGGCCTCCTCTTTCCACGCCCTTACGATATTCTCCTGGCGCGGATCGATGAGGTCCTCGCCGAATGGCGCTCGCTCGCCCTGACGCAGGTGTGGTCGGACATCCCGCCATCGCGGCTGATGGATGCCTTCCCTGAAATACTGCCCAAGCTGTTCCGGCTCGCCGCCGACGGTCATACCCAGATCGATCCAAACCTGAGTGAGCTGATTGGCGAAGCGCACGGATTTTTTCGCCGGGCAGACAAGATTCCACTCTCTGCTGTGGCAGAAGAATGGAATTTTGTGAAGCGTGCATGCTGGAAGGTGCTCCAGCGTGCAGCAGTCGACGAAACCACCGCTTCTGCGGCAATGCAGCGTCTCGATATTCTCTGTGACGACGCAATCGGGTTCAGCCTCCGGGGATTTTATGCTCCCGAACTGAATGCCCTGCGAGGCAAGGGACTGGAGAGGCGCGAAGGTGATGACGAGCGCCGCACCAATACGGCGAACCGACGAGACACCCAGTAGCAGAGGTAAGGTGATTCTGTACGGTCCGGACATTGCTGAATTGATGCGAATTCAAGCAGCCCGGACGAATGCAGACACTCGGATTACAGCAGAACCAGGTTGGCGCTTCCGACAATCTGGATCGAATCCTTCCCTTTGGAGCCAGGGCGAACTGGCCAAGCTCCTTTCAGATATATGAAGAGGGCGCCGCAGCGGATGGCCTCTTCATCGTACTGCGGGGCAGGGTGGTGCTGCGGAATCGACTGAAGGGCGGCCGCGGTTTCATTCCGGCAGTCGTCAATCGAGGGATGATTTTCGGGTGTGAGGGTCTCGGCGCCAACGCGAAGTTCCTTACCGATGCGGTCGCCGGCGAACGAACTGAGACACTGCACCTGACAACCGCGAGATTCCGGGCGCTTGTTCGCGAGTGTCCAGCCGACGCAATCAACCTGATCGCACAGATCGCGGCCGAGCGCAGTCATCTAATGCAGAAGCTGCACGAGCTCGCTGCCATGAACGTCGAGCAAAGGCTGGTCTCATCGCTCCTGCGCCTTTCGGACGATGATGGGATACGGCGGGAGGATGGGCAGCTCCAGCTCGAGCCGGCACATCACCGTTTGCTGTGTGAAATGGTTGGCGCCACGCGCGAGTCTATTGGACTTGCCCTCAACCGGCTGGTAACTGCTGGTGCGGCCGAACGCAGAGGGTCGTCCTTCTTGATCGAGACCGCTGCACTGCAGCGGGACCACTAGCAAAGCAAAACGGGCGACGATTTCTCGTCGCCCGTTTCAAAGCGTTGAAGCTAGATCCGTTCCTGGACGAAACTGGTTACGGATTCCACCGCGCTTTGCGCTCCACTCACTGCGCGCTCGCCAGCCGAAGCTGCCTGCTTCACGACTCCACTGGCTACGCGTTTGACGCGTTCCACCGGCGACTGCGAGCGAGTGCGGCGCGAAGACTTTCTCGCCGACGACTTCTTCGCAGACGATTTGCGAGCGGAAGATTTGCGGCCGGAGGACTTCCTGGCTGGCGACTTCCGGCCTGAGGACTTCCTGGCCGGGGACTTCCGAGCCGATGACTTGCGAGCGGAAGTCTTTCTCGATGAAGACCGTTTCCGTGCGGCAGACTTGCGTCCACCCGATTTCCGAGCGCTTGACTTGCGTGCGCTCGACTTGCGCGCGCCCGATTTCCGTGAACCCGAACTGCTCTTTTTGCCCCGTGAACCACCACGAGCTGATTTTCTTGCGGCCATTCCTGTTCTCCGTGTGGGAGGTTTCGGCGCATGGATAAGCAAGATTCGCGCACAATGCGAGCCGGTGCATGTATCAGGGTGGTCATTCCCCGTACAAAAGCGATTCACCGGGCCGCAGAATTACGCAATCTCCGGCGTCGTAGCCGGCGGTTTCCCAGGCCTGCCGCAGCCGCAGTGGGGGCTCGGCGACCGGTTCGTCCGTGAGCACAAACGTTCCCCAGTGTGAAGGCACAAGGACGCAGCGGTTGTCAGGATGTACCTCCCGGATGGCTGCGTAGGCAGACACCGCATCATCCGGATCCATGTGAACAGGCTGCATGAACCAGCGAGGGTTGTAGGCGCCAATCGGCAGGATCACAACCGAGAAGGGACCATGTTCCGCAGCGAGACGACTGAATTCAGGATGAAGGCCGGTGTCGCCCGCGAACATCACTGCATGCGATCCTGCCCGGACTGTCCACCCGCACCAGAGGGTCGTGTCGCGGCCGCTCACCGAGCGACCGGCGAAATGTTGTGCGGGGATGCACGCGACCTGGACTCCCCGCCATATGGATACATCATCCCAATCCTGTTCCATGACGTCGGTGACTCCGCGACGGACGAGCCATCGGCGAACCCCCATAGGCACAAACCAGCGTGCGCGAGGATACCTCCGTCTGAGCGACTGAACCGTCGTGCTGTCCAAGTGGTCGTAGTGGTCATGCGAAACCAGCACTGCGTGAATCTCGGGAAGTTCGTCGAGAGCGATACCTGGTTGGGATATCCGCCGGGGACCGATGAACTGGAACGGAGAAGCGCGCTGACTCCAGATGGGATCGGTAAGGAAATTCAGTTCGCCAATCTGAATGAGAAAAGTCGAGTGACCTATCCACGTGATGCGCGGGGAACCGGAAGCTCTGCCGAGATCCGGGAGGGGGGAAACAGGATCGGGCGGCCGGGTGAAATCAGGTTTTTTGCCGATTCGTTCAAGGCTCCAGCGGACCATTCCGCTCAGGCCGTGGGGCTTGGAACCGGGCCATGGGTTGAAGAACTTCCTGCCTGTGAAATGCTTCACTGACATGCGGTGTGAGGCGGTTGGTTTAGGGTGTGCGGAGGGGTAGATTTGGAAGTGATGTAACGACTGTACGAATTCTGGAGCAAATCGTAATGCCTGATTTTGGAAGCTGGGCAACAGACTGGTGGAAACCGGTCCTGTTTATTGTAATTGCGGGGCATCTGACTAATGTGTCCGTCACTCTTTTCCTGCACAGGGCACAAACTCATCGCGGTGTAAAGCTGCACTATCTCGCCGAGCTGCCAATGCGGCTCTGGCTCTGGATGTCGACGGCTATCGTGACCAAGGAATGGGTCGCTTGTCACAGAAAGCACCACGCCTTTGCGGACAGGGAAGGAGATCCGCATAGCCCGATCATGGAAGGTCTGCGCAACATCGTGCTCAAGGGTGCCTTCTACTATAGAAAGGCCGTTCGTCAGCCTGGAGTTCTGGAAAAGTATGGCAAGGGAACGCCGAACGACTGGCTCGAGCGCCACCTGCTTTCGCCGCGGAACTGGGTCGGGATACTCGTGATGCTCGCGGTGGACATCTACCTGTTCGGATTCTTTGTAGGACCACTGGTGTGGGGCATCCAGATGATCTGGATTCCGTTCTGGGCGGCCGGAATCGTGAACGGTGTTGGACATGCCGTAGGATACCGGAACTTCAACGTGAAGGACGAGAGCAGGAACATCACTCCGATCGCCATATGGCTGGGTGGAGAAGAACTGCACAACAACCATCACGCAGATCCGCACTCGGCGAAGTTCAAGGCCAAGTGGTACGAGTTCGACATTGGCTGGATGTACCTGCGCATTCTTGCGCTGTTCGGCCTTGCTGAAATCGAATACGCGCGCAGCTGACCGTGGCTGACGTGACCTGTACAAGGTGCGGGCAAACCCGCACCGGCTTCGAAAAGGCACCATTCCCAGGACCCATCGGAGCCCGTGTCGTCCAGGAAACCTGCCAGCAGTGCTGGGCGGACTGGACCAAGCAGCAGACAATGTTGATCAATCACTACGGTCTGGACGTGATGGATCCGCAGGCACGGAGCTTTCTCACCAAGAACATGTCGGCGTTCCTTTTCAAGAGTGGCGAGAACGCGAACATAGACACGACAAAACAGGGAACCATTTCCCACTAGGAGTTGGCAGTGAAGCGATACCGTGTTGCAGCGTTGCTGGGTGCGTCAATACTCGCTTCATGCGCGTCCCCGCAGGGCGGCGTCGCGAATTCTCCCTCTCACGCGGCAGCACTGACCGGCAGCGCGTGGGTGGACTCGGTGATGCGGACGCTTACGCTCCGCGACAAGGTCGCGCAGATGGTGTGGCCCAGCACCTGGGGAGATTATGCCGCCGCGAACTCGAACCAGTGGAAGAACCTCTCCAGGCTGGTTCGCGAAGATAAGGTTGGCGGGTTCACGATGTCGGTCGGGTCGCCGACAGAAATCGCAACCAAGATCAATGCGCTTCAGGAGATGAGTGGAATTCCGCTCATTTTCGGAGCGGACTTCGAGACCGGCGCAGGCTATCGGGCACGCGGGCCCTACTTTCTGCCAAATGCCATCGACCTCGGTGGCGCGGTCATGCTGCCACCCCAGATGGCGCTCGGTGCTACTCGCGACACGATGCTCGCCTACGAGGCTGGGCGGGTAACGGCGATTGAAGGCCGGGCGCTTGGGGTGCAGATCGCATATGCGCCGGTGCTGGACGTAAACAACAACGCCGCGAATCCGGTCATCAATGTTCGTTCGTATGGGGAGGATCCCGAACTCGTCGCGCGAATGGGAGCAGCGTTCATCCGCGGGGTTCAGGAAAACGGGATGATCGCCACCGGCAAACATTTCCCGGGGCATGGCGACACCGAAGTGAACTCGCATATTGGGCTTCCCGTTGTCGGAGTGTCTAGAAGCAGGCTTGATACTGTCGAGTTTGTGCCGTTTAAAGGAGCGGTTTCGGCAGATGTAGGGGCAATGATGTCCTTTCACGGTCTGATGCCGGCCCTTGATCCGGCTGGAGTTCCAGGGACCCTTTCGTCCGTGGTGATGCAGGATGTCCTGCGTCGGGATCTCGGTTTCCAGGGCATGTTGATCTCGGATGCCATGGACATGCGTGGTGTCCTCGAGCAGTTCGGCGGAGTCGAAGCGGCGAAGCGGGCAGTCGCGGCGGGCATGGACGTCCTCATTCAGCCGGTCAACGTGCATGAAACCATAGAGGCAGTGCTGGCCGGAGTGCGCGAGGGGCGCTACTCGGAAGCCCGGCTCGACAGCTCAGTACGTCGGATCCTGACGATGAAAGAAAAGATGGGCCTGGCGCGGTCGAAGAAGGTGAAGGTCGAAGATGTTCGCGTCAAAGTGGGAGACAGCGCTCACCATGCCCTGGCCCAGCGAATCGCCCAGCGTTCCATAACACTGGTCAAAGATTCGCTCGCGCAACTTCCGTTGAGTGCCGACGGGGCCAGGAAGGTGTTGCTCGTGGGATATGCCGGGCGGACCGATCTCGGGGCGACGGTGAGTTTCAATTCGGTGATTGCGAGCCGGTTCAAGTCGGTTCGCTCGGAGCTGGTCAACGCCGGGGATCCGTCGCCCAACTATGCGCGCCTGGAGGCAGCAGCTGACAGCGCCGACATCGTTATCGTCAGCTCGTACAGCACTCAATCGATCGACCAAGCCATGAGTGTCAGCGCACCGGCTTCTTTCGCCGGGTTCATCAATCGCCTGGTGGCCAAAGGACGCAATCCGATCGTCGTGGCTTTCGGCAACCCGTACTTCCTGCAGCAAATACAGGGCGTGCCAGCATACGTTGTTGCATGGGGCGGCTTTGGCCCGTCTCAAGTTGCAGCTGCCCGGGCACTGTTGGGCGATGCACCGATTACGGGGAAGCTTCCGATTACAATCCCGCTGGGAGCGGGTAACAGAGCAGCCGCGTTTGGAGCGGGACTGATCAGGCCCTAGTGCGACGAATGTTTTGTTGACGCATCTGCCAGTTCGTCGTATTCTCTCTTTCCCACCTGCCACCCGCGCATTAGTAGCAAAGCGCAAATAATTCACTGAACGGTTGCTTGACATTGGTCACATTTTGTGACTAATTCAATGAATGCGCGATCGCCCGTTCCGCCGTTCACCATTTGCAATTGATGTCGGGATTTTTACAATCCGGAACGGCCAGCTAGAAGTGCTGCTTTGCAAAACGAGTGACGCCCGGGAAAAATGGATCCTGCCATGGGACCAGCCGCGCCCGCAGGAACCGATCGAGACAACCGCGCAGCGAATAGTACGCGATGCAGTCGGGACATCAGCGCCCTGGATCGAACTGGCGGGAGCGTTCGGGGAGGGTAATCGCCACCCAGCCGACGCGGAGATTTCCGTGGCTTTCGCCGCGGTCCTGCCCGGCACTTCACCGCCGCCAAAAGACCCGCAGCTGGTCTGGCACAAGGTGGCCGACCTGCCGGCGATGACTCCAAAGAAAAGGAGCGTACTCGAGGCCGCACTTACGGCTGTGCGTTTCCGATTGGAGCATTCGCCAATTGCTTTCAGGCTCCTGCCGCCCCTCTTTACCTTGAGCGAGCTTCAGAAGGTTTACGAGGTTCTGCTGGGAAAACGCCTCCATAAGGCCAGTTTCAGGCGCTCCCTGCATGCGGCGGAGATCGTGGAGGCGACAGATGAGTGGCGAGGAGAGGGCCGGGGCCGCCCGGCGCAGCTTTTCCGGTTCGCCCCGCCCAAGAAAAGGCGGGCCGGAAGGGGTATCCGGTTCGACGCCCTCATTGCGTAACCTATCGTACAGATGAGGCACGGGCACGCTGTTCGCATCTAGAGAGCCTTAACCCGGGAAACACCCTTGCAAAGCTGGGGTATTAGTTGCAATGTGTACCTAAGGTTGTTCCTCTCCAATTGGAGTGAACCACATGCTGGCTTACCTCGACAGTCTTTGCGCAGCGTTGCTCGCGAGAAATACCGCGGAGATCCAACGCCTGTTGGCGCATCCGTCGGCGCGTGACCTGCCGCGTCGCGTCAGAGAGGAAGCCGTTGCCATATCGCGCGCCGGAAACAGAAGCTTCATGGCACCCGTCAATGCGCTGCACTTCTACTACAAGCTCTCGCATGTAGTGGACGAGTCCAGTGACGCGATGTACAACGAGTCGCACACCGACGCCGTGACTCCGGAAAGCCAGATGGAACTCCCGCTGCGGAAACTGGGAACCAGATAGCGACAGCAACACGACCTCATAGGCCGCCCAACTCGCTTCAGCGCTTAAGTAATGCGCGGAGCGAGTTTTTCTTTTTCAGAGCCGGATTCCAGAGGTCGCCGACTTTCTCGAAGCGCTGGGGGGCGGTGTCGATGGTGAAGTTGCGCGGATCGAGATCGTCGTCCAGCTCGTCCCAGGCAATTGGAGTGGATACGGTCGGCTCTGGACGCGCCCGAACGGAGTATGCAGCGGCTACTGTCTTTCCAATGATATTCTGGAGGAAGTCCACGTAAACAGCCGTAGCTCCTCGTGCTTTGACTGCCCGCTCTATGGTCGCGGCTTTGGGGTGGGCCTGCGCAACTTCCGTGGCAATCATCTGCGCGACCAGAGTAGCCGCATCGTTCGGAGTCCGGGGCGGGAGCGGAATGTAGATGTGCAGGCCTGTGGAGCCGGACGTCTTGAGTGAGCCATGCAACCCGAGATCGTCCATGACTTCCTTGGCCCACCGCGCTACTTCTACAACACGGCTGAACGGAGCCCGCGGACCTGGGTCAAGATCGATGATTGTATAGTCGGCAAACTCGAGCGACTGGATTCGGGAATGCCAGGGATCAACTGAAATGCTCCCGAGCTGCACCAGGTAGAGCAGGGAAGCGAGACTCCCCCCGATGAACCGCCGACTGGTAGAACTCCCTTCGGTATGAATCAGCTCTACCCGAATTGCATCCGGAGTTTCCTCCGCCGCCTTTTGCTGGAAGAAGGCCTGGCCATTAACGCCGTTCGGAAAGCGCTTCAGCACGAGCGGCCGGTCCGCCATGACTGGAAGGATGTAGGGCGCGACGCGCACGTAGTACCGCATCAGGTCACCCTTTGTATGGCCGGTCTCTGGAAAGAACACCTTCCCAAGGTTGGTTACCTGGATCTGATCACCACCGGGCAGCTCCAGCATTGCGTCGCCGCCCTTCTTCTCGATGGCCGTCAGTTCCTCGATAAGTGCATTGGCCTCACGGGATTTCGGAGCTTTGCCAGAGCCAGCCGCTACTGAAGAGACGGCCTTTCGCGCGCGCGCGGACGATTTTCTGACCGGCAGCTTCGGCGCCGCTTTCTTCTTTTGAATGCTCTTCTTTTCCACCCCGACCTCCCTCGCGTCCTTGTCGTCCCGGGTACCGAGATAGATCGGCTGCCGAAGCATTCCATCGGCAGTGAACTCGTTGAACTTCACTTCAACGACGACTTCCGGTTTGACCCAGTGGGGACGCTCGTTTGTTTTTGGCACTTCCTCGAACGGAGATTGTTTTTGTTCCAGAGGCTTGAGCTTCCGGTACATCTCCCCCAGCCCCTTCGCGGTAAAACCGCCTCCCGTGTGCCCGACGTAGATGAAGCGTCCGCCGTCGAAATAGCCGAGCAGCAATGCACCCAAATGTTGGCGGCTGTTACGCGGTTCCGTGTAACCGCCAACCACAAACTCCTGGCGAAACTCAATTTTGAGCTTCAGCCAATCGCGCGAGCGCACGCCCGGTTGGTAGGTAGACCCAAGCTTCTTGGCAATTATTCCTTCCCACCCCTTTTCACGAGCTTCCGCGAGAACGGCATCTCCATCGTCAGGAGTGGAAGGAGTGATCTGAATCTGGTCTGAGACGTGTCGGCCAATTCGTTTCTCGAGAAGCGCCCGACGCTCGGACCAGGGTTCTCCCACAACCACATCGGTCCCATCCATGAGCATGTCGAAGACAACGAACGCAGTCGGAGCCGAAGACCGATACCTGTCAATCGCGGCAACTTCCTTTACATGCATCCGGTTCTGCAGCTCCTGGAAGCGCGCGGGCTCGCCGGCGTTGACGGCGACAATCTCGCCGTCCAGTACGAGTGGACGTTTTACCCTGGCAACGAGCTTCTTCAGAGCAGTCACCACCTCGGGGAACTGCACCGATTTGTCGTTGCCGTTTCGCGTTATGAGGGTGACAGATTCGGATGTCGCAAACGCGAGTACACGGATTCCATCGTACTTCGGTTCGTATGTCCAGCCTCGTCCCGGGATGTCAGTTCCCACAGAGCAGAGCATCGGTTCCAGTCCGGCCGCAGATGCCTGCTTGCCGCGAACTAGCGATTGAGCGCTGGATCGGGCAGTTGCCTTCGCAGCGGAAGCCTTCTGAGTTCGATTGCTTTGCCAGACCTTGCTCTTACCCGCCGCGATTTCGTCCATGGTTCTGCCAGTGGTCACCGACGTGGTGGTTTCGGCAACGATATCGATGTCGGCCGTAGCGAACTCATCCCTGTGCTTGATGAAAAGCCATTGGGGCTTCTCTGCTGTTGATCCGTTGCGTCCGAACTTCATCCGAACGAGCACGTAGGATCCGTGCATTCGCTCGCCATGAAAATAGATCTTTAGATCGCCACGCTTGTAGCCGTCTCGGATCTTGTCTTCGTCGGTTCCATCACCATCTGCCGCGGAGGTGTAGGTCCCCTTATCCCAGAGCATAACTGTCCCGCCACCGTATTGGCCAGCCGGAATCGTTCCCTCGAATGTGTTGTACTCGATCGGATGATCTTCGACCTGCATGGCCAGCCGCTTCACGGCCGGATCGAGACTCGGACCTTTCGGTACCGCCCAACTCTTCATCACGCCATCCATTTCGAGCCTCAGATCGAAATGCAGATGGCTCGCAGCGTGTTTCTGGATTACAAAACGGAGCTTGCCTTTAGCCTTGGGGGCGGAGCCGCCGGCAGGCTCACCAGTACGGGTGAAATCACGCTTCTTCCGGTACTCGGCGAGGTCCGTAACGGCGGAACCGGGCCGCGAGGAAGATCCTCCGCGGCCAGGCTTGGTCGGCTTCGCGCGTTTGGTTGCCAAGTGTGGACGTTACGCCGTTTTCCGCTTTCGCGTGCGGCCCGCCGTCTTCGCAGCTGATGATGAACGCTTTCGCTTTGACACGGCTTTCCCGCGCTTACCTGTTTCAAGGCTCTCGCGCAGCTTGGACATGAGGTCAAGCACACCGGAATCTGCCGGCTCCCTGGAGGGTTCCTTGAGCTTCGGACTCTTGCCTTTGACCTTCGCCTTGATAACGCGCATCAGGTTCTCGCGATACTCGTCGCTGTATTTCGCAGGGTCGAACGATTCGGCAAGGTTCTGAACCAGCTGTTCGGCCATCTGCAACTCCTGAGGCCGGACCAGATCCTTTTTGGGGAAAGTGAATTCCTCACTCTCGACGAGCTCGTTCTGAAAACGCATGATCTCGAGAACCATGGCATCTCCGATCACTTTGATCCCGGCAAGGTGCTGTTTCTGGCGAATGATAATCTTTCCGATGCCGACGGTGCCCGTCTTCCGGATGGCTTCGCGCAGAAGGGCGTACGGCTTTTCCGCCCCCTTCGCAGGAACGAGAAAGTAAGGTGTTTCGAAATAGCGTGGATCGATTTCGTCTTCACTGACGAAGTTGAGGATATCAATTGTTTTTGACGTCTCGAGGGCAGCCGTCTTGAAGTCCTCGTTCGTGACAATCACGAACTTGCCTTTCTCGTACTCATAGCCTTTGACGATCTCATCCCAGGGCACAGGCTCGCCATCGGCCTCCGCCACACGCTCGTACTTGATGGCCGAATGATCCTCTTCGCGCAGCATTCGAAAACTTATATGGTCGCCCCGCACTGCCGAGCGCAACTCGACAGGAATGTTTACGAGTCCAAATGTGATGGCACCTTTCCAGATTGCCGCCATGCAGCCTCCACCGTGGGTGTTTTGCGTGGCGGAGAAAAGGCAAATCGAGTGCCCACTTCAGGTTGCACTTTCGTCATTTGCCAAACAAAAAAAGCCCCGCCGAGGCGGGGCTTTTTCTTTCACACATCAACTGGCTTTCGTTACATCCGCCGCCTGTGGTCCCTTCTGTCCCTGAACCACTTCGAACTCAACCTTGTCACCTTCGGCAAGTGACTTGAATCCGCTTCCACCGATTGCGCTGAAGTGCACAAAGACGTCAGGACCACCCTCCCGGGAGATAAAACCAAATCCTTTTGCGTCGTTGAACCACTTAACGGTTCCCGTTATGCGTGCCATGAACCTATCCCCTTCCCCTGCGCGGGCTGACTGTAAGACATCGATACAGCCAGTGGGGGCAAGTTTTGTGCAAAGACAGCTTCAGGCGGCGCCGGCAACATAGCGAGCGGTTCGGCCGCAGCTCTGGCAGCGCAAAGTCACCTGCGATGAGGGCGGAGGAGGGAAATCCCCCGGATCGCGTTCGATTGCGCCTGCGCAGGAAGGACAACTCAAAGGAGTTCCCGTTCTGTCATTGGAGACCAGGAAAAGAACCTGTGACGGGTTGTACGTGTTCGGACGAGGCTTTCGCATCGACCCTCCTGAATACAACGGCGACCCGCCTATCCCGCGGATCGTCGGACCGTTTGTGGACTCTAAAGCGATGTTCTGCAACGGGTTAAGAGTTTTCAGAAATGCTGTGCAGCTCAGCATTCTGGTACTCCTTGGCGCCTGCGGACCCCGTGCGAACATCCCTCAAAGTCCTGTCAGCCTTGAGCGTGCACTGGCACCGCTGGATAGTGGCGCGGTGCTGGCGCGACGCTTAGCTCCAGTCTTGTACGTAACACCCGCCGAAAAGTTCCCACTCGTGCGGGTGGTCGCCGTGCTCCACCCTTTCCAGCGGATAGTCGCCTACAACCTCTTGTGGCGGGATGATGTACACGGCTCCTGGATACCCCGAACGATCGCTACTGACCAGGAAATTGTCTGGGTCGGCTATGACCGTAATAACGCCCCGACGGACGTCTGGACCTACTGGCACGGGTTCATCCTCCACACACCGTGGAAGAAGAAACAGGTGTCGATCAATGTCCAATGGGGGAAGCACGGATCGATGCCTCGGGGAATGAACCTGAACGATCTTCCCCCCACCCATTCGCTGAAATTCTATTACGGCGCAACTGTGTTCGGACTGCCCGACATTCTCCTGGGAGATCTTACTCGCAGCGGGCCGTTCTGTTTCTGCCACACATATGGCGAGTACCTGAACTACTCAGTGCCGATCAGGGTCAGCGAACGAATAGATGTCGTAGTTCGCGAAGAAGATCCGGAAAAAACGCTGCGCGCAGTCTTTGGACCCTATTCCCGAAAACCTTTCTGGCCGGTTGGTTTCTGAGTCAGCGCGCGCCGCGCAGCCGGCGCGAAGCCCACTCTACAAGAAGCAGCCCAAACAACAGGAGCAGCCACATCACCTGGCCCGAGTGAGCTGGGAGCGGTGAGGATGAGCGAACTGGCGGAATCGCGGCGCCTGCGATGTCGATGAGGTTGGCATAAGGAGCTGCATCAGCAAGCGGTTGCTCGGGAGTCCAGCGGCGCGCATACACTGCCTGCGACAGAAGCTGCGTCCACCAGTCAGCGTGCTCGGATTTTCCAGCCGTACCGCCCTGCATTCTCCAGCGCCAGGTTTCGGTGTAGCCAATCTGCACCACTCGGCCGAATCCGACACGTCTTGCGGCAACCGACACACCTTCAGGGCGGCGCTCAATGGGTACGGCTTCCGGCGTAAGCTGCACTGTGGCAAATGCTGCACTGGAGTGCGAGACAGAGTCGTCAGTATTCAGAATCTCCGGCACCGGTCCGGGCGGCGAAATTCTAAGAGCGGCGAAGGCGGCGGACCGCGCGGCAGCCACGCCCATGACGAGACCACCGCCAGTCCGGACGAAGTCTGCGATCTCCCGCGCCCGCGACGCCGCAGATTCGTCGAGAGCGACGACTCCCGAATAGGTCGCTGTGTCTATGACGGCGCCACCCTGATTGACTGAGGCGCTCGGCGCAACCGAGATGTTCGCATCCACTCTCCAGCCCGACTCTTCGAGTGCGGTGACGAGGAATTTTGTCTCCCAGCCCGCCTTGCCAAGAACCAGCACACGACGCAAGCCCACCGTGTCGCGAAGCGCAACGTATGCGGAGTCGCGCCCTGTCACAGCACGAACGTTACCCGTTCCTACCGTGACCGGAATGGAAGCAAACCCACTGGCTGCAGTGACCGTATCAATCGCTGAAATGTTATCGCGGAGAAGTAGAGCCTTGTCCGGAGGAGCGGAGACCGAAATGACGTAGCCACCCAGGGGTGAGCTTACGGGACGTGAGGCCATTGCAAGGGGAGCGAGGTTTCCGCTCCAGCTAATTTCAGATCCGGCGCTTCCGAGGGCATTCAACCACGCTCGCTCAGTGCGTGTCGGGATTCCGCCAAGCGCGAAATGCAGCGCGCTGCCTGGTTCGTCGCGGGTTGCCCGGACAAGGTCCGCGGTGCCGGAAACGCTGACCGTCCGCGAGGCATCGCCCGGCATGGGTCGAAGCGCTCGGACAGCTAGAAGGATGAGCACGGCGAACGCCGCAACGCGGCACGCTGTCTCGAGCAAGCGGCGACGGTCAGCGGCTAAGCGCATACACCACGATGTTCACGCCAAAGCGCGTGTTGTCCACACTGCTGAACCGCTTGTTGTCGGGATGGTAGTTCCACTCCGAGCTGTAATCCTTGTTGCTGTAGAGTACCGCGATGCGCGGTCCGTTCATGACGGCGAGAAGATTCTGGTGCACCAAATTATCGCCCCACCCGTTCAACTCATGGCTCGTAGCAGGCGGGCCATCGGGGAACGTGAAGAAAGAGCGATAGAGCGGGTGGTCGTTGCGCAGAACCGAGGGCTTTCCAAAGGTTCGCGTTATTTCCTCAAGTGCAGTTTTGTGGAACACGCCCCCGACGTCGTGATTGTGGTCATCGATGAAGAACATTCCACCACGCTCGACCAGCTTGCGCGCATTTGCCCTTTCCGCTTCTGAAAATCGGAAGGGGAGGTGTCCAGTCAGATAGACAAGGGGATAGCCGAGAATTCTGGGTGAGCTGAGCGGCACGATTACAGCCGACGGTGCGACTGAAATACTCGTGTAGCGCGCAATCGAGTCGATCAGATTTGCAGGCAGGGACGGAGCGCTATCCCAGTCGCCGGACTCATAGCGTCCGGTACAGAAAACAAACTCGCTCATCCGCCGCCCCACTCTGCAGAAAGGGGAATTGTGGTTTGCGAGCCGGCAATTGCTTTGCGCGCTCGCGCGAAAGCAGGCTCCGCATCCCGATTCGATCGCATGAGATCAATTGCCTCCCTGATGGCAGCTGCGAATTCAGGTGCTCCCTCCAGGGCCCGCACGCGCAGCAACGCCAACTGGTCGATAGCCAGCTGACTGTTTTCGGCTCGCATCGCCATCGCATTTTCAAATCCGGCCGCCAGCACACGCCGGAGTGAATCTTCGTCCGCCTGCCTGGTACGCACCGAAGAGGAACCCTTTTCCTTCCCGGTCATGCGAACGCGTTCAACGTTGATCACAATCCTTGGCGCCGCACCGCGGAGATAGAGTCGTTGCGCGAGGCGCGCGCGATCGAGCGCCTTTAGAGCAATGCGCATGGGAGGGAGCGCCACAGCTGGCTCGGCAATTCTGAGTGACCGAACGGCGTCCCAAAGAGCGTCGTACGCCTGCTTGAGGTCGGGGTTGTTGATTGCCTGAATTTCGGATTCTGCTTCTTCCGTATCCCCGGGTCCCTCAGGCGAATCCATCTGGTAGATGATGTCATAAACGCGTTTCCTGATTCTGTCTTCGAGAGTCGCAATGTCGTCGGACTCTCGCACGAACTGCTTACGCGTGAGTTTTTTCTGCTTCTTGACCAGGGCCTCGGTCATGAGAATCAGCATCCGCTGACTCATTGCGGAGCTGTCGACAGGCGGTGGCGCGGCGGCTTCGATGGAAACAGAGTCATATTCGTCCGCGCGGGCGACCCTGAACGTGCGCGTATCGGATGTACCGATGGATGGCCCCGACAGCGTGTTGTTGTCACGAACAATGGCGCGTACGGAAACGACGTCACCCGCGCCGACTTTGAGATTTGCAAAACTGAGCTCAGCGTTCAGGCGGCCCGTCCTGGAGTCGAAGCGGAAAGGCTGGGAAGTAATCGTACGGCCGTTGAACGCTTCTCCAGATCCTGAAACAATCAGGTATTCGAAGTATCCATCGGTGACGCCGAAATCATCGGCAGCTTCTGCGCGAAGCGAACCGTTGAACTGGGGCGTTCGCAGTGTCGTGTCGCGAAGCGGGAGAGTAAGAACGACCCGAGGGGGCTTGTCAGGAATTCCCTCGATTACAATCAGCCGCGATTTGTCGAGATAACTTGCGCGCACCACCGAGACGGGCTTGTTCACGGTAAGGGTTACTCTCCACTCGTCTTCGCTTCCCGTTGCCTTCAGTGGAGTATCGTCCACGCTGACTATCACGCCCTCCGGCGAACCGGGACCGCGCAACAATATCCGGCTGCCGGAAAGCGTAGTCAGGCTGCCGGGATCCTTCTGTTCAATGGTTCTCTGCCGGGAATACGCAGGAGGAATTACGCGGACTGTGAGCGAGCCAACTTTGTCGATCGGTGCGACTACCCGTGGGAATGTTTGCCCGAGCACAGCGCGCACACGTCCTCTCCCGAGCGACGTTGCAGGCGATATGAGATAAACCACAGAAGCAACGCCGAGCAGAAGAAGCGAGCGCCCTGTGGTGCGGAGCAGCCGGGCGCGCACAAGAGGGCGAAGTGTCTCTACGCGCACGGCGCTCTCTATCTCCGCTACTGGTGCCCGCGCTTCCGCTGCAGTGACAAGCGCATAGTTCAGGGAAGGCACAAGCTCTTCAACCCAGAGGGCCACACGGGTGCGAGAACTCAGGGCCCGGCTTTTCCACGCAAGGAAACCAAGCAGCAGTGCCCCGGCCAAGATCGCTATGACGACCGCAAAGGGGTTCGCCCGTTTTGCGAACGCGGCCGCGGCCAGTGTGAGCAGCGTGATACCCGCCGCAATTGCTATCCCGTTCGCAATTGTCGCAATGACCAGCTGTCTCTGCACTCGCTGTACAAAAGCGTGAAGCGTCATGCGGCCGCCCGCGTAGTTTCGCGCTGTTCCTGGCTGGGTACGCGCAGATTCCTTCGAGCGAACATTTCTGCGATGAGCAGTAATGCTGCCGCGAGAAGCAGCCACGGAGTGTATGGAGACTGCTGTGACACACGCGGCTGGAACGCATTTCTTGGCGCGGCCGCCGAGCCCCCTTTCAAGCGCGCTGTAAGCGAATCAGCAAGCAAACCGCCGGAGTGTGCTGCGCTACAGCCCATCAGAATCCGTCTCACTGCGCCAACGAACTCAGGTCGAATTACCAGGTCGCCCCGCGCGGGAACCGGAATGTTGACCGAACGAATGCATTCCCCGGGAGTGACGCGCTGAACCGCTGCAGGAGTTCCATCGGACCACCGGGCCACCACTGTTGCCCCGTGCAGTGAATCCGCCGGAAACTCCCAGGTGGTTCTGAACGGAGCGACGACGACCATGTCGTCCACCACCAGGGCTGTAAACAACCTTTCTGGTATGGCACGCGCAAAGCGTGGACGCTCAGTGCGCGGCCAGTGAACCAGTTCAGCAGCCGGCGAATCGACGTAATTGCCTGACCTCACCAGCTGCACGGAAGGGAATTGTGCGGCTTTGTTGGCGAGATCCACTGAATAACGCAGCGGATCGTCCGCAGTCCAATCGACTTTCAGCGGAGAGCGCGTGGGCGCTCCCGTATCTACCCTGGGAGCAACAGGTACGATCCTCACGGCTCCTGGCCACAGCGAACGAATTGTATCGGTAGCCGCATCCCATGATCTCGAAGAGAGAGGGGAGACCAGAACCAGGGAGATTGAATCCGCTCGTTCGCGAAGAGCTGCCGCCGATCGAATTGCCGCTATCAGGCCCGCGGAAAGGTTTGGATCTCCTGGGGACCGGCCCTGAAGCGGAAGTGAATCCGGCTGCGCCACAAATGCGGGACGTGAGTCGAGGGCAATCAGAATATCACCCTTCTGGAAATATTTCCGCGCGCTGTCACGCACATCAGCGGCGTTCGAGCCGGATGAAATGTCGGCGATGATAATTCTTGCGAGCGGTGCACGCCCCGACGTGAAGACGGGTTTCGCCAGGCCAATGGCAATGCACAGAACGGCGAGCACACGCAGCAGCAGAAGAAGGAGGTCAGTTGGACGCGTTGTGTTCGATACAGCCTGAACAGGGCTCTGAGGAACGAAGCGGGCGGTGGGAAATACCTCCGACCGGGGTTGATGAGTCACGATGAAGTGAAGCGCGACAACTCCTGCTGCCGCACCAACGCCGAGCCAAAAGAAAAGTGGCGCCAGAAAACTCATGAGGGCGCGAGAGTTCTTGGGGACGCAATTCGCCGCACGAGGTGCGCAGCCGGTTCTTCCCCGGCGACCGACATTGTGTAATGGACGCCAGCATTGGCCAGATCACGTGCTACCTCGTCGCGCCAACGAGCAAAACCTTCGAGATACTGGTCGAGCGTGCCTTCACTGAGAGGGCGTCGAATGGACTTGTCCTCAGGATCACGAACGAGCTGAAATGAGCCGGAAGGACTCAGTTCTTCGGCTGCTACTATATGAAGTGCATGCACCTCGCAGCCACTCAGGGCGCAGCGTGCTGCTGCCGCAACCAGGTCATCGGTATCGCCGAGGAAATCAGAGATGATGACAATGCGTCCGGCAGAACGACTGATCCCCGATACGGCAGCCGCGAGTGGTGCACTGCCCGCCGGCACCCGGTCGGCAACCGCCCGTATCATTTCCTGGAGCACACTAAGGCGTGTTCCGGGTCGCAGTTGGACCCCACCCTCCTCACCCGGCAGGACGAGTCCGACGGGATCGCCGCCGTTGCGAGCTACAGACGCCAGACCCACGGCGGCGGAGGCGGCCTGCTTCCATTTTGCATGGGTGCGTTCGGGGAATGCCATCGATGCACTTGCATCGAGCACGAATATCGTGGGCAGGACCGCATGATCGTTGGAAAGCCTGATGTATGCGCGGTCACTTCGCGCAAAAAGCTTCCAGTCGATTCTTCCCGGGAAGTCGCCCTGCCGGTAGGGGCGGTACTCCATGAACTCTGCAGAAGCGCCGCGCAGCCGTGAGACGTGCGCCCCGGGATTACCGCTGCGCAAACGTACATTCGCCAGCCAGCGGATACCGCGCACGGCATCCAGCAACTCTGCGAAACTGTTTTCGAGCGGGGAAGGCTGCGAAGCGCGCGCCATGCCTTAAAGCGGAATGTCGCTTCGCGGTGGTTTTACGTTGTCCAGCACCTGATCGATGATGTTTTCCGCAGTTATCCCTTTTGCTTCGGCTGGGAAGTTGGGAAGAACGCGGTGGCGAAGCACCGGACGGGCGACCCTGAGTATGTCGGCAGGTGCAACAGCGTGGCGTCCGTTCAGCAGCGCGTGTGCTTTTGCGCCGAGAATCAACGCCTGTCCGGCCCGCGGCCCGGCTCCCCAGCGAACGTATTTCCTGACGTGATCTGTTGCGTCCGCTTCAGTGGGGCGGGTTGCCCGTACGATTCGCGCGGCAAACTGCAGGGCAGGGTCAGAAGCCGGAATATTCCGGACCAATCTCTGAAGCTCATTGGTTTCCGCAGCACTGATGACAGGGCTGAGTGCCTCCTGCTGCGTACCGGTGGTAGAACGGAGGATGCCAATTTCGGCTGCCTCGTCGGGATAGCTGACGCGAATATCAAAAAGGAATCGATCCAGCTGCGCTTCCGGCAGCGGATACGTTCCTTCCTGCTCGATCGGGTTCTGGGTCGCGAGCACGAAGAAAGGCTCCGGGAGCACCATGGTTTCGCCAGCCGCGGTGACACTGTGTTCCTGCATCGCCTCGAGCAGGGCCGCCTGTGTTCGCGGGGGAGCCCGGTTTATCTCGTCCGCCAGAACAATGTTGGCAAAGATTGGCCCGCGCACGAACCGGAAGGAGCGGGAACCGGTCGCGGTGTCTTCCTCCATGATCTCCGTTCCGGTGATATCGGTCGGAACCAGATCGGGGGTGAACTGAATTCGGCGGAACGAAAGGTCCATGGCCTCGCCAACGGTCCGGATCATCAGGGTTTTGGCAAGCCCGGGAACACCGACCAGGAGCGCATGGCCCCCGGCCAGGATGGCGATCAGGAGCTCGTCCAAAACCGATTCCTGCCCGACTATCCGTTTCGCGACCTCCTGCCGAACCCGCGAAACGGCACCGAGCAACTCATTGGGAGACTTATTTGTCGAAACAAGAGGTGAAAGGCCCATGCCTAATGATAAGGCCTTGTCAAACATTGCGGGTCACCGGTCCCGCCCCGATATTCGAATTCCCTTTACCCTCTGGCTTGTGAAAACTAGGCGAGATTTCATCAAGAAAGGTGGCATAGCCGTCGCTGGTGTAGCGGCTGCCACCACACTGTCTCCGCGGAAAGTTTACGGCGGAATCCTGACAAACAATTCCGGCGCGGTGGAGATGCCGCCCGAAGATTCAGTACGCGACCTGATGATGGCCGCTCTGAATGCGGCCAAGATGGCCGGTGCATCCTATTCCGACGTGCGAATCGGCAGGTACCGAAACAGCATTGTCTTCACGCGCGAGCAGCAGATCATCAACACGGTGGACACGGATTCGCTCGGCTGCGGAGTCCGTGCGCTTGTTGATGGCACCTGGGGATTTGGAGCGACCAAGATCCTCACTCCGGATGGAGTCGCCCGGGCCGCGAAGGAGGCTGTCGCTATTGCGAAGGCAAATCGCATAGCCCGGGACCAGCCCGTCCGTCTCGCTCCGGTTGAAACGCACCCGAACGCAACCTGGAAGAGCGCCTTCACGATCGACCCGTTCACCATCCCCATCGAGCAGCGCGCTGATCTCCTCCTGAAGGCGAACGCGGAGGCGATGAAGGTGAAGGGTGTCCGTTTCGTCACTTCCGGACTTTTCTTCGTCAAGGAAGACAGGAATTTTGCTTCGACCGAAGGGTCTGTAATCTCCCAGACTCTGGTTCGAGTGAACGTTCCTTTCAACGTTACTGCTCTCTCTGATGACCGCACTGACTTCCAGACGAGAGGAAGCGTCATCGCGCCTGCTGAGCGCGGTTGGGAATATGTGCTGGAGCAGGACCTGGTTGGAAATGCGGCGAAGTGGGGATCGGAAGCGGTTCAGAAGCTCACCGCAAAGCCGGTGGAAGTCGGCCGGTACGATCTCGTTCTGCATCCTTCTCATCTCTGGCTCACGATTCACGAGTCGATCGGCCACCCCACCGAACTGGATCGTGCTCTCGGGTACGAAGCGAACTATGCAGGAACGAGCTTCATTTCTCCGCCGGAGAAGATGCTGGGCCAGCTGAAGTACGGTCCGGAGTTCATGAACGTTCAGGGCGATCGTTCCCAGGAAGGCGCATGCGCAACCATTGGCTACGATGACGAAGGTGTAAAGCCGCAGGACTTCATGATCGTCAAGAACGGAATCTTCAATGACTATCAGACCACGCGCGAGCAGGCCAACTGGCTCAAGTGGTGGTATGACAAGAATGGCAAACCCACCCGCTCGCACGGCTGCTCGAATGCGGACTCCTGGAGCAGCGTGCAGTTCCAGCGCATGCCGAACGTCTCTCTCATGCCTGGTGAGAAAGACCTGAGCTGGGATGATCTGATCTCAGCCACGGACAGGGGAATTGGAATCGTAGGCGATGGCTCCTTCTCGATCGACCAGCAGCGCTACAACGCGCAGTTCGGCGGTCAGGTGTTCTACGAGATCAAGGGCGGCAAGATCGTGGGAATGCTGAAGGACGTCGCATATCAGATGCGTACACCTGATTTCTGGAATTCAATGGATATGATCGGCGGCAAGAAGAGCTACCAGTTTGGATCCTCGTTCAACGACGGCAAGGGACAGCCGGGGCAGTCAAACGCTGTAAGCCATGGCTGCGTGCCGAGTCGTTTCCGCAACATCAACGTGATCAACACCGGGAGGAAGGCATGAGCCGCGATATCATTGAAAGCGCTCGCGAGCCTCGCCGGCTGATCGATGCAGAGCCGACTGCCGCCCCTCCGGCAGGCTCGCTGATGTCGCGCGAAGAAGCTCAGTCGATCATCAAGAAGATCGTCGGCTTCTCGAAGGCTGATGAAGTATCGGTAGGACTCGGCACCGTCTATCAGACCGATGTTCGATTCGCTGCAAATCAGATGTCGACTGCCGGCGGTGTGGTTTTCGGCAACCTCGGCGTTACGAGTACGATCGGCAAGAAACACGCTGTAGCGACAACGAATGATTTTTCAGACGAGTCGCTGCGACAGGTTGTGGAACGCTCCGAGGCTCTGGCGCGTTTGTCCCCTGACGATCCGGAAAACATGCCGGGACTCGGGCCCCAGACCTATCTGCCTGTGCAGGGTTACTTCGACTCGACTGCGAACCTGACTCCGGAAGACAGAGCGAAGGCAGCCCTGACCGCACTCGAACCGGCTCGAAAGGCGGGAGATCTCGCCACTGCAGGGTTCATCATCGTGAGCGTTGGCGCAGGTGCATTAGGCAACAGCCGTGGTCTCTTCGCGTACAATCGTTCCACGAATGTGAACTACACGGTAACCGTCAGGACTGCGGACGGAACAGGATCCGGGTGGGCGGGCGGAGAGCATCCCGACTGGCGCCAGGTTGATTTTGCAGGGCTGAGCCAGCACGCAATCAACAAGGCTCGCATGTCACGGAACCCTGTTGCGATCGAGCCGGGAAAGTACACGACCATTCTCGAGCCGCAGGCGGTTGGCGACCTCGTGCAGCTGATTGGCGGTTCCCTTGCCGCCCGCGCGGCCGATGAAGGTCGCAGTGCGTTCACGAAAGCGGGCGGTGGCAACAAGATCGGCGAGCAGATTGTGGACAAGCGCGTGACGCTTTTCTCGGATCCTCAGGACCCGCAGGTTCTTGGTCAGCCCTATGATGGTCAGGGGCTCCCTCTCTCCCGGCAGGTCTGGGTAGAAAACGGAATCCTGAAGCAGCTGTTCTATTCACGCTTCTGGGCGCAAAAGCAGGGCAAGGAAGCGACGGGTGGACCAAACTCGATCAAGATGCAGGGCGGCAACACTTCGATGGAAGAAATGATCAGGTCGACACCGCGCGGTGTACTCGTTACCCGGCTCTGGTATCTCCGTCAGGTTGACCCGCGCACGATCCTTTTCACGGGTCTCACGCGCGACGGAACGTTCCTGATTGAAAACGGGAAGATCAGCAAGTCGATCAAGAATTTCCGCTTCAATGAATCACCATTGTTCATGCTGAACAACATCGAGGCGATCGGACCATCGGTTCGCATCGGCGGTACCGAAGGCGGGGGACCGATCGTCATGCCACCGCTCAAGGTGAGAGACTTCAACTTCACCAGCCTCTCAGACGCAGTCTGACCGGAGAGGGCTAAGAAAAAGGGGCCGGCATGCCGGCCCCTTTTTGCTGCCCGGATTCCTTACTCGCCGTAAACGATGTCGCCTTCGGCATCGATGCCGACCTCGACGATTGCACCACAGACGCCACAAGTCTTTGCAGCATGCCACACTTCACCCAGCGTCTCCCTGTGAGATTCGCTGGCTTCCGTGACCTTGAGCTTCTTGAAGCTGTATTCGCCGCAGCTCGGGCAGGGAACCGAGCGCGCAATGCGTTCCGCGCGCTCCTTATTGATCTTGATCAAATCTTCGGTTTCCCCGCGGTGAGTTCTTCGCTGGTGCTGTTCTGGCCGGTACGATTGATCAATTCGCGAAGACCGCCAATTGCGCCCATGACCCCCGCTGCTTCTGCGGGAAGAAAAATTGTCGATCCCTTTCCCTGCGCGAGGATTGGAAGCGCCTCGAGGTACTTCGTGCCCAGCAGGTACATGGCTGCCTGACCTTCCGGGAGCGCTGATGCAATCTTCTGGATCGCCGCCGCTTCGGCTTCTGCCATTGCCAAACGCGCCGTGGCCAGACCCTGTGCACGAAGAATCGCAGCGTCCTTTTCACCCTCCGCTCGCCGCACCTGGGATTCGCGCACGCCTTCGGCCTCCAGAATTGCGGCTCGTTTTCCAGCTTCTGCGTTAGTAACTGCAGCGCGTCTTTCGCGTTCGGCGCGCATTTGCAGCTCCATTGACTGCTGGATGTCGCGGGGCGGCTCGATGGACTGAAGCTCCACGCGTGTGACATCCACTCCCCACCCCATGGATGCATCCTCGATCACCTCGCGCATCCGCTTGTTGATGATGTCGCGGCTGCCGAGCGTCTGATCGAGTTCCATTTCACCCACGATGTTCCGGAGCGTCGTACGTGTCAGTGTTTCCAGGGCATACGGGAGATTCTGAACCGCGTAGGTCGCCTTCTGAGGATCGGCAACGCGATAGTAAATCACCGCATCGATGTCGATTGTGACGTTGTCTTTGGTAATGACGGGCTGGCTCGGAAAATTCAGAACCTGCTCGCGCAGATCTATCCGGCTTGTCGAACCAGCGCTGATGCGCTTCACACCACTGACGTCGCTCTCGAAATAACGTACGTCGATCGTCTTTGGACGCTCGATGAACGGGATCAGTATGTTCAGGCCTGAACGGGCGACGCGATGGAACCGGCCAAGACGTTCTACTACGAGAACTTCAGCCTGGCCGACGATCTTGAACGCCTTGGCCATCGCGAGAATGGCCACAAGCGCGATTGCTCCAAGTACTGTCGAAATAATCACGAATGCTCCAGTCGAATTTGCACTGATGAGTGTACACAAAAAACCCCGCCATCGCGATAGCGTATGGCGGGGTTTAAGCGGCTTGTTTTCAGCCGCCTAATGCTTCTGAAGGGCAACCTGCTGCTTCTGGGCGATGACAAAGAGGTCGGCCTGGGTTCTGGCCTGACGCATGACTTCAAGTCCCTTGAGCAGCTGCGAGTCGTCGACGAGCTCGCGGCGCTTGGCCGTCGAGTCCCCGAACGAGATTCGCGCGATGTTGTTGATCAACAGGCGGTCAATCTCGTTTGCACCCGCGTCGTATTCCTTGCGGTCGATGGTTACACCCTTCGCTACCAGCCGGTTGTAGAACTCGTTTCTCCACGCCGGCGTTATGACGAAGTCCGGGCGGACCTTGCCCTTCTGCTCCAGGCCGAAGTTCTGAAGCTCGGCCTGAACGATTGGAGCCTTCGGCGCCAGCGAGCGCAGCACTTTCTGTTCGGCCGTGGTCAAGGTATCCGAGCGAACGATGATGTCAGGCGTCACTGCACCGCCACCGTACACGATCCGGCCCGCGTCCGACCTGAATTTCGGGCGGGTCTTGCGAACACTGTCAGTCTCGAGTGAATCGGGCATCACCTCGACGAACTCACCGCTCGGCAACAGCTTGCGCTCTTTCTGAATGGAACGGCCGCTCGGTGTGTACCACTTTGCGGTCGTCATCTTCAGTGCGTAGCCGCCGTCCAGCGGGAAAACAGTCTGCACCAGGCCCTTTCCGTACGAAGTCGTTCCGATGATGAGCGCGCGGTCATGGTCCTGGAGTGCTCCCGCGACGATTTCCGAGGCAGAGGCACTGCGTCCATCACTGAGCACTACGAGTGGAATCTCCGGTGCAACAGGCGATTCGGTGGCAGAGAAAGTCTGCGTCTCGGCGTTGCGTCCGCGAATGCTGGAAATCTCCTGGCCACGGCGGAGGAAGAGGTTGCTAACGCTCAGAGCCTCGTCGAAGATGCCGCCCGGATTTCCACGCAGATCGACGATGATTCCTTTCGCGCCTTCCTTCATCAGGCGTGTTGCCGACGCCTGCAGCTCTTCGGTAGCCGTTTCATTGAACTGCTGAAGCGGGATGTAGCCAACTTTCCCGTCAAGCATGATGGCGAAGGGAACCGCAGGAATCTTGATGATGGCGCGCGAGAAGGTAACCGGAATGGGTTCTGCCACGCCGGGCCTTGCAAACTTCACGAGAACCTTCGTACCGGGAACTCCCTTCAGCTTGTCGGAAACCTGCGCTGTGGTCCAGCCGCGAACCGAGAGCGTGTCGATCATGATGATGCGGTCGCCCTCACCAACACCGGCACGTTCGGCAGGCGTGTTGGGAAACACGCGCTGGACGGTTACAAATCCCTGTGTCTCGCCGATTTCCATTCCAATGCCGCCGTACCGGCCAGTGCTGGTTGCGTTGAAATTGGAAAGCTCTTTCGGCGAAAATAAGACGGTATATGGGTCGTTCAGCTCGCGCACGAGACCACGGGCGGCCTTTTCATAAAGGTCTGCAGTGGTGACCGTGTCCACGAAACGGTTCGATACGATTGTCAGCACGTCGTCGAGGAGGCGCGCGGTGTCACGCGTCTCGGCCTGCTGTATGACAAAACCTCCGCCCAAAAGCGGAAGTAGCGCGAGTGCTGCAATCCTGGATTTTTTGGATGAAAACATGACAGAACCAATGGAAGTCGACTAAGCTGCGCCTACTATAATAGTAGTTAAATACGCCGATTCAGGACCCTTGGTTCCGTCCCGAATCAGGGAAGGCGCGTCGCGAGCACATAATCCACGAACCAGCGCCGGTTTACCTGCCGGAAGGACGCGTCCCGCACCAGCCCAGCAGCCATGAGCATTTCATGCGCCGGCTGAAGTACCCGCTGAAGGTGCGACGGATACCTCTGGGTCAGTGGCAGTTGTTCCGCCAGGTTATCCAATCTGACACGCCAGGTCACCATTTCGTTTTCTCTCGCGACCTCGAGTACGCGGTAAAGTCTGCGTGCCACCGGATTGGAAAGCGACTGGTACTGGGCGGATGACAGGGTAATCGTATATCCCGAGGCGATGTTGGCGCGGACCATGGGAGAGATGGTAACGCGGGCGTCGCCCGGCTCTGAAGCAGTGAGAACGGGGAATAGCGTGAACTGCTCTCGATCGGCGAGCCGCCGGCGCTCAATTGAAACGTTGGTCAGGATGGTGAATCGTCCATCCAGTGGCGCTGCATCACCGGCGGTCATGTAAACGCCGGTTGATTCCAGTGTAGTGCGAAGGAGCCTGGTGAGCGCCGACCGGAGCTGCTCGTAGGTACGCCCATCCACCCTTCGGCCAATCGATCTCAGGAAAGAGTGCAGGGTAAAGCTGATTGTGCCGTCAGCTGGAAAGCCCGCTTCACTGTAGCGGTGCATCAGCTCGACGTACACGTCCTGATCGAAAGTGCCGGGCAGCCGGTCAGCGGGACCTGGGAGAACGCGCCAGCGCCCACCCTCTGGGGGTGCGTAACTGATTGCCGATTCGTCAGCTGAATCACTCAGTCTGAAAATCGGCAGAGCTTCGAGCGAGCGGTCGAGAAGGATGGCCCGCATCGCGTTGCGCCGGCGGGCAGCCAGTGTCATGAAGCGCTAAACTGATGCTTAAATGCCTCTCCTGCAAGAAGTTTGTTCGCGCAAGCCGTATGTTTGGAACAACCCCTGCACATGAGCCGCTTACAATGACGATCCTAAAATACGCGGCAATCACGATCCTGGTGGTCCTGGCAATCGTGATGATCCTGATCGGTATTCTGTCGGTCACTCGCGACCAGACGGTTCAGCAGGTAATTGCAGAAGGCGACCACGAAGGCCCCCCGACGGTCACCGACTCACTCTTCGCCCGCTCCTTTGAGCTCTTTACAGGAACGCACCTCGAGCCGGGCAACACCGTCGAGCTGCTGAACAATGGCGATGAAACGTATCCGCGGCTCTGGGCAGATATTGCATCGGCGGAACACACGCTCACCGTCCAGATGTACTACTCGCAGCCGGGTGCAGTCGCCGACACCATGGCGAAGTACCTGATTGATCGCGTCAAGGCAAAGGTGCGCGTGCTGCTTCTGATGGATGCGTTTGGATCTCAGCCACTCAAGGGAGAGTGGGTAGACAATCTGAGAAAAAATGGCGTCGAGGTAGCATGGCTCCGCCCATTGAAGTGGTACACGCTGCACAAGGCCGCGCAGCGATCGCACGTGCGAGTGATAGTGGTTGATGGCCGTGTGGGCTACACCGGTGGGTTCGGCCTGGCCGATTACTGGCTGGGGGACGGCCGTCATGAAGATCAGTGGCGCGAGTCGAACGTGAGGTTCACCGGGCCAACAGTTGCGGCACTTCAGGCAGCATTTGCGGCTGGTTGGGCTGAAACCACGGGCGAGTTGATCACTGGCGACATGTTCTTCCCCCCGGCGGCGTTTCATGAACCCGGGCAGGTTATCGCGGGGATGATGCACGCGGTGCCATCGATTGGAAGCACGATCGCCGAACGATTTCTGGCTCTTTCAATCGCAGGAGCGCGCAAGAAACTGTACATCACCAATTCGTACTTCGTGCCTGGTGAGTCATTTATGCAGCTGCTTCTGAAGGCCGCGAAGCGGGGTGTCGATGTACGTGTTCTGACCGTGAGCGGCAAGACCGATATCAAGAGCACATGGTATGCGGGGCGCAGCTACTATGAAAAGCTTCTCGAGGGCGGCGTCCGGATCTACGAATACCAGCCGACGATGATGCACTCCAAGACCTTGCTGGTGGATGATGTCTGGTCTGCGGTAGGATCGATGAACTTCGACAATCGCTCGTTCACCTTCAACAACGAGTCGATGCTGGTCGTGCTGGACAAGGACATTGCTTCGAAGATGGACTCGACATTCCTCGAGGATCTGAAATACTCCGAAGAAATGAAGCTGGATACCTTTCGCAAGCGCCCATTGAAGGGACGCATTTTTGAATGGGGCGCACAAAAACTCCGTCGAGTGCTTTAAAGGGTTTTCATCCCGAGGTCAGGGACTGGTTCCTCGAACGCATTGGAATTCCCAGCGAGCCTCAGCAGGGAGGCTGGCGGTCGATTGCTTCCGGCAGCCACACGCTTATCCTGGCGCCAACGGGAACAGGGAAAACGTTTGCGGCGTTTCTTTGGGAGCTCAATGACCTGATCGTGCGGGGGCTGAAAGAGCCGCTCCCCAATGCGACCCAGCTTGTCTACATCTCGCCGCTGAAGGCATTGAACAACGACATTCAGCGGAATCTCGATCAGCCGCTCGCAGAGCTGCGCTCGCGCTTCGAAAATGCCGGCCGGCAATTCCCTGAAATTCGTGTGGGCGTGAGAACCGGAGATACACCAGCGTCCGCGCGCGCCCGCATGCTGAGAAAAGCTCCCCACATTCTCATCACCACTCCCGAGTCGCTGAGCATCATGCTCACGACAGTGCGTGGCCGCGGAATGTTCAGCGGCACTCGCGCGGTGATCGTTGATGAAATTCACGCAATTGCGGGAACCAAGCGGGGATCCCATCTCGCTCTGACCATGGAACGGCTGGAAGAGGTTTGCGAGGAACCGCCGCAGCGGATTGGGCTGTCCGCAACGCAGCGGCCTCTCGAAGAAGTTGCGCGTTTTCTCGGCGGCATGTCGGAATCCAGCGACGGCACTCAATCTTTTCGTCCAGTCAACATTGTGGACTGCGGGATGACGAAGGAGATGCACCTTTCCGTCGAGTCTCCGCTTCCGGATCTCGGCAAGATAGGCGGGACTGTATGGACTGCCGTCGCGCCACTGGTCCTCAGCAAGATTCGCGAGAATCGAACAACCCTGGTGTTCGTGAACAACAGGGCACAGGCCGAAAAGATCGCCGGCCGGGTGAACGCATTGGCGGAGGAGGAGATTGCGCAGCCTTATCACGGCTCGCTTTCACGGGAACGAAGGCACACCCTCGAGGAGCGTCTCAAGGCCGGCGCACTCCGCGCGCTCATAACGACGAGTTCGCTGGAGCTCGGCATAGACATCGGGACTGTCGATCTCGTTGTGCAATTGCAGTCTCCCAAGAGAGTTGCGTCCGGCCTTCAGCGTGTCGGACGAGCCGGTCACACACTCGGTGTCGCGAGCCGTGGTGTTTTCGTTCCCACGTTCAGGGATGATGCGATGGAGATTGCAGCCATCATCCCCGCAATGCGCGCCGGCGATGTTGAGCCAACAACAGTCATCCAGAATGCCCTCGATGTGCTGGCGCAAGCGGTTGTGTCTGCGGTTGCCATCGACGACTGGGTCTCGGGAGATCTCTTCAAGCTCGTCAAGCGAGCGTATCCCTATCACCGTCTAACACGGAATGCCTTCGACGAGGTTCTCGCGATGGTATCGGGCAAGTATCCGTCCGACCTGGCCTCGGAGCTCGAGCCCAGAATCACATGGGACAGGGTTTCCGATCGACTCACAGGATCCCGGGCGGCGCGCATCACCGCAGTGGTCTCGGGGGGAACGATACCAGATCGCGGGCTGTACACGGTAAACCTGCCGGACCGAACCAGGCTGGGGGAACTGGACGAAGAGTTCGTTCATGAGACGCGCATTGGCGACGTCTTCCAGCTGGGATCGACCACATGGCGTGTTGCAGCGATCGAACATGACCGGGTAGTGGTCAACCCCGCGCCCGGTGTTCCTGCGCGGATGCCTTTCTGGCACGGGGAATATTTTGCACGCTCTCTTTCTCTGAGTCGGCGAGTGGGAGCACTGAGGCGTGAATTGGCCGGTGAGACTCCCGACAAAGTCCTTGCTGAAGAACATGCATGTGACCCGGCCACGATTCACTCACTTCGCGAGTACGTCGCGCAGCAGCGGGCATCTACCGGCGTAGTGCCCGACGATGAAACGATTGTCGTCGAGACTTTTCGTGATGAAACTGGTGCCGTCAGGATCGTCATCCATGCTGCGTATGGCGGCCGAGTAAACGCGCCGTGGGGAATGGCGCTAGCGCAGCGTGTGCGGGACACCGTGGGAACCGAGCCCCAGGTGCAAACGACCGACGACGGCATAATGCTCCGCCTGCCCGACCTGGGAATGACGGCCCCGATTTCTGAAGTGATGGGCCTTTCGGCCGCAGAGGCAGAGCGGCTCGTGCTCGAGGAAGTCGGCGGTACATCGCTGTTCGGTGCTCGCTTCCGGATGAATGCCGCGCGGGCACTTCTTCTTCCCCGCGGAAATCCGAAGCGAAGGATGCCGCTCTGGCTGCAGCGGCTGAAATCGCTGGATCTGCTTCAGGCCGTGAGGCAGTTCCCGAGCTTTCCAATCCTGGTGGAAACATATCGGGAAGTCCTGCAGGACGCGTTCGACATGGAAGGGTTGAAACAGGTGCTCAACGCCATCGAACGTGGCGAAGTAAGGATTCACACAGTTACGACCACCAAGGCGTCTCCATTCGCCGCAAGCCTTCAGTTCGGGTTCGTGATGGACTGGATGTACGGCGACGATACACCCCGCGCAGAGCAGCGTGCGGCGATACTCACCCTGGACCGGTCACTGCTCGGCGAAGTGATGGGTGAAGAAGCAAGCGATGATGCAACACAGGACGCCATTCTCCAGGTTACGCAGGAACGGTCGGGTGCCGCAGAGCGGCGCAGAGCGCGAACCGCTGACGAGCTTGCGGTCCTGATCGATCGGGCAGGAGATCTCTCACCCGAAGAAATCGAATCCAGGATCGCGCCAGAAACAGAAGGCCGTCGCAGCGATCCGCTGACTGAACTGCTGGCGTCGGGCAGAATCATCGGAATCCGGCCAGGCGTCACTGAAGCGCGATTGATCCTCACGGAAACTTTTCCAAGGTACCTCGCAGCATTTGGCGAAGATCAGCTTGCGACGGTTCAGGCCGGTGCGGGAATGGAAGAGTGCCCGAGCAGTGAGGCCGTTCCTGAACTTCTGCGCACCGCCGCTCTCAACCGGTCAACGGCGCGTCGGGAAATTCTCTCGCGCTATCTCGCCGCGCACGGGCCTACGACCGTGGAAGAAATCCGGGAGCGGTATGGATGGGACGAACGATGGATTGAAACACGTCTGGGTGAGTGGCAGCGGACCGGCAAGCTGGTGCAGGGGCGGTTCCGGGCGCACATCAATGCACCTGAGTGGTGTTCGCGGCGAATTGTGGAGATTGCACGCCGGCGCGCGCTCTCGATCCTGCGGAAGCAAATCGAAGCGGTCGATCTTCCTGTATTCGCATCATTCCTTCAGAGATGGCAGCACGTCGATCCTCGCGAGCGACTGACGGGGACGCACGGAGTCATCGCTTCGTTAAGGCAGTTGTACGGAGTTTCACGGCCTGCCACCAAATGGGAACGAGACTACCTGCGGTCGCGCGTGGACGGATACGATCCAAGCTGGCTCTCGCAGATAAATACAACGGAAGAGACAGTTTGGGTTGGAGAGTCGCCCCGGGAAAAGCCCGATCAGCCCACTATCCTGTCGCGACTGCGTTTTCTCGAACGTGGTACTGGGGGTTTGTGGCTGCATGAGCCCGACGCGGCACGACTCTCGGAAAACGCGGTGCTCGTGCTCGGGGCTATTCGGCAGGAGGGAGCAAGCTTCATATCGGATTTGCAGATTGCCACTGGACTCGGGATGTTCGCGATCCGCGAGGCATTGCGCGAGCTGGCGGCACTCGGGATGGTGACCAACGATTCTGTCGAAGCGCTGCGGCAAGTTGTGAGATGGAAGCCCATGACTCCGCGCAACGAGGCGGATGCAACGCGGTGGCTCCCGGAAGGATTCACGCCCTCACCTGGCAGGAAAATCGTGCAGCGCAGGGCGAACCTGCGGCGCCTTCCCAAGTGGAAGCGGCCTGACGCTCCCGGTGGAACTACCGGATGGGTCGGCCGCTGGTCATTGGTGTGGAAAGCGGGAATCATTGGACCGCAGCGGACCGTTGAAGAGCGGGCTGAGCTGATTGCCCGCCAGTGGCTGCGAAGGTATGGAATCGTCACCCGTGACTGGTGGAGGCGTGAGCGGCCGCCCGTCGGCTGGCGGGATATTTATCATCAGCTCAAGCGCCTGGAGTTTCGTGGCGAAGTACGCAGAGGCTATTTCGTCAAAGGGCTGGGCGGTGCGCAGTTCGCGCTGCCCGACGCAGTGGAACGGTTGCGGGCAATTGCGCGCGACGACACTTCGGATGCTCCCCTGGTTGTGATCGGGGCGAGCGATCCCGCGAATGTGTACAACCTCACACTGGAAAATGTCGATCGCGATCCGCTCTCCCGCCCACGCGGCCCAGGAGGACTGCTGGTCACAAGGCAGGGGCGAGTGCTTGCATCAGTGGAAGGGCGGGGAAGGAGAATTATTCTGGCGAGCGATGTGACGCAGCAGGAATGGCTTGCAATCAGGGAACTGCTGGCTGCCCACCTCAGGGGCGAACGAGGTGCGCGCGATTTGCTGCTATCGGATATCCGCCCGGCCTAGGGCCGCCCTCGCCGCTTCTCTTATTGCGATAACGGCTTCTTCCCTCGACGCGGGCGAGTCGCTTCGCACATGAAGCTCGATTCCGTCTGCAACCGGAATTCGCTTCCACGAAAATGATTCATCATCCTCGCGCGCTGCGGTGGTATCGGCGCCGGCACCGAGCGCGGGCGCGAGCGATGTGGCTATCCTGCGCTCGAGCGCATCACCAGTGACGTCCTTCATCTCGGCCTTGATGGTCTCGAGACTCTGCCCCTCGCGCTGACGAATCTTGATCGCCAGAAGCTGGAGCAGATGACGGTAGTTATAAGTGGCGGCAGTCCCCGTTCCTTCCGGTCGATCCATCAGGCCGGAAGCGACGTAGAAGCGCACCGACCTCGCAGATGGCGCTGCACGCGCTGACGCATTGGTTGGCCGCATTCCGGCGGCGTCAACCAATGCGGTTACGTGGGACGCGAGTCCTCGGGCGTTCCAGGGAGCGTGTCGGGCGTGGGCCCGGAGGAGAGCGACAGGCGATTCAGCCATGCGGATAGGATAACATTAAAGTCGTCGGCTCGCTCGTGTTGTGGGAGATCACCCGCGGGCGACAACACCGACATTTCAAAGTCCGGTTTCAGCGTCCGGAACCCACGGAATTCCTCGACAGGTGCAATCGAGCCCTGCTCGCCCCAGATGAGAAGCGCCGGCTGCGTAAGCCTGCGAAGTGCCTGCCGCACATCAATGTTGAGATGCCCGCTCAGGAACGCCCCAGGCGCGTGTCGGGCACCGCGCTGGTGCGAGTTGGCGTAATAATTCTCGATCAATTCGTCAGTGACGAGTGTGTCGTCAGCATACGCCTTCCGGAGGTAGTTCCGGAGATTTCTGCGGGAGACCAGGGCGTTGAAAGCTGCAGTTCCCGCGATCGGTGCATCGATCGCAAACCGTCCAGCGTCTCCGCTCACAGTCGCGGGACGGTTCAGCCTGACCAGTCCCGTGGGTGCGATCAGCGCGAGCGCCGGAAAACGGTGGGGATCTCTCGCCGCGAGAACGATCGCGTATGCCCCCGAGAGGGACGAGGCAACCAGGACAGTAGGCGCGTTGATAACCTGCGCCACAAAGTCCGAGATCAGCGAGATGAACAAGCGGGCTGAATAGCGAAGCGGCGGTCTTTCGGAGCGGCCGAAGCCGAGGAGATCTATTGTGTAAACGGTGTTGGTTGCGGCGAAGTAATCGACATTTGCACGCCACTCATAGGACCAGGCGGCGGCGTGAATTCCGTGAATAAACAGGATGGGCGGACCTTCACCTCTCTTGGTGAAAGCGATGCGCCGGTCACGCCACTCGAAACCACCTTCTTCGCCGCCAATGAGGTTGGGTAATAGATCTACACCCTTTCTCGAGAAGGCATTGTAGATCGCAGCCGCACCGAGAAGTGCTCCGCCTGAGACGAGGAGCTGTCTGAGCCGTCGGTTTCCCTCCGGCTCATCCAGATCGTCTTCGTCGTCGTCAATCATCTAAACAGTCCGGTGAGCAGTCTGAGCGTCAGCGACGACCGCCCTTGCGAGCCTTTGAAGAGCTCGACTTGCCCTTCGCGGAAGACTTGCCCGCGGGCTTCTTTGCGGCCTTGCCAGTGGACTTCTTTGCCGGACTCTTCTTGCCGGCGGACTTTTTTGCACCTGAAGATTTCTTGGCGGAGCCAGACTTTGAACCCGACTTTCCGGCCGATTTCTTCTTGGCGGCAGTTCCGGAGCTCTTCTTTACGGTCTTGCCGGCGCCACCCTTGGACGCGCCCTTCTTTGCGGAAGCGGGAGCCTTCGCGGCAGCTTTACCGGCAGACTTAGTGGCAGTCTTCCCGGCCACCTTTGCGGCCGGCTTTGCGGCAGACTTGGCTGTTGCTGAGGTGGCTCCCTTGGAAGCTGGTGCGTTCGACGCTGACCCGCGGCTCGCTGCAGGCGCAGAGCTGGAGCTTTCCTTCGAGGGGGCGGAGGGAGTCGGAGCGGGACTTTCCCCGGTCAGGATTGCAGCAGCCGCGGCCGCTGCGGCGGCCTGCTTGTCCTTGGTGGCCTGGGAGATGGAACCCTTCGGGCGTCCCCGTCTGCCTCGTGACATGCCGCCCCCAAACAGATCGGCCTCTTCGTCTTCATCATCGTCATCGGAATCGTCGCCCAGGCCGGGTTCCGCTTCTTCGTCGTCATCATCGACGTCTTCAGCGCTGTCCCAGAGGCGGTCGCTGTGGTCTTCGTTTATTGCCCAGCCACCATCCTCGTCATCATCGTCGTACGAAGGGCGTCGGCCACGACCAAATCCACCAAGGTCATCCGAATCATCATCGTCGGCAAATTTGAACGTTTCTCTCACTTCTTCCCTCGGCATGACAATCCCTCCGTGAAATGTTCCCGCAGCACTCCCAGCACGAAATGCGCTGAGACGCGCTGCACGACGCGTGCCTTATGGACGTCTTTCAAAGTTGACGACACGTTTGCGCGTACATGCGAATACCTACGCCACGGCGCAGAGTCAAGTAGCTCGATTTTTTGGGGGTTCAGCTGCCCTTTTTCGGCCCGTGCTTTCGCTGGACAATGGCTTCCAGCGCATCAAAAACATGGGTGTCCAGAAGCTTTCCGCAGTCCTTGCGAAGATGGTCCACCGCTTCGAGCGGGGGGAGAGGGTCGCGGTAAGCCCGCTTGGAGGTGAGAGCGTCGAAGGTGTCGGCGGCCGACAGGATCCGCCCACCAAGTGAAATCTGATCCTCTCTCAGGCCGGCAGGATAGCCGCTGCCATTCCACTGTTCGTGGTGATCCTGCAAATACCTGAGAGCGGGGCCGATGTGGAAGAGCGGGGCCAGGATGTCGACACCGATCCTGACATGATCCTTGATGTGTTCGAACTCTTCACGCGTGAGCGCTTCGGGTTTGTTGAGTACCGCTTCGCGAATTCCGATCTTGCCTACATCATGAAGCCGGCCGGCCAGGCGGATGTCCTCACAGGTTGCGTGGTCCAGGCCGAGCTCATGGGCGATAAGGCCGGCCATTTCGGATACGCGCTGTGAGTGGCCGCGAAGGTAGACGTCCTTGGCCTCCATCGCATTGATCAGGGTTTCGGCGATGCTCACTGTCATTCGCCGCAGTGATTCCTTTTCCTGTTCAAGTTCTGCCGTGCGAAGCTTCACCTCTTCCCGGATCAGAAACTCCAGCCGTTTCTTTTCAATCGCGTCAGCCCGTTTCTGAAGGGCGCGCTGCACGGCGTTCTGAAGGTCGGCGAGCTCTACCGGCTTCATCAGGTAGTCGATCGCGCCCTGCGAAAGGACTTCTCTCGCAGTACCGGCATCGTTTACAGCGGTGAGCATGATTATGGCGAGGTCCGGATCCAGCTCGATTGCCTTTGGAACAACCTCGACGCCGGTCATGCCCGGCATTCTCACATCGCAAAGCATCAGCGAATATCCGCCCTTGGCGATTTCATTCAGGGCGTCACGACCGTTCCCTGCACCACTCACTTCGAACCCACGATTGCGCAGGAAGCGCATCAGGGCATTACGAATGGTGTCCTCGTCGTCAACAACGAGCGCTTTCTGCGCGGGAACTGCCGGATCAGTCGTCAATGAACTCCACCTTCACGGGACGATTGATGATGCCAGAATCCACGCCGCGCTGCAACAGCAGGCGGATCGCTTCACGTCCGCGGTCAGTGTAGTCCAGCGTCCAGGCGTTCACGTACATCCCAACGAATTCATCTGCCTTGCTCCGGTCCAGACCTCTAGCGTACTGCATTGCGTGGTCCAAAGCCTTCTCGCGGTGGTCAAGTCCGTATGCAATGCTCGCTCTAAGGTGTTTCGATACCTTCTTTTGCAGCTCATCCCCCAGATCCTTGCGAATCGCGTTTCCTCCCAGCGGAAGCGGCAAGCCCGTCTCCTGAAACCACCATTCGCCCAGATCAGCCACCAGGTGGAGGCCCGAGTCCTGGTAGGTCAGCTGGCCTTCGTGAATCAACACGCCGGCATCGACTTCGCCGGACGCTACCGCCTCCTCGATACGGTCGAAGGCCATGTCAATCGGGGTGTATTCCGGTGCGTACAGGCTCAGTGCCAGGTAGGCGCTGGTGAGCTTGCCTGGAATCCCGATTCGCAGACCCCTGAGTTCATCACGGGTCATTGGCTTCCTTGCAACTATGCGCGGCCCGTAGCGGTCGCCCATCGACGCTCCGTGCTGGAGCAGCGCATACTTGTCCGAGAGGTATGCGTATGCATGAATGGAAACAGCGGTTACATCCAGTTCTCCGCGCATCGCACGTTCATTGAGCGTCTGGATGTCCTGGAGCTCGTGAATGTAAGTGATGCCCTCTGTGTCGATCTTGTCGTTTGCCAGCGCGTAGAACATGAACGCGTCGTCGGAGTCGGGGCTGTGTGCGAGATGTATGGTTGTCATTTATTGTCTGGTACCGGCCGAGCGCGCAGCCGCGACCGCGCGCTTGATGTCGTCTTCGTGTCGCTCGTATTCAGGTTTCTTGGTAGCCATCTCGGCTTGCTCCGCAGCGAGCAGGCGCCGCGTGAAATCGGCTCTTTGCGCCGGCTGTGCAAGCAACTCTGCGGCGCGTGCCGCGAGGATCAGTCCGAGAAGGTGCCTCGGCGCGCTTTTCAGGATGGTGTCGGCCTGCGCGCGCGCGACATCCAGCTGGCCCGCGACCTCGGCGATGCGCCCCATATCGTAACGCTGGTCGGCGTTGAGCGGCTCCAGCATTTGGTATGCAACAAGCGCCATCGGAGCAAAAAACTGCACGCTGTCCTTCTTGCCTTCGCTGTTCAGAATCATGACGCGTGTGTACAGTCGCGAAGCACGCTCCTGCGGGGACATGGCGGAAATATCGGGACCGCGCATGTTTGGGCCTGCGACTGCGGCACCCCGATCATCCATGCCCCCCTGAGGAAGCGCGTTCTGCGGAGCATCGAGCGTACTGCCGCGTGAGGCGTTGAAGCCGCGGCCGGCAAGGGTCGCGAAAGCTGCAAGGAGCGCGAGGGCTGCGACCGCCCAGGGAATGAGCGATTGCTTCTCTTTTCGGGCCGGTGTTACGGCGGAAGGTTCCTGCGGAGCCGGAACCTCTGATCCGCGTCCCACCCGCTTACCGCACCGATGGCAGAAAAGGGCACCGGGACTGAGCGGAGCACCGCATTCAGTGCAGGAAATTTTTGCCAGGGCAGCACCGCAATTAGCGCAAAAACGTCCCGCCGCGGGTTCCTCGCAGACGGGACATTTTGTGAGTTCTGGTGAAGATGAAGTCATGCGTAAAGCTACAAGGGCGCTACCTCATCCGGCACTTGGGACTATACAGGGAACAGCATCTCGCGGTACTTGGGAAGAGGCCAAACCTCGTCGCTGACTGTCACCTCGAGTGCATCGCAGCAGCTGCGCACAGCCTGCATCCGTTCGGCCCCCTCTGAAGTGAGAAGCTTGGCCTGCTTTTCCGGAGAATCGTGCATGCCTTCGGCGGATTCGATGATTTCGGCAAGCGAAGCGAGGTTCTTCTCGAGATCCATGATCATCCCTCCGATGCGGTTTGCCGCCTCTGCCTGCGGAAGGTTCGAGACTCCGGCTGCCTTTGCCTGCGCTGCGGCGTTTGCGAGCATCCCGGAATATTCGTACGCAGCCGGAAGAATGAGCGTATTGACCATTTCCCGGATCGTGTGCAGCTCGATGAGCATGTCCTTCACATACCGCTCGATCCGGATGTGAAAACGTGAATCGAGCTCCTCCTTGCTCAGGATTCCCAGCTTCGTGAAAAGTGCCCGGGACTGCTTTGTTATCAGCTGTGCCAGCGCCTCGGGCGTCCGGCGCAGATTCAGCAGTCCGCGCTTCTCGGCTTCCTTCACCCACTCATCCGAGTAGTTATTTCCCTCGAAGCGTACCGGCGTGCTTTCCTTGAAGGCATCACGCACAACTTCGAGGACGGCGTTGTCAATGTCACCGGTCTTCTTGATGACATCGCGAAGCTTGTCGGTGATCTCACCAATTGCTTCGGCGACGGCGGCATTCAGCAGCATCACCGGGAAGGCAATGGACGCCGATGAGCCGACTGCGCGGAACTCGAACTTGGATCCCGTGAACGCGAAGGGAGAGGTACGGTTTCTGTCGGTGTTGTCTCTCTGAATTTCCGGAAGCTTGGCAACACCCAGCTTGATCATTTCCTGTTCTGCGCTCGCAGAAGTTTTTCCGGTCGCAATCTCCTCGATCACTCGGGTCAGCATTTCTCCCATGAAAACCGAGATGATGGCCGGCGGAGCTTCGTTTGCACCGAGGCGATGCTCGTTGCCCGAGGATGCAATCCCTGCGCGCAGCAGGCCGGCGTGCTTGTGGACGCCCTTCAGTACCGCAGCGAGAAAAACGAGGAAGCGAAGATTCTGGTGCGGCGTGGTTCCCGGCTTGAGCAGGTTGAACCCGTCGAGCTCGTTGGAGTCGGATGCGATGGACAGCGACCAGTTGCAGTGCTTGCCCGAGCCGTTGATGCCGGCAAATGGCTTTTCGTGCATGAGCGCCTGCAAGCCGTGCCGCAGTGCAACCCGGCGCAGTGTTGCCATCACAAGCTGGTTGTGATCCACCGCGATGTCGGTTTCCTCGAAGTAGGGAGCCATCTCGAACTGGCATGGTGCGACTTCATTGTGACGGGTGGTGATCGGCACGCCGAGTCGGTAGAGCTCGAATTCCGCTTCGGAGATGCAGGCCTGTACGCGCTCAGGGATGCCGCCGAAGTAGTGGTCTTCGAGCTGCTGTCCACGTGGCGGGGGTGCTCCGAGCAGTGTCCGTCCACCCATTACCAGGTCCGGCCGCATCGCAAAGTGGGTGCGATCGATCAGGAAGTATTCCTGTTCGGCCCCGAGTGTAGTGAACACGCGCTGCACCGACTTGTCGCCGAGCAGCTCGAGGAGCGCAATTGCTTTCTCGGAGAGAACGTCGGAGCTGCGCAGGAGCGGTGTCATCTCGTCCAGGGCTTCACCGTTGTAGCCGATGAAGACCGAAGGAATGCAGAGAGTGCGTGCACCGGTGGTTTCGACGATGAATACGGGGCTCGCGGGATTCCACGCCGTATATCCGCGTGCTTCCCAGGTTGCCCGCAATCCGCCGGATGGAAAACTCGACGCATCCGGTTCGCTCTGAATGAGCTGCGACGGAGTGAACGACTCCATCGGCTGGCGGTTGTCGTCGAAGGAGAAAAAGGCGTCGTGCTTTTCAGCGGTCAGTCCCGTCTGGGGCTGGAACCAGTGCGTGAAGTGCGTCACACCGCGTGAGATCGCCCAGTCCTTGATGATCTGGGCAACGGTGGGTGCGACTGCGATGTCGAGTTTTTTCCCCTGACGGATCGACGCTACCAGGCTCGCGTAGACGTCCTTGGGCAGTTTGTCGCGCATCTGGCGCGCGCCGAAGGTGTTGGATCCGAAATATTCCGACGTCGGAATGGGCACGCCTTCGTCGGTGAGGCCGGGCGGAATCCGAATCGCGCGCGCGGTAATTTCGCGGATGACGTCTTTGCGGCTGCTGGCGCTGGTGGTCATAGGTGCAGGAAAGGGGGTGGCTAAGAAAACGTGCAAAATCAGCACGAATTAAGGCGAAAAATGGCAATAAAGCACTCAAAAAGCAAGAAATGCCTTCGTAAATGTGCATAACTTGCACATTCTGTGCTACGGGTCTACATTCTCAAAAATGTCGAAAAACAGCATATCGCTACCGGATACCTCTGGCGCGAACCCGAAAGAGATCCTTGAACTGGCTGCGAAGAACAATGTCCGGTTCCTCAGACTGCAATTCACGGACATCCTCGGGATCAACAAGAACGTGGAGATCCCGGCCTCGCAGTTCGCGAAGGCTCTTGCCGGCGACATCATGTTCGACGGCTCATCAATAGAAGGCTTCGTGCGCATCGAGGAGTCGGACATGCTGCTGGCTCCCGACCTCGGCACTTTTCAGATATTCCCCTGGGGCGATTCCGAAAACAGGGTCGCGCGCCTGATCTGCGACATCAACACACCGGACGGAACTCCCTTCGCTGGAGATCCACGTGGTGCGCTCAAGCGAGCGGTCGCGAAGGCAGCCGCTGCGGGATTCACGATGAACGCAGGAATGGAAGCAGAGTTCTTCATGTTCCGCCCAAAGCCCGACGGCGGCGCATCCACAATCACTCATGACGTCGGCTCCTACTTCGACCTGGCACCTGCCGACCTGGGCGAGGACGCTCGAAGAGCGATCGTGCAGGTGCTCGAGCAAATGGGCTTCGAGGTCGAAGCTGCACATCATGAAGTTGCCCACGGCCAGCACGAGATCGACTTCCGCTATGCGGATGCGCTGAAGACGGCCGACAACATCACGACCTTCCGATTCGTGGTGAAGTACGTCGCTCAGCAGTTTGGCCTGACTGCCTCGTTCATGCCCAAGCCGATTTATGGGCAAAACGGAAGCGGAATGCACACACACCAGTCGCTCTTTCGCGAAAATGAGAACGCATTCTGGGATGCGAAGGCGAAGTGGGAGCTGTCGGAAACCGCCCTATACTATATAGGGGGCCTGCTGCGTCACGCCCGCGGATTCACCGCCATCACCAACCCCCTGGTCAATTCGTACAAGCGTCTTGTCCCGGGATACGAAGCGCCAGTCAACGTTGCATGGTCGATGCGAAATCGTTCACCGATGATCCGGATTCCCGACCGGCGTGCCGCGGGGACGAGAATAGAGCTGAGAATTCCCGATCCTGCAGCAAATCCATACCTCGCGCTTGCAGTGCAGCTTGCGGCGGGCCTGGACGGAATCGAAACGCGGGCAGACTCACGTGAACCGGTCGATACAAACATCTGGGAGATGTCGCACCGGGAAAAGCGGCGACTGCGCATCGATGACCTGCCGCACAATCTGGAAGAGGCCTGCGACGAGCTGGAGAAGGACGACGTCATTCGCGGAGCACTTGGCGATCACATCACAACGCACTTTCTGGCTGCAAAAAGAATGGAGTGGGAGGAGTACATCACTCAGGTCTCTCAGTGGGAACTGGATAACTACCTGGCGAAGTATTGAACTGCAGTTAATTCGTTTGCTCGGCGCGGCAATCACACTGTAGATTCGTTGTGTGCCGCAGCCAACTCCGCCGCTACCGGCTGCAAACCCGCCGGCGAAAATCGATGACGCAGTGTTGCTGCGGAGGATGGCCGACGGCGATGTTTCGGCACTCGGCAGCTTGTTCGACCACCTCGCCCGCCCGGTGTACTCGTTGGTGATGCAGCTTCTGCAAAGTCACGACCTCGCGGAAGATGTGGTCGAGTCCACTTTCTGGCAGGCATGGCAGCAGGCCGCAGATCTTGCGGAGAATCCTGATCCACGGTCATGGCTGCTCGCGACGGGTCGCCGCCGAGCACTCGATCACCTGCGGTCCAGAAGGCGCCAGCGCGAAGAGCTGCTCCTCGACAAGCGCCAGCTCGGCGACTTGGTCTCGATTTCCGCAGGTGAACCGGCCAGTGAAACACGCACGGACTTCGTCCGCAGACTTCGCGATCTCGAGCCGGAAGAAAGGGAGGTGCTGGAGCTCGGCTATTTTCGCGGGTTGAGTCAGGGCGATATTGCGGACCTGACTGGAGAGGCAGCGCCGACAGTCAAAGCGCGCATGCGCACCGCTCTGACAAAGTTGCGCCGTGCGGACGAAGAGGAGCCGGCTGCAGAATGAGTGATCTCACGCACGAGGAGGCGTCGGAAGAACTTGCCGGGGTCGTGCTGGGCTCTGCTACGCCATCGCTCGCGGAACGGGTGCAAACACACGCACGCATGTGCGCGGAGTGTCGCCGCGAGCTTACACAGCTCGAGTCAACGATCAGGCAGCTCGGCGAGCTGATACCGGAACATCCCATCAACCCGGGGCGTGCAGCTGGAATTCGCTCGCGCCTCGTTTCACGGGCAAGCGCAGACACAGAGAGGAGGCCGCTTTCGGTGGCCACGACAGCAGCGTCGAGGGTGAAACCACCAGCGGCGCAAAGGAGTACAGCTGCGCCGGTGGCCCATATAGGGGCGGCCGAGGAAGGCGCAGGACGTGGCGTTCCGCCGGGAGTGCTGGCAGTCATCACCGGAATCGCGCTGCTGGTTGCCGGGGCAGCTGTCGTACAGATGCTGCGCGCGAATGCGGAGACTAATTCGCTGCGCGCGACAATTGAACTCCAGCGGGACACCATCGAAACGGATCCGAAGGCAGCCGCTCCGTCCGCTCCCGACCAGGACAAGCTTGTCGCAGAAGTCACCGGACCCGACGTCAGAATCATTCCCCTGACTCACTATGGGGCGCGAGGCGCTGTTGCGAAAATGTTCTGGAACAGGGAAACCAACACCTGGACTCTCGTCACATACTCGATCCGTCAGCCGAATCCGGAAAAGATTTTTCAGGTGTGGCTTTCGACGTCAAATGGAACGGTTTCGGCGGGGACATTCATTCCGGACGCCACGGGGCGCGCGATTGTGCAGAGCACTAATGCGGTGCGCCGCGACGGACTTTACTCGATCAGCGTAACGGAAGAGGCGAAGGGTGGAGCGCCGACTCCCACCGGGCCCGCCGTAATAGCCGGCGCTCCATAAACGTCAGCGGCGTGAAGAGCTTTTTCTGCTGCTCTTTTTCGCAGTCGATTTTCTGCCGGTGCTCTTCCGGCCTGTAGACTTTCGAGCCGGAGACTTGCGGCTGGCAGATTTCCGGGCGGTCGATTTTCGACCTCCTGATTTACGTCCTGAGCTTTTACGCGGAACCTTTGCGCCTTTCTTCCGCGCTTCGGAGAGTGCGATCGCTATCGCCTGCTTGCGGCTGGTTACCTTCCTGCCGCTGCCGGAGCGCAGAGTTCCTTTCTTTTTGCGGCGCATAGTCCGCTCTACGTTCTTGCTCGCAGCTTTTCCGTAGCGCCGTTTGCCTGATGATTTCCTTGCAGCCATGCTTCCTCCCGGAAAGAATTACGGGGAGCGGCTGCAAAAGGTACACCGATTGCCTTAAATCGATTCGAATGGCGCGGGATGCTCCGCGCTGAACCCGGGGTGAATAGATGGAGCGAAGCGGAATTGAAGAAGAAGCTGTAATCCGGCTAACATCCGACATCGATTCTCTGGTTTTTCGCGACGCCGTCAGCGAATGCCTCCGAGGTAACTCGTCACCATCGGACACACTGCGCACACTGGGTATGGGAGCCGACCTGGATACCGTGCGACGGGTTATTGATCAGGTCACGCACAGGGCAGCAACGATCTCGCGTGCCGGCGACAATCTTGTGCGGGACCGCGCCGATGAGCTCACTCAGCTATTTGTAGAGACTGAGTCTGGCTGCGAAGACGGTGAGCAGCTCGTAAGGCGTCTGGAAAAGAAAGCCTAGATCTTCTTGTCTGCCTCGGTGACGGTGCGCTCTACACCCTTGTCGCCGCGACGGGCGAATCGCTGAACACCTTCCAGTGTGGCCATGCAGAAGCTCGCCCATGCAAGTCCAATGGTGACGCCAGCTGCAACGTCCGACGGATAATGCACTCCCAGGTACAAACGGCTCAGGCAGATGAGCCCGATCATTGTAAGGGCGCCCAGCATTATCACGATCTTCGACCAGAGGTGTTTTTGAAGGCGGGCCGCCAGGTAGGCGACAGTACTGTAAACGATGGCAGCGCTCATCGCGTGCCCGGAGGGAAATGACGAGCTGAAGGCCTTGGCCCCCCATACCACTACTTCGGGACGGGGGCGGTGAAAGCCCATCTTCAGCACCGTGTTCAGGGCCAGGCCACCTATCGTGGCGACAATCAGAAGCAGGGCTGAATACTTGTGCTTGTTGAGGGCGAGAAACACTGCGGCCACTCCGGAAATCATCAACACCACCGAGCCGGTTCCCAGCGCCGTGAGCTCCAGCATCGCGCTGTCTGTGAGTGGGTTCCTGTGCTGACTGAGCCAGATCAAGACACGCTCGTCGAATGCCTGTGTGGCGCCGGCAGATACATGTTCGGCCAGCTCGGCGAAGGCAAATGTCCCGATCAGTGCCAGTCCCAATCCGCCAACGAGAAAGATTCCAACGGCGCCGAGAAGGCTGCTTACATGTCCTCGAATCTTCTGGAAGGCACTCGTTACAACTTCGATTTCAGCGCCGCCTTCCGGCGGCCCTTTGGGATGGGACTGCGGTTTATCTGACATTGGAGAGTCCGCTACTTGGGTTCACGGCGCGATGCTCGTCGCCTGTCGTGATCGCGGCGATCGGGCGTCTTGCGGGTTCGAAACCATTTCAACGTAAACGCCACGAGAATGACCCCTACTATCCAGTAGACAGGTGTGAGAAGATCCTCAAAAGCCGGTGCTCGCTTGGAGAACCAGAAAATAAGCGCTGTCAGTGCAGCGCCCCCAATCCACGAACCGATCAGGCCTGAGGGGTTTCGCTGTTGAAGTGTCATTGTTTGCCCGCCATGACCTGCAGTGCATCGCCCGTGAGGCGGAACGTCGTCCATCCATCCATTGGCTCCGCGTTGATACTTCTATAGAAGTCAATTGCCGGCGTGTTCCAGTTCAATACCATCCATTCAAGCCTTTGACACCCGCGGTCGACAGCTATGCGGGCGAGCTCGGACAGCAGCGCCTTTCCATAACCCGATCCCCGGAACTCCGGTTTCACGTAAAGATCTTCAAGGTAGATGCCTGCCCGTCCCAGGAAGGTCGAGAAATTCTGGAAGAAAACCATGTACCCGATCGCGACGTCGTCGCGATACGCGAGCCGTACCTCAGCTGAAGGCTTCTGCCCAAAGAGCGACTCCGTGAGAGTCTGTTCATCGGCAACGAACATGTCCTCCAGTTTCTCATAAACCGCGAGTTCGCGAAACAGGGCAAGAATTGTCGGGATATCGGCCGGCGTTGCAGAAACGATCCGAAAGTTTGCAGTCATACGCTGAATTTATGGCCTGATCGTCGTTCAGGGTGCTTGAGTGGCCTTGTGGGGGTAGGTAAGTTCCGAATTCGGCGCCGTGGCCAAGTGGTAAGGCGGGAGACTGCAAATCTCCTATTCGTCGGTTCGATTCCGACCGGCGCCTCTATTTCCCTCCCAGTTCTGAAGTTGCAGCAGCGCAACTCTTGCAGGGTGCCCATAGCCTCGTGACAGACCGGGTCAATTCCAAGCTTGTAGAAAGCGAAAAGGGGTTCCGCATTCTCGTCCAGGGAGTGATGGACTACGGAATCTTCATGCTCGATCCCGACGGGATCATCTCTACCTGGAACGAAGGCGCCTCCCGAATCAAGGGCTATTCGGCCAGCGACGTCATCGGAAAACATTTTTCCATTTTCTATCCCGAGGAAGACAAGGCCTGGGGAAAGCCCGAATGGGAACTCAAGGTTGCCGTTCAGGAAGGCAGGATCGAGGATGAGGCGTGGCGAATCCGGAAGGATGGAACCAGGTTCTGGGCTAACGTCATCATCACTGCGCTGTATGACGAAAACAAGAACCTGATCGGATTCGGAAAGGTTACGCGTGACCTGACGGAGCGCGTGATGGCCCAGCAAAAGGCGATCTCGGATGCAAAGAGAATCGCGGAAATAGAATCGGCCAGCCGCGCGAAATCCGAGTTCCTCACAACCATGTCGCACGAGCTGCGGACGCCGCTCAATGCGATTGGCGGGTATGCCGAGCTTCTCGCCCTCGGCATCGCTGGCCCCACGACTCCTGAAATGCTGGAATACATCGATCGTATTCGCAACAGCCAGAAACACCTCCTGCGGATCATCAACGACCTGCTCAATCTCGGACAGATCGAAGCCGGGCGTATCAGTTACCTGAAGAACCCTGTGGACATGCTCGCCACGGTGAAGTCAGTGTATCAAATGGTGGAACCGCAGGCTCTGTCGCGTGATCAGCACCTGCTTGAACCTGACTGTGCGCCCAATCTCAAAGTTTACGCGGATCAGTCGAAAGTGGGCCAAATCCTTCTGAACCTGCTGTCCAATGCAGTGAAGTACACCCCAAATGGCAGCACCATCACACTCAAGTGTGAACGTGTCGGTGATAAGGTAAAAACTGTTGTTGCCGACAATGGTCCTGGAATCCCAGAGAGCATGCGCGAAGCGGTATTCGAGCCATTCGTGCAGGTAGGACGTTCGCTCACGAACCTGCGCGAGGGTACGGGACTTGGGCTCTCTATCAGTCGCGAAATAGCCCGGGCAATGGATGGGAGCCTGGTGATGGAGCCGGTTCCCGGCGGTGGAGCCGCTTTTGCGCTGACCCTGCCCGCCTATAGCGAGAAGGCCTAGCCGGCCATCACGCTCCGGTTTTCGCAGGCTAGCTCGCGATTGCGTAACTTTGCGAAACCTGAAACCGGTCCCGTCGTGAAAAAATCCTGGTCGGAAAGATCCCTGATTTTCGTGTTGGCCTTCCTCGGCACTGTCACACTTTTTCCGGGAAGCAGCGGCGCGCAAACACCATCCGAGCCGCCTGCAATTCGCCGTGAATTTCGGGGAATCTGGATAGCGACAGTGGGTAACATCGACTGGCCATCAAGAGCCGGCTTGTCGGCGTGGGAGCAGCAGGCTGAGCTTATCGGCATTCTCAACCGTGCGGTCGCACTTCGCATGAACGCGATCATATTCCAGATACGCCCGGGTGCAGACGCACTGTATGCCTCGAAGATCGAGCCGTGGGCTGAATTTCTGGCCGGACAGATGGGAGTTCCCCCACAGCCTGCCTACGACCCGCTGACATTCGCCATCGAGGAAGCACACAAGCGCGGACTCGAGCTGCATGCGTGGTTCAATCCGTATCGGGCGAGATACGCCAAGCCCGCGTCGGACCTCTCTGCGACGCACATCGCCGTCGAACACCCTGAGCTGGTCAGGCGATACGGCAGCTTTCTCTGGATGGATCCGGGCGACCCAGCGGTCAGAAAACGGACGATCGATGTGATAGCCGACGTAGTCAGGCGGTACGATGTGGATGCCGTACATATCGACGACTACTTCTACCCCTACATCGAAAACGATAATCAGGGGAAGCCAATTGATTTCCCCGACGACGCCACATGGAATCGCTACCTGCGCGCTGGTGGCAGGCTGGGGCGCGCAGACTGGCGGAGATCCAACGTGGATACGCTGGTGAGCCAGCTTTACAGGAAAGTGAAGGCAACCAAGCCTGGGGTGAAGTTCGGGATAAGTCCCTTCGGCATCTGGCGGCCGGGAAACCCTGCGGGAATTTCAGGACTGGATGCGTATACGGAACTGTATGCAAATTCGCGGACATGGCTGAACAAGGGCTGGCTCGACTACATAGCGCCGCAGCTGTACTGGCATACCCGCCGTACGGCGCAAAGTTATTCGAAGCTGCTGCAGTGGTGGGTCCAGGAAAACACACACAAACGCCATGTGTGGGCCGGAAATTTCACGAGCAAAGTGGGAAGTACAGGGGCAGATCAGTGGGACAGTGAGGAAATCATCAGGCAAATCGAGCTGACACGTGCGCAGCCCGGTGCAACCGGGAACATTCATTTCAGCGCGCGTGCATTCATGAAGGACACAGACAGCCTCGTGGGAAAACTTGCATCGGCATCCTATTCCGATGTTGCACTTGTGCCTGCCTCCACCTGGCTGGATGCAACCCCGCCGGCTCGCCCCTCGATATCCGTTAGAAAGCTTCGTGAGAATGGTGCAACGGTCGTAGAGCTGACACCGGGAGGCTCCGCACGGCCATGGCTATGGACGGTCCGAACCCGGTTCGCAAACGGGTGGACCACCCAGATAGTCCCTGGTTGGGTGGAGACTCATTACGTCAGTTTCAGGAATGCACCGGTGCCGCAGGAAGTGTTTGTAACTGCAGTTGATCGAAATGGAAATGAAAGCAGCGTAGTCCGATGGCGGACTGCAGTGGGACAATGACCTTCGGGTGCGCCGGGGTCGCAGCGGTTCTCATGGTGCTTGCGGGATGTTCCCGCGCTCAAGAGACCCAGCAGGCGCCGGCCGCCGAAGCGGAACCGCGAGTAAGCGTTACCGTCGAACGCCCACGGAGCACACGTGGGCTCACAGTGCGTCCATATATCGGCGCGAAGCCAGCCGTCGTGTATGAAAGTTTCTGGGATGCGACAGCAAACCTGGATCTTGTGGCCGCGGACACACTCGCTGACCATAGCGACCAGCAACGCTTCAGCGCAGCGATGAGCCTGATGCTCGACGGCGACATCCGGGGTGCCGAGCAGTTGTTCGACAGCCTTGGCCGGAACAGTGCAAATGCGTTCGTTGCGACCGCGTCGCGAGTGATGCTTACCGCTGCGCTGCAGTATCAGGAAAAGTGGAAATCTCTCGCGAGCCTCCCGCCCGATACAATCGGAGTCGCACGAGCACCGCTTCAGAAGAATGCCGATGTCGAAGTGTGGGCGCGTGCCTTTTCAGGTGTGCCGGCGCGTTCGGTTTTTGTGCCTGCGCGCGCACAGGCAGTTCCTCTCACCGTGTCCCGTGTGGGCACCCCGGTAGTTCCAGTCAGGATCAATGGAAAGGACTTCATGTTCTGGCTGGATACGGGGGCCAGCATGACGATCGTATCTTCGGCGACCGCTCGCGATGCGGGCATTGGAGCCATCGGAACAGATACACTTTCGATTGCCACCGCCGCCGGTCAGGTGCCGGCGGTGCCGGCTCTGATTTCTGCGATACAGATTGCCCAGATAAGGATCGGCAACGCGCCCGCGATGATCGTGGATGAATCCCTGATGAGGGTGCGCGACAGCGTCCGCTTTTCCGGCGCCGGAAATCTCGTTATCGACGGCATCATCGGGTGGGATACAATTCGCGAGCTCGATCTCACGATTGACTTTGCGCACGGAGAAGCGGTAATGAAGCGCCCGATTCGGCGGCCGACGCCTCGTGATGCGCGGACGCTGTTCTGGGCTGGAGTGCCGATCGTAAGGATGCAGGGCAGTCTCGGTCGGACGGTTCACTTCGCGCTGGACACGGGCGCGCAGGAAACTTTCGCCACACAGTGGCTGCTCGAGAAAGCGTTCGTGCCCGTTGTCTCAGTGGAGCGGAAAAGGATCGGGGGAATGGGCGAGGACATCAGCTATACGACAAGGCGCATTCCCCAGGTTTCCTTCGATCTCCCGGGACATACGCTCGTCGCCAGACAAATGCTCGTTTATGCTCCTGCCTTCTGGACATTCGTCCACCTGGATGGAGTCCTTGGGAGCGATGCTGCGCGCGCGGGACTGATGAGGATTGACGCGACCAATCACCTTTTTGCACTTTCCAGAAATTGATTTCCCCGCCCACGAATCTTCAGCAAATGGAACACTGGCTGGTAACTCCAAGGGGCGAGGTGCATCCGCTTCAGTTTGAAGAGGAGTCACCGGAAGAACTATGCATCCCGGACAAGCCGCTGCACGAGGTTCTCGATTTTGCAGCGGAGAATGCGATCCAACCTTCTCTTTACATCACGTACAGGCGTTATCACCTGGCCGCTGAAAGCGGCAGGCTTGGCATTGTGTATTCCGTCCGCCCTCCCACCGTTGGAGACATGCAATTGATATCAGCCTACAGATCAGGCCTGGAATTCAACCTTCGGCTTTCATAACCCGTGACCACAACCTTTACTTCGGACCTGTTCCAGGGGAAGCACGCCCTCGTGACGGGCGGTGGAAGCGGAATCAATCAGAGAATCGCCGAGCGGCTCGCCGAGCAGGGAGCGAAAGTTTCGCTGGTCGGCAGAACCGTTGAAAAGCTGAATGCGGTTGCTCAGGGGATCGAGAAGGCAGGGGGCAGCGCCGCCGGCTTCCCAGCGGATGTACGAGAGTATGAGGTACTTGCAGCCGCGATTGGAGCGGCGCGCGAAAAATTCGGCAAGCTCGACATAATCGTTTGCGGGGCGGCCGGGAATTTCCCTGCTCCCGCGACCGGAATGTCTGCCAATGGATTCAAGGCGGTGATCGACATCGATCTCCTCGGGACGTTCAACACCGTGCGTGCAGCGTTCGAGCACATGAACCGCCCCGGTGCATCCGTCATCAACATCTCGGCAACACAGGCTTTCATACCTATGGCATTTCAGTCACATGTGTGTGCGGCCAAGGCTGGTGTCGATATGCTTACGCGCACACTCGCAATCGAGTGGGGACCCCAGGGGGTGCGCATCAACTCGATTGCTCCCGGCGCCGTTGACGAAACTGAAGGCATGAAGCGTCTCGCGCCTACACCCGAAGCGAGAAAGATGGTAACCGGCTCGATTCCGCTCAGGCGATTTGCGACCAAGGATGAAATTGCCGACGCCGCAATTTTTCTCTGCTCCGATGCCGCGAAATACATCACCGGTACAGTCATCGTCTGCGATGGCGGACAGTCGCTGGGCGGCTTTGCGTTCGAGAAACTGGCGGGAGCCTCGCGCTAGCTCTGAGCGCAGCCGCATTCGCCTCCTTCGGAAAACGCAATCGCGATCGCGAAGCTGGTTAGATTCCAGCGCATGAAATCATTCCTGCTTGCTGTATCAGCAACATTCCTTCTCGCCGGAACTGTACGTTCGCAGGCCATCTCCACTCCTCTCGGCGTGGGAGTTGACCAGCGCGTAAGAGTTGCGGCACCCGTGGTGTTCACGGGCAAGATGACTGGCAGGGTGGTTTCGCCCGTCGGCGACACACTTTTTCTCAAACAGAATAAAGTTGTTCGTCCGATTCCGGTTGAAGCGATTACCGAAGTCGAGGTCAGTCGCGGACGGAACCGTCTGCTCTGGAGCTTTCTGGGAGCGACTGCCGGGTTCTTTGTCGGCGGAGTGCTCGGAGGGAGCACCCACAATTCGACCGGCAGTGATTACGGAGCCTTGCTGGGTGTGATTGGCGGGGTGACTGTAGGCACGATCGGCGGTGCGGTGGTGGGCGCCATCGCAGCTCCCGAAAGGTGGAAACGCACCCGCCCGTAGCGGGCAGTCGCTCGAGTCGTCTTGGGTTTTCTATAGTATCGCGGCCCCGCGGCCGGCCCACAAACATCTGACGTCAATAAATATTTCTTGACAATACCTATTGGCTAATACGTATTAGCACCCATAACGGCCCAATCCGACCGTTCCAGAAGCTGTCATCGCCCTTGTGGAGGAAGACCCATGTTGCTGCAGAGACGTTCGCTTTTCGCGTTGCTGGCCGTTGTTGGACTCGTGTTGTTTGCGGGAATCGCCCAGGTAGCACAGGCCCAGTCAGGACGGATCAGTGGAACCGTCACCGACTCAGCAGCAAGTCCGCTGGGCGGAACACAGGTAACGATTGTGGGCACGACCCGATCAACCGCCACAGATGAAAACGGGAGATTCACCTTTGCGAATGTGGCTCCGGGAACTTACGAGCTCCGTGTTCAGCGTATCGGCCAAAAGGCACAAACCGTTTCCGGTGTAGTCGTCAGGGGTGGCGAAGAGGCACGGGTGAACACGACACTCGCCTACGTTCCCATCTCACTGGGCGGCGTTGTTATCTCCGCGTCGAGACGCGCCGAGAAAATAACGGATGCCCCGGCGACAATTACGAGAATCGACGCAGCCGCGATCCAGAACACTGTAGGCAATTCGTTCGCACCGGCGCTCAAGAACGTAAAGGGCCTGGATTTCATACAGGTCGGTATCACGGCAGTGGCTGTAAACGCGCGCGGTTTCAATTCAGCATTCAACAATCGAATGCTGATGATGGAAGACAATCGCATCGCAGTCCTTCCCGAAAACGGACTTCCGGTCGGTTCATTCACGACGATTCCGAAAGTGGATCTTGCAGGCATCGAAGTTCTCGTGGGACCCGGCTCGGCGCTTTACGGCCCCGATGCATCCAACGGCGTGATCACGCTTCAGACCAAGGATCCGCGGGAATTCCAGGGCACCACCCTGGAAGTTGCAGGCGGGAGTCGCAGCTTCTTCGACATCCAGGGCCGTCAGGCCGGGATGATTACGCCAAACTGGGGTTACAAGGTCACCGGTGAGTTTCAGGCCGCAGATGACTTTGAAAACAAGAACAACTACGCGCCAATCGCTACAGGCGGTGCTGTATCTCCCGAGATCGGGGCGAACTGGCACACCAAGACTGCCAGAGGAAGCGGCGCGCTCGTTTACTACATGCCCCGCGCAGGACGTTTCGAGTTGAATGCCGGTGCGAGCAAGAGCGACGGAATCGGCATGACAAGTGTCGGCAGAAACCAGCTGGTGGGCTGGCAGTATAGAAACGCTCAGGCGAAGTTCACCAACCCGAACTGGTTCGCCCAGGCGTACATGACCCAGTCGCTCTCAGGCGACACCTATCAGCTCAATGGATATGCGCAGAACCGCCTTCGGTTCCCGACTATCAGCGTAGACTCGGTGAAGCATCTCTCGGATTTCCCCGCCGAAGGAAAGCTCCAGGCAGCTGAAATCCAGAACACCTTTTCCCTAAGCCAGCTCAACAACGCTCGCATCACGTGGGGCGCGCAGCATCGCAATGACATCGTAAGCTCGAAGCGCCAGTGGCTCGTTGATCGGAAGACGGGCGAAGACATCAAGCTTTCACAGAATGGCCTTTACGGTCAGCTCGACCTTCCGCTGACGGCGATGTTCAGGGCGGTTGTCGCGGGACGTTACGACAAGCACGAGAGCTTCGATGCGCAGTTCAGCCCCAAGGCGGGACTGCTCTTCACCCCGGTTGTAGATCAGACATTCCGCGTAACCTTCAACCGTGCATTCAAGTCTCCAACGGTGCTCCAGACGGGTTTCTTCTTCCCGGACTTTGCTCCCTTTGTCGGAGTGTTTGGAAATCCGAATGGATACAACATCAAGAACTCGGCAGGTGCGATTGTCAGAACCATCGACCCGATCGTGCCCGAGACGAATGACACCTGGGAGCTGGGCTACAAGGGCGTCCTCAAGGAAAAGCTGTTCGTGGACATCACGGGCTACCGCTCCAACTTCAAGAAGTTCATGAGCCCGCTCGTAATCATCGCGAATTTTGCGACACCAGCGGCAGCAGGCGGTCCCACCTTCGCATTCGATGCGAAGACCGGCGCTCAGCTCACCGGCGGAACGGGTGGACCACAGATCCCGCTGACGTACTTCAACGTTGGAAACGCAACGATCACCGGAACCGACATGGGAATCCGGTACCTGTTCACGCCGACTGTGGCGCTGAACATGACTGCGAGCTTCCAGAAGCTGGATACGGTCGAGCGCAAGACAACCGACCCGATCGAGGCAACAGCATTCAACAGCCCGACATCGAAGATCAACGCCGGTATGGACTTCGCCCAGATCACCAGCGCATTGAATGGAGGCTTCACCATCCGGTACATGAATGGATATGACTTCCTCTCAGGCGTGAACGTCGGTCACATACCGACATTCAGCACTTTCGATTTCACGCTTGGCTACAGGCTTCCGACGACGATGAACGCCCGCATCAACCTGAGCGTTCAGAACCTGCTGTCCTGCAAGAGCGGCACGACCGCTCCGAATGGGTGGATTGCCGCCGGCCGCCCCGCCATCTACACCAAGAAGAGCGAGTGCGGGTTCAACAAAAAACACATGGAAATGATCAACATGCCCGAGATCGGAACGATGGTGTTCCTCGGGCTGCGTCTGGACAGATAAACAAGAGGTCGCATCCAATTCTCCCGCCCGAAAGGGCGGGAGGGTTGGGTCGGCGCTATGAACGTAGGATCTCTCCTCGCGCGTCATGCGCGCTACCGTCCGAATCACGTTGCCCTGGTATGCGAAGCTGAGCGACTCACTTTCGCGCAGCTGAGCGAGCGCGTCAACAGGCTTGCAAACGCCCTGCATTCACTGGGGCTTCGAAAAGGTGACAAGATTGCGCTGGTACTGCCCAACTGTGTCGAGCTCATACTCGCGTATCTGGCAGCAGCGCGAATGGGCTTCGTTGTCGTGCCGCTCAGTCCGCTTCTGCGTGGACCGGGACTGAGGACACTCCTAGCCGATTCCGAGAGCGCCGCGCTGATCACCTGCGCAGGCATGTCGGCTGCAATCGGTGAAATCAGGTCAGAGCTCGCCAATATTCCGCACAGCAATTTCATCATGACAGATGCGGATGAAGCGGGCTTCACGTCATTCCACAAACTGACCGCGGAAGCGTCCGGGGAAGAACCTCCGCCAGTACAGATCGATGACGACGACCTGTACAACATCATCTACAGCAGCGGAACGACCGGGCAGCCGAAGGGAATAGTGCACACGCACTATGTTCGCGCGCTGTACTGTACCCTGTTCGCAAACAGCTACCGGTACACGCCTGAGAGCATCGTCCTGCACGGCGGATCGCTCGTATTCAACGGAGCGTTCGTAACGCTCCTTCCTGCATGGCTGATGGGATGTACCTACATCCTGATGAAACGCTTTGACGCAGAAGAGTGGATAAGGACCGTGTCCCGGGAGAAAGTGACTCACGTGATGCTGGTGCCATCACAGGTTTCCGCGATCCTGGCCTCACCCGCGTTCAGCGATGGAAGTATCTCTACCCTGGAAATGATGTGCTCGGTAGGAGCGCCATTTCACCGGGAATACAAGGAGAAACTTCTTCGCATCCTTCCCGATTCGATGTACGAGCTCTACGGTCTCACCGAGGGCTTTGTGACAGTGCTCGACAGAAACGACTTCGCGAGGAAGATCGATTCGGTCGGAGTTCCGATTCCGTTCAGCGAAATGCGCATCGTGGATGCCGAACGCCGGAATCTACCGGTTGGTGAAGTCGGCGAGATCGTGGGCCGGGGTCCGTTGATGATGCCCGGCTACTACAAGCGAGATGACCTGACCAGGCAGGCGCTCGTCGATGGCTGGCTATACACAGGGGACATGGGATTCATCGACGAGGACGGGTTCCTTCATCTGGTGGACCGCAAGAAAGACCTGATCATCTCGGGAGGAGTGAATGTATTCCCCAAGGACATCGAGGAGGTTGCAGTCCAGCATCCCGATGTCCGTGAGGCGGCTGTTTTTGGAATTCCCAGCGAGAAATGGGGCGAGGCCCCGGTAGCAGCGGTACTTCTCAAGCCGTCTTCACGACTAAGTGCCGATGAGCTTCGTGAGTGGATCAATACCCGCGTCGCGGCCCGGTATCAGCAGGTGCATGAAGTGATAATCATGGAGGATTTTCCACGCAGCGCGGCAGGCAAGACCCTGAAGCGCGAAATGCGCGACCCCTACTGGGCGGAAAAGAATGCAGCAATCTGACAATGGCAGGCGCGCAACCATCGGGGGTCTGGACACTTTCTATATCGACTGCCAGGGAGGTGATCCGCCGATCGTGCTGCTTCACGGGCTGTCGGCGAATGCAAACGAGTTCCTTGGACTGATCGATTCGGGACTCGCACCCGCGCACCGGGTGATAGCGCCCGATCTGCGCGGCCGCGCGCGAACTGCGAAGCCGTCTTCAGGCTATTCGATGGCCGACCATGCGCATGATGTTCTTGCCCTGATGGACCACCTCTCGCTTCGCACGGTGGTGCTCGGCGGGCACTCGTTTGGCGGGCTTCTTTCGATCTACATGGCAGCGAGGCATCCGGAGCGGATTTCGAAAGTCATCGTGATCGATGCCGCGATCGAGGTGCACCCCGATGTAAGAGACATGCTGCGCGCATCGCTCAAGCGACTCGAGCAGGTGCTGCCTTCGAGCGACGCATATCTCGCACAGCTCAAGGCCGCTCCCTACATGAACGGAATGTGGGACGCCTACATGGAGAACTATTACCGCGCGGAAATTCGGGAGAACCCAGACGGAAGCGCCCAGTCCATGACGAGCAGCAATGCAATCGCGCTGTCACTCGACGGCGCACAAGCGGAAGACTGGGAAGGACTTGTGAGAATGGTCCGTCAGCCAGTGCTGCTCTTCAATGCAACAGAGGGCTACGGTCCACCTGGAAGTCCACCGCTCGTGCCGCCTGAGCTGGCAATGAGCACCGCAAAGGCATTTCCCGACTGCAAGTACGTCCCCATCGCCGCCAACCACCTCACGATGGTTTTCGGTCCCAACGCGGGCAGGGTTACCACCGGCATCCTCGATTTTCTGCAGGGCGAGGGTCGATAGTGAAATGCTCCTAGGCAATGAGGTTCTGTCGTACATGCCTCGTCGCAGCGCGCGCAAACTGATACGTTCCGGAGTGCAGAAACGCGGAGCAAAACGGGTTACCACACACGACGTGGCTCTTCGCGCCGGTGTGTCCCAGCCTACGGTATCTCTGGTTCTGAGCAATAATGCCAGCGCGCGAGTGGCCCCCGAGACGCGTCAGCGGGTTATCCAGGCCGCGGAGGAACTCGGGTACTATCCAAACGTCATCGCGCGTGCGCTCGCACGACGGCGCTCATATGCGATCGGCATCATCGTTCCAGATCTGCGTAATCCATTTTTTGCAGACGTTGTCAGCGGTGCAGAGCGAGTTGCGGCGGAAGCGGGATACGCCGTGCTCTTGTGCGAGACGCGGGAGAATCCGCGGGACAGGCATCTGGATGCGCTTCTGGAGCGCCAGGTCGATGGCGTAATGGTAGATGCCATTGGAGCTGGATCACTTCCGGACCGGGCACTGGAACATGTAAACCTTGTCCTGATCGACGAGCCGCCGGCGCGCTGGCCCGGCGTTGCGAGCGATGCGCTCGGCGCCGGCGCTCTGGCTGCGGAGCACCTCCTCGCACTTGGACATACGGAGTTTGGATTTCTCGGTCCTGCGACGAATGTGCATGCGATCAGAATGCGCGAGCGTGGTTTCGTGAAGACCCTTCGCGATCACGGAATATCCATTCAGTCCGAACGTCTTCGGCGGGTGCCGGCAACCGCACAAGGAGGCCAGGAGGGAATGCGAAGCCTGCTCGCGTTGAAGTCGCGGCCTACCGCTCTGTTCTGCGCAAACGACCTGGTCGCGGTCGGTGCGGTAAAGGTCTGCCACGAGGCACATGTAAATGTTCCTCTGGAAATGTCGATCGTAGGGTGTGACGATGTCGAGATAGCGTCGCTCATAACGCCCGAGCTTACGACTGTTGCGATCCCGGCAAGGGAAATTGGAGCGCGGGCCGCCAGGCTCCTGCTTCGCGCGATTCATGGTGACGAAGCCGACCGAAAGGGCGAGCCGCGTGCGCCGAGAATGCTCGGTTCCAAGCTGGTGGTGCGTGGAACCACCGCTCCCCCGCGGCAACCCAGGTAGCGTCTTGCCAGGTTCTGCGATGCGCGAAGCCGAGATCATCGGAACTGGTTCCTACGTTCCGGACCGTGTTGTCACGAATGCAGAGCTGTCCGGAATACTGGGTGAGGACATTGACAACTTCGTGCGCAACACGCTCGGGATACAGGAACGGCGATATGCTGCTGCCAATGAATCCACAGCGGATCTTGCAACGGCGGCAGCGGAGCGTGCGCTGGAGTCCGCGGGAATCACGGCATCCGAAATAGATCTGATTCTTCTTGCGACCGATACACCTGAATTCGTTTCACCGGCCACTGCACCTGTAGTCCAGGAACGGCTCGGCGCTATTCAGGCAGGTGCTTTTGATATCAACAGCGCATGCGCGGGCTTTGTCACCGCTCTGGATGTCGCCTGGAAATACATTCGTGCGGATGAACGGTACAGCCGGGTATTGGTGATCGGTGCTTACGCGATGTCGAAATACCTCGACCTCAAGGACAAGAAGACTGCGACCATTTTTGCGGATGGCGCCGGCGCAGTGATTCTGGCTGCATCGGACAGGCCGGGAATCCTCGCATCAGAGCTGCAGGCGGACGGGAGACTGGCCCTCGGGATGGGTGTGTTTGCCGGCGGAACAGCCGAACCGATTACCGAAGAGGTCCTGAAGAAGGGCTACAGGAACAAGCTGCGTTTCGTCTCGAAGTATCCGGCTGAAGTGAACGAAGTGGGATGGCCGAGAATCGTCCGCTCGGTCTTGAGTCGCACCGGCAGTTCGGAAAGCGATGTAGATCAGTGGCTGTGGACGCAGGTGAATCGCTCAACGATAGAGATGGTCATGAAATCGCTGGAGCAGCCGATGAGCAGGGCACACACGATAATGCACAAGTGGGGATACACCGGGTCGGCTTGTCTGCCAATGGCGCTCGATGATGCAGTCAGCACCGGCAAACTCAAGGATGGCGACCTCGTGGTGATGACAGGCTCGGGAGCAGGGCTGGCTATGGGGTGTGTCGCCCTTCGCTGGAACACAAACACAAGGCCACGATGAAAGAGGATCTCACCAAGCGGCTCGCGCGCCTGTCGCTGACAGCCGCAACGATTGCGATTGCTGTTGCATATGCATCTGCATTCATGACGGGAGGAGCGCCTGGCTGGGCTCCCTGGCTGCTCGCCTGCGGAATTCCGGTGGCGCTTGTCGCGATCATGATAATGGGCGCTGCCCGCGGTCGCGGCGGAATACAGAAACTCGTCGTACCGTTCGCGTTCGTTGGAATTCTTCTGACAGTCGGGTTTTGCCTCGCACTCGGGCTTCCCGCGAATGAATCTGCGAACAGCAGCCTCGTGTTCGGACTGCCATTGCGTGCGGCGATTGTGATTTATGGCATTGGACTGATTCCGATCGTTGTCCTGCCGGTTGCGTATGCACTCACTTTCGAGACCCAAACGTTGAGCGCAGAAGACCTGGAACAGGTCAGGAAGCTTGGTGCCATCTACGCCAGGCGGAATGATACGGGAGAGTCGCAATGATCCTGGGTCTCATTCAGACGTCCCTTCCGCGCGTTGCGCATCCAAGCGTCATTGCCGTTGGCATCGCCTATTTCGCAGTGATCATTGCGATAAGCATCTGGGCCTCGCGCCGTACGAAGACGGCGAGCGACTTCTTTGTGGCCGGCCACGGCATCGGCCTAATAGCACTGACGGTGGCATCAGTATCTACATCGGTGTCGGGTTTTGCCTTCATCGGCGGCCCCGGCCTCATTTACACGGTTGGGCTCGGCGCGATGTTCATCGTGCTGCCGGCGTCGGTTACGAACGTCATGGGCGCGTGGGTGCTGGCCAAACGAATGCGTCTTCTTGGCGAAGCGCGAGGACTGATGACCGTCCCCGATGCAATCGGAGCGAGGTACCGGTCTCCTGCCGCACAGGGACTGTCCGGGTTCGCCATCCTCATTGGAATTATCGGATACATGGCGACCAATGCACTCGCCATGGGCGTCGTTATCGATGCGATCTTCGGAGTCGGACTTGGGTGGGGCATATGGCTGGGCATGGGAGTAACCCTGGCCTATTCGGTCGCGGGTGGAATTCTGGCCGGCATCTATAACGACGTATTTCAGGGCACACTAATGGCGCTCGCCTCGGTGCTCGTGTTCCTGTTCGTGCTGAAAGCGGGAGGTGGAATGGGCGAGATATCCCATACAATCCTCGCGGCCGACCCAACGTTCCTGGCGCCATGGGGGAAGCTTACCCCGCTCGCTGCGCTCTCCTTTTTCTTCGTTTTCGGAATGGGTTCGCTGGGTCAGCCCCAGGGAGTGCACAAGTATTACATGCTTCGTGATCCGATGCAGCTGAAGTGGTACCCGCTGCTGAAAACGCTCGGTCTCATCCTGGTGCTGCTGCTGTATTTCGGTGTAGGCGTCGGAGTAAAAGCGTTTACATCAAACGGACTGATGCCGCAGCTCTCCGCCCCTGATCAGGCGACGCCAACACTACTGCTCACAGTTACCCCGCTTATTCTGGCGGCACTGGTATTCTCAGGAGTGGCTGCCGCCACAATGAGTGCGGTGAATTCCTTCATCAATATCGGCGCGGCGGTCGTGACCCATGATCTTCCGATCGCGCTCGGAAGGAGGGTAAAGAACGAGCTGGGGTGGGGACGCGCGGCTACCGTTTTCATCGCGATCGCCGCAGCGCTGATCGCACAGTACTCGGGGAGCATGGTGGCTTTCCTCGGAATTTTCGGGTGGGGTCTGTTCGCTTCCACCCTGGTTCCGGCGCTTGCCGTGGGGCTTAACTGGCAGGGTGCCACCAAAGCCGGCGCGATTGCTTCGATTGCTGCAGGACTGGTGATTACGCTTTCACTCGAGGTCGCTGCGTACTTCAAGGTGTTCACCTTTCCGTCAGGCGTGACTGCGTCGGCAGTTTCACTCGTCGTTTCGATGCTGACCTTCCTCGTGGTCTCACACATCACCCGCAGAAACGCGCCGGGTGAGATAGATGAGGACGTCCGCCTCATCATGGAGATGTGATGAACTATCCCGACCTTAAAGAAGGAATGCGCGCCGAGTTCTCAAAGACGGTGAGTGATGCGGACGTCAGGTCGTTTGCAGACGTGACCGGTGACCACAACCCCGTGCACCTGGATGAGGCCGTCGCCGCACGTACGAGATTCGGAGGAAGGATTGCACACGGGATGTTGAGCGCGGGAATAATATCAGCAGCCATTGCGTCACGCCTGCCAGGGCCGGGCTCCATCTACCTGTCACAGACGCTGAAGTTTACGGCCCCGGTCCGGATCGGGGACACCGTTACAGCGACCATCGCAGTTCTCGAGCTTCTGCCAAAAAACCGTGTCCGGCTTGCGACAACGTGCCGCAATCAGGCCGGAGAAATTGTACTGGACGGCGAAGCCGTCATTCTCATGGATGTCCAAACATGATCGATCTGCCACCAATGCCAGCCGCTGCCATCACTGATAGCGCTCCGGTTCAAGGTCAATTCCTTTCCAGGGAGATCACGACCAAAGCGGGAACCAGATTGTACAGACTCTATATCCCGGGATCATATGATGCCGCCAGGCGGTATCCGCTAGTTGTGATGCTGCACGGCTGCACGCAGGATGCCGAGAATATTGCAAGAGGCACCCGGTTCAATGCGGCAGCTGAAGAGAAGGGCGTGCTCATGGCGTATCCGGAGCAGCCGGCGGGCGCGAACCCGATGAAATGCTGGAACTGGTATGAACCGGCACATCAGAAGAGGGACGAAGGAGAGCCGTCAATAATCGCGGCGATTGCGCGCGAAATAATGTCGGGGTATTCAGTCGACCATTCACGCGTGCATATCGCCGGAGTTTCTGCGGGCGCTGCAATGGCTCTCACAACCGCATTTGCATACCCCGACCTGTTCGCGGCAGTTGGAATTCACTCCGGAATTGCGCCAGGTGCGGCGACATCGGTAGCGGAGGGGATGGCTGCCATGCAGAGAGGTGCTCCACTGGAGGCCAAATTGACGGTCGCTGCTTCTCAATTGATGGGTTCCCGAGCGCGTTTCCTTCCGGCGATAGTCTTTCAGGGCGCAGCCGACCGTGTCGTCAACATTTCGAATGCCCGGAACATTGTCGGCCAGCTGACCGGGCTGCATCCGAATTCGGCAGCGATGCAGCCCGTTGAATCAAAGGGAGAGTCCGGAGGCGGATACCATTTCACGCGCACAGTTTACGGAAAGGGCAGGGAGGTTGTGGAAGCCTGGATCGTAGATGAGTTAGGCCATGCGTGGTCAGGCGGATCTCCGGAGGGCACCTACACCGATTCCAAGGGACCGGATGCAACACGGGAAATGCTGACCTTTTTCCTTGCGCACTGCCTTCCTGGAAAATCCTGATAGCATGAAGTGGCCAGCGTTTCCTTCGTTTCCTGATCCTCTGAGAAAGTGGAGCGAGCTCGCACCAATGCGAATCGCTCTCGTGGATCGGGCATCGCGGGCGCGCCTCAGCTACAGAGATCTCGACGAAAGCGTTGATAGGTGGTCCGGGATGCTAAGGGCCAAGGGGATTGGACGCGGCGACAGGGTTGCAGTGGTTGCAGGAAACCGTCGCGAAGTGATCGAGCTTTTTTTTGCGGCAGGCAGAGTCGGTGCGGCGCTTGTTCCGCTCAACTGGCGGCTCGCCGCAGTGGAGTTGCAAGCGATCGTCAGGCATGCCGCGCCATCGCTAATCATCGGCGAGGAGAAGTTTCGTGAGACTCTGGACGGACTGTCCAGCTGGCTCGACATGGACGCGCTAACTGAGACGATCAGCGATTCGAGGTACGAAAGGTTCGCAGATGAGCCTTCAAATCCCGACGATACGGTTCTGGTGCTTTATACGTCGGGAAGCACTGGTGCACCGAAGGGCGTGATGATTCCTCATCGCCAGATATTCTTCAATGCCGTCGCGACCTGTGTGGGATGGGAGCTGGTCCCGGGCGACATCGCACCCATAGCAACACCTTTCTTTCATACGGGGGGCTGGAATGTTTTCGCGACGCCGCTCTGGCATCGCGGCGGCACCGTCGTTCTGTTCGACAAGTTCGAGCCTGACGAGTTCCTGACCGGACTCGCCGAAGAGAAATGCACGGTCGCTCTGACCGTTCCGACACAGCTCGTGATGATGCGTGATTGTGCTACCTGGGGGAAACCGCTGCCGGCGCTGAGATTTTTTATTGCGGGGGGCGCACCTTGTCCTGCATCTCTGGTCGAGGAGGTTCGTGCAAAAGGATACACGCTGAAGACAGGGTATGGCCTCACTGAATGCGGGCCGAACTGTTTCGCGATCTCTTCCGAAGCGGCACTGGAAAGACCGGGGAGTGTGGGTTGGCCCATCCCCTTCCTGGAGATGTCACTTCGTACCGAGTCCGGATCTCCTGCTGCGGTCGGGGAACCCGGCGAGCTTCTGCTGCGAGGACCGCAGATGTTCGGCGGATATCTCCACGACGAACAGCGGACCGCAGAAGTGATGGAGGATGGCTGGCTCAGGACGGGAGATCTCGCGAAGCGCGATGCAGACGGGGCTTATTACATATGCGGGCGAAAGAAGGAGATGTTCATTTCCGGTGGTGAAAATGTCTTTCCGGCAGAAATCGAAGCTGCAATCGGATCACACCCGTCGGTTGGGGAGGTGGCCGTCGTCGGAATTGAGGATTCGCTTTGGGGCGAAGTAGGCCGCGCTTATGTGATTCATCGTGCAGGAACACCGGGGGTTTCGCAGGAGGAGCTCCTGGCGTTTGCGCGCGGGCTGCTTGCCGGATACAAGATTCCAAAATCCGTTGTCTTTATGGACGATTTCCCGCGGCTCGGGTCGGGAAAACCGGACAGGCGCGCACTTACCAGCTGGAAGCATGGCGCGGTGAGCGCGTGACGACATTCGCAAAGGGATCGACGGCCCGCGGAACGCTGGAGTTTGTGAGATCGGCGCACGGCGAAGAGGTTCTCAAGAGAATTCTCGCAGACATGCCCGTGACCACTCGCACTCAAATTGAACGGTGTGCGCCGACCGATGAAATACCATTTGAAATCCTGCTCGAGTTGTGGCATTCCATCGACCGCCACATCGGTTCGATCGATCCGGGCTGGGTCGAGAGAGCCGGAGGTCACGCGATCCAGAATACGGGTATCAGGCTTTACAGCGGTATCCTCCGGAAATCTTCTCCAATGGAATTCCTGACGCAGAATATTTCGCTATTCCGCCTCTACTACAGGCCCGGGAACATGGAGGTCGTCGAAGAGCACGAAGAGTACGCTGTGCTGCGGCTGGTCGGCTTCGGGCATGCTGATCCATTATTCTGCCGCCGTCAGACCGGTGGCTTGAGAAGCGCCCTGACGGAGTCCGGGGGGCATGAGCCCGAAACCTCACACGTCAGGTGCGTCACCGAAGGCGACGCGTTTTGTGAATGGGAAGCTCGCTGGCGCTAGCGGCATGAAATTCGAATGGCAGGGTGCACACCCCCTTGCCGGTCGCCGAGCCAACACGGAGCAAATGTGCCGCAGCCAGTTGAACTGACAAGCCGTGATGCAATCGATGAGATGCTCGCCAGGTCGCACGAGGAGCCGGTGCTTCTCTATAAGCACAGCATCTCCTGCCCGATCAGTGGATACGCGTGGTACGAGGTGGAGGATTGCCTGGGCTGCGATGAAGCCCCCGCATGCTACCGGGTGACTGTACAATTGCAGCCAGATCTGTCACGTGACATCGCCGAGACACTGGAAGTCATTCATCACACACCGCAGGTAATAATCGTGCGGGAGGGAAGGGCCACCTACGTGGCATCGCACTGGCACATCAAGAGGCAAACACTGCAGCGCGCGTTGTTCGACGCGCCGTCCGATCAACCTGAGTAGTACTAGTTCGTTCGGTTGTCGGCGTTTCGAACGACTTTCATTGTGGAACGGCGCTCCCATCTGCGTTCACGCTCGGCAATTTCTTCCACAAGAATCTCGAACTCATCGTCGCGCATGTGTGAGCATACAGGGCGAAGTCTGGCACGCAGTGCACCGGTGATTTCGGCAAGTCTTGGATCGGGAACTCGTTCTGCTTCGTGATTCATGACGACGTGTACGGCTAAGGCTCAAAGGGTACGTTCCCTTGCACAGTCAATTGCATTGATACATTACGCACATTGCGTTCCTCTCCCAAAAATCTGTTCCGAAGAGTCGAACCGTCGGGTATAGTACCCTTAGGGTTGAGCTACCCGTCGGCAGGGGAACGCCCCTGAAGGGTGTACTCATCGAAGAAGTCGCTGGCACGGGAGAGGCTCTTCTCCGATATGTAGCTGCTGCCGAGCACCCGGCATCCCTCCATCGCCATGCGTACCAGGGTTGCCGAGCCCGCCCGTAAAGTCTCATCGGCCAACCCGAGGGCGCCTGCCCTGACCAGCAAATCCGCACTGGGCGGCCCAAGCACCATCATCGCTTCGGCGGCGGTTGCTTCACTGTAGACCAGCCCGGCGATCAGGACGATTGCTGCAGGAACGAATTCAGCAGGAATCGAATCGATAGAGCGAACCTCGAAGTATTCCCGCGGACGAACCTCAGGAAAGAGAGTGCTGAGGTGGGTCTCCCACTGCTCCAATGTTGCCTGCTCGGTGGAGAGCAGCTGCGCAAAGGTCGGAAATGCATCTCCTCCACCCAGAATTACGGGAGCATTCAGAGCGAACTCGAGATACTCCTCGGCCTCGGATCCCGCGGCGTACACGATGCCGGTTCGGCGTGGATCGAGGTTTCTCCATACGTGGGCCCTGTATGAGCGATGACCAGTTTCAGCGGCCGCATATCGCGGTGAGTTAGCAAAAATGGCAGTCAGGAACGGAGCCAGCGCATTGAGAAGGCGCCATCTGTCGAGCGGACGCTCGCCGCGATCGATGTTCAACTGCAGCGATGCAGTCTGCCGCATCATGATGACGCCAAAGGGTCCAACCGAATCGAAATACTGGGTCATACGCCTGTAACGCTCCCGGTTCAACTGCAAAGGAACGCGAGCAACGGGGACACGGTCTTCGATTCCGATTGTGTTGAGCACAATTCCCATTTGATGCGCATGGGCATGGAAGCGGGGCAGCCACTCATCGAAGCAATCGAGCAGGGTTTGCGCTGTAGGAAACACGGCCGAGCTGAATTCGATCTGGCCACCCGGCTCGAACGTCACACGGCCCTCCGGGAGTGTCCAGCATGCCGGGTCTGAACCCATTGGCTCTTCAGTCCAGCCATACTTCCGGCTCATCGATGCGAGCAGCTCCGATCCGGACGCCGTTCCGCCCTTCGCGGGAACCCGTTCGTGCGCATCGGCCCGAACCGGAATCATTTCAAGCTCTGCCCCGAGCGCCATCGACCTGCGCGACTCCAGGTCAGCAGGGCGGGCGAAAAGCTGGCGCACGTTGTCGAGCAACAGGCCTCGACTGAGCTGTGTCACACCTGTTTTCGCCCGACGGCGAGGGCAAACATCGCGTCCTCGCCTGTCATCCATTGTTCCAGGGCAAGACCGGCCGGCGAAAAAAGGTTCTCGACTGCCTCCCTGTTGTACTTGTAGCTCACCTCTGTGTGGATCGACTCACCCTCATCAAAATGGACATCGCCGATTCCAGGTATGCGTACGGTCTGCGCCTCGTCAGCAACCAGATGCATTTCGATGCGGTGCAATGTGGAGTTGTAGAACGCGCGATGCCTGAACTTTGATACGTCGAAGTTGGCTCCAAGCTCCCTGTTGATGACTCGAAGAATGTTGAGGTTGAATTCCGCCGTGACTCCCTGGCTGTCGTTGTACGCCGCTTCTAGGATGTCCACGGATTTTCGCAGATCACAGCCGAGCAGGAAGCGATCATCGGGGCCGAGAAGGTCCGCGCAGCGTGTGAGGAGATCGACGGTTTCCTCCCGCCCGAAATTTCCGATGGTACTCCCAATGAACGCGATCACGGTCGGTGGTATCGTTGGCGGCAGTACGAAGTCGTGCGTGATGTCAGCCACCGCCGGCACGATTTGCAGCGTTGGATACTCAATGCGCAGCTGTTCGGCGACGCCCTCGAGGAAATCAGCGCTTACATCCATGGGGATGTAACGCTTGCCAAAGCCGGAGTCACGCATCGCGTCCAGAATCACGCGTGTCTTGCTGGCGCTTCCCGCGCCCAGCTCTACGAGCGTGCAAAGTCGAAGATCGCGAACCAGTGATGGCGCGCACTCCCGGAGCAGCTTTCTCTCTGCCTCCGTGGGATAGTACTCAGGCAGCCGGGTGATCTCCTCGAACAGCTCTGATCCACGCTCGTCATAGAAATACTTCGGGCTCAGCTGCTTTTGCGGTGCTGCAAACCCTTCGCGCACGTCGTGCAGCAACTCATCACGCTTGATGCGGCCGACCCGCCGGCGGTCCTTTTGGTCAGACATTTCTTGCGCACCGGAAGCCCGCAAAGATCTGCCGGCGAATCGGGTAATCCCAATTCCTGAAAGTGTTGCGAATTGCACCCGGGCGTGTCGCCCACGATCCGCCGCGGAGCACCTTGTACTCGCTTCCAAAAAACACCTGCGAATACTCCGGGTAGGGAAATGGCGAGAAGCCCGGATATCCATGGAAATCCGATGACGTCCACTCCCATACATCACCGATCATGGATACGCATCCGGAGGGTGACGCATACGCTGTGAACGACCCGACGGGAGCAGTATCAAAAGCCAGCTGGTCCACGTTGCACTTTTCGCGTGTCGGTGCCGAGTCACCCCATGGAAAGATGGTGGCTCTCGACGATCCCTCGTTCCATGAAGCAGCGCACTCCCACTCGATTTCAGTGGGCAGCCGCTTGCCTGCCCACCGGGCGTAGGCCTCGGCCTCGTGGTAACACACGTGGCATACCGGGCGCGCTGGATCTACCGGGCGAATTCGATCGTAGACGCGCTGGAACCATGTCTTCCCGCGCAGCTCCCAATACTTCGGTGACTGAGCAGCGGTCTCCCGGAGCCATTTCTGTCCATCAACGGACCAAAGGTCTTCGCGGGTGTAACCTCCATCCTTCATGAAGTCCATGAACGCGGAGTTCGTAACCGGCGTCACGTCAATCTGAAAAGGCTCGACGTAGATGGAATGCAGTGGGCGCTCATTGTCATACGCGACAGCAAGGTCGTCTGTCCCGATCGTGATGTTTCCGCCTTCAACGGTCACCATCGCTGCCGGGAGGGCCGCTTCGGCAAACTCGATTGTCCGAGGCGCCGCGTAAGGCTCGCCCTGTTTCAGCTGAAGCGTTTGAAGAATTGTCTCATTGTGCTGGTACTCGTGCTGAAGCACCATGTTGTACACGTATCCTGAACGCAGCAGCGGATTCGCTTCGTCGAACTCCACTGTTGCCAGTCGATCGAGAACCGCGTCGCGAATTCGCTCCAGCTCTGCGAGCATCTGGGTTCTCGGCTTGAGCGGAAGCGCCCCACGTACGGCGCGCGGATTTTCAAAGGGATTGTAGATCCCGGGCATTTCCGAAAACTCGATTTTTCCTTCCAGGTTTCGAGTGAGCCACAGCTCCTCGAAATGCGCTATGTGTCCAATGTCCCAGATGACCGGGCTCATCAGCGGATCGTGCTGGAGCAGGAGATCCTCGTCGGAGAGCGGCTCGATAAGCATCAGAGTGCGCTCGCGCGCCTCCGTCAGAGAGCGGACGAGTGTTTCCCTGATGGCTTCGGCTGTCCGATCCGGATTTTTTCTATGGACTGACATTTCTCTCCAACTTACGTTAGGCGCCACTCACAGGGCATAAGCTGGACCTCAACCCAAGCCATTTCAGACCATGATCCGCTGGCTCAAAAGAATTGGGATTGGTATTCTCGCGCTGGTGCTCCTGATCGTACTGGCGATCGGGACCGCATATGCGGTGGTTGGCCGCAAGCTGGCAAAGCGTTACCCCACCCAGGTCACGGCAGTCCCGGTCCCCTCAGATTCCGCCTCCATCGCAAAAGGCGAGCACTTCGCTATTGCGGTCAACAAGTGTGTGGGGTGCCATGGCGATAATCTCGGCGGAAAGAAGATCGCCGATGATGCCCTGATGGGCCGCTTGTACGCTCCCAATCTCACGTCAGGCAATGGTGGGGTGGCCGCGGGTTACACCGATGCCGACTGGGTTCGCGGGATCCGGCACGGAGTCAGTACTGATGGCCGGCCGTTGATCTTCATGCCTTCAGAGGCCTTCTACTATATGAGTGACGCCGACCTGGGTGCCGTGATTGCCTACATGAAAACCGTCAAGCCGGTGGATCATGTTACCCCGGAGCCGCGCCTCGGACCCCTTGGGAGGGTACTGCACCTGGCTGTGGGTTTTCCTCCCATTCCCGTGGAAATACTCCCGAAAGGGGTTACCAGCCGCCCGGTTATTCAGCCTGGAGCGACTGTAGAGTACGGAAAATATCTCAGCACTATTGGCGGGTGCATGGGCTGTCACAACCCGAATCTTTCGGGCGGCGGGAGTGGCGAGGGCGGTGTGAAGCCGGCAAACCTTACTCCTACTGGCCTCAAGGGGTGGACGGAAGCGGATTTCATCAAGGCGATGCGAACTGGAGTAAGGCCGGGCGGACGAGTATTAAGTGCCGCGATGCCATGGCCCTATGTTGGAAAACTTTCCGACGAGGAGCTGCGCGCGACCTGGCTGTACCTGCAGTCGCTGCCACCAAGAAAGATGGGAGAGTAAGCTGGGTAGCGGGTCGTAAAGTGTACGGCTAGCTTCTTGGGTCGACATGCAGTTCACCGTCAACCCCAAAGATCAGCGAATCATCCGACTACTGCGAATCGCGCCCGCCGGCGTCGCAGTAGTCGTCGTACTTTTTGC
>JAKFCC010000210.1:0-1647 GCA_036676795.1 Gemmatimonadota bacterium
CATCATCGTCCGTGGCCGCCTGTGGCGCGCCGCCAATCCGGACCTCGCTCCCGAACTTCGCGCGAAGCTCGTGGGCGATCTCATGGACGCGCGGCGGGCGGTCAAGGCTGCCGGTCGCATGAAGGACATGGAGCGGATGACCGTCGCCCGCAGTGCGGTAGACGCAGCGAAGGTGGCCTTGGGTGAGCGCGGCCCCGTCTGGTGGACCGATGGTGCAAGAGACTTCAATCGACACATGGTCAAGAACACGCCATACGCGGATTGGTTCTCGAGGCTTGAGGTACCTTAGGCCTGACGACACCCAAGCCGAAACCGCGTCGCGCTTCGGAGGCGACCAGGGGAGACCCCACGAGGGATCATGACGACCACATACAACAGGTTTCTCGTTGCCGGCGCCGTCATGAGTGCCTTCGCCGCGCTCGTCCATCTTGGCTGCATCGCGTTCGGCGCGCCGTGGTATCGGTTTTTCGGTGCTGGTGAACAGATGGCGCAACTGGCGTTGAGAGACCACTGGTACCCCACTGCAATGGCCTTGGCGATTGCATCGGTGTTGTCGGTCTGGTCGCTGTACGCGCTCTCCGGAGCCGGTGTCATCCGCAGGCTCCCCTACGTGCGCGCCGTGCTGGTCGCGGTTGCTGGCGTCTACCTGCTCCGGGGGGTCGCGTTCCTGCCAATGCTGGCCTACTTCCCAGGTCGGAGCATGGCGTTCTGGCTCTGGAGCTCGGGCATTTGTCTTGCGATCGGCCTGTTGCACGTCGTCGGACTCCGCCAGGCCTGGGCCGACCTGAAGGTGCGGCGTGACAACTCGTTCAAGGCGAAGCCGCTGCGCGGTCCGGCTTGATTCCAGGCATCGGTGTTTTACGGAGATTCTCCATGGCCACGCAACGCAATTCCGAGATCGCCACCGAGTTCCTGTCCATGGCTGCCTCGGGCAGCGTTCGCGATGCATTTGAACGCCATGTCGCGGATTCCTTCACGCACCACAACGCTTATTTCCCAAGCGACCGTGAGTCGCTGCTGGTTGCCATGGAGGAGAGTGCCGCCAGCGAGCCGAACAAAGCCTTCACCGTAAAGCAGATCATCGATTCCGGTGATCGCGTCGTTGTGTTTTCACACCTGCAACGTGCCAGGACCAGCCAGCAGTACGCGGTCGTGCACATCCTGAGGTTCGCCGATTCCAGGATCGTCGAGATGTGGGATATCGCCCAGGAAATACCGGCCGACTCGCCCAACGACCTGGGCATGTTCTGAGGCGCGGGCGCCGAAGGTCGATGCGGCTTTGACTGGATCAGGAAGACTCGACCGGCTGGTCCGATCCGGGCTGGCGCTGAATCAACCAATTCCTGGGGAGGTACGGAGATGCGCCAGGACAAGGTTTTCAAGATCAAGTTCTCGAGCCTGTATCCCTTGTACGTCAGGAAGGCGGAATCCAAGAGCCGCACGAAAGAAGAACTCGATCGGATCATCTGCTGGCTGACCGGATACAGCGAGGCAGGACTACGGCATCAGCTGGACAGCGAAAGCGATCTTGAGACCTTCTTCGCCAAGGCCCCGGCGATCAATCCGAATGCCTCGCTGATCAAGGGCGTCGTGTGCGGCATTCGGGTGGAGGACATCGAGCACCCGCTCATGCAGAAGATCCGCTAC
>JAKFCC010000211.1:0-13071 GCA_036676795.1 Gemmatimonadota bacterium
CTACGTGCTGCGCTTCTTTCTTGAGGAAGCTCTCGGGAATGAAGAGCGGGAAATACGCGTTCTCGTGGCCGGTGTCCTTGAACATGTCGTCCAGGGTGCGCTGCATGCGCTCCCAGATTCCATATCCACGGGGACGTATGACCATGCAGCCGCGCACGGGCGAGTAGTCGGCCAGCTCGGCACGGAGGACTACTTCGTTGTACCAGGCGGAGAAATCCTCTGCGCGGGTCGTCAGTTTCTTGTCGGTGTCGGCCATTTCGTTTAGTACAGATTTAGGAGCAACGTAAGAAATTCAAGCCGGGAGCAGCTCGCCGGGAGCTGGCAGCTTGGGGCTCAGTCGAACCGGCGAGTTTTCACTACTTCGCCGGCACCATTGATAATAATCAGCTCGGCCGCTCCGGCGGTCATCGCAGCCTTGGTTTGTTTGTTCAGGGACTGTGGCCGCAGGGCATACTCGACGCTCTTTCCCTCTCCCCGCAGGCGCGCTGCCACTTGCAGGACTGCGGCAAGAGGAACCTCTTCCGTTTCGCCGGCGACCCAGCAATCGATGGCCGGCTTCACGTCCTTCATGAGCCCGCGCGCACGCAGCAGCTCGCCGAGGACCACGTCACCCATGCCGAAACCGAGCGCCGGGAGATCCACGCCGCCCAGCTCCTTGAGGAGATTGTCATACCGTCCGCCGCCGCACACCGCGCGAAACTCCCCCTTCCTGTCGAACAGCTCGAATACAATTCCCGTGTAGTACGCCAGCCCGCGTACAATGCCGAGATCCAGCACCACCCAGTCGGCGATACCGAGCGCCTCCAGATAGTTGAAGTACTCGCGCAGCGGAGCGACATGTTCCTCGGCGGCCAGTCCTGTCAGGTCGTTCAGGCTCTGAATCTTCTTCCCGGACAACCTGGCAAGCACGCGATCCGCAATCGCCTCGCTGGAGACCTTGCTGAGCTTTTCCCGTGAGATTGCCTCAGGCTCGCGGCCGAGCTTGTCGATGATGGCATAGACGGCTGGCAGGTTCTCTTCGGTGATCCCGCTCGTGAGCAGAATCGCCTGCAGCAGCCGGCGGTCGGAAACGCGGGCGACCACATCCTTCGACGTGAGCCCCAGCTCGCGCATGATGTCCACCGCGACGGCCAGGAGCTCCGCATCAGCGGCAACAGAGGACTCGCCTACGATGTCCACGTTGAGCTGGAAATGCTCGCGCAGTCTTCCCTTCTGTTGCCTCTCGTACCTGAACAGCTGCGGGATCGAGAACCAGCGCACCGGCTTGCGCAGCGCATTCGCGCGCTCGGCGACCATGCGCGCCAGCGTCGGCGTCATCTCGGGCCGGAGCGCGACGTGCCGTTCGCCCTTGTCCTGAAAATTGTAGAGCTGCGTGACAATCTCGTCGCCGCTCTTCTTCGTGTAGAGATCGAGCGGTTCCAGCGGGGGTCCATCATACTCGACGAACGCATAGCGGCGGGCAACTTCGCGCCATGCGTTCGTGATGTGGTTCCGCTCCGCCATCTGCTCGGGATAGAAATCCCTGAAGCCGGGCAACGCCCCTCGTGACATTGGCGAAAGTTACCCCGCTATTGGAGACCTCAGCAAGCGTTTCATGGCAGCTCCTACAGTGTGAAATGACCCTGTGATCACGATGGTGCCGCACCTTTTCTGGATTCTCGTGATGGCATCGTCAAAATCCGCGTCCAGCTCGGCGTTCCAGTTCTGGCTCAGGGCATACTCATACGCCTCATTCGCGTCGAATTCCCGGCCCTTTGGAACATCTGGCGGGGTGGTGATGAAGAACCTGTCCACCGCCGAGGATAGCTCGTACATGATCCCCTTCCAGTCCTTGTCGCCGAGTACCGCCAGGACGGCGGTGATCGTCGGGAAAGGCTTGGTGAGCCTGATAGTCTCCGCGAGCGCGCCCGCGCCGGAGGGATTGTGCGCGACATCGAAGATGTACTTCTCGAACCGCTGGAACCTTCCCGGGACTGTGAGGTCGCTGAGGGCGGTGTTGAGTTCGCTCTGTGACATCGGCAGGGGCAACTGCTCTGAAAGACGCACTGCGGTTAACAGGGCGATTGCAGTGTTCCGGGCCTGGTGTGGTCCAATGAGTTGGGTGGAGAAACGGCCGGAGGGGTCGCCTTGGAGGTCGAAGGTGGTAGCGGTGCTGGTGACTTCGATATTGGTGGGAATGGCGTGACGGTCCACCAGTGCTATCGGTGTCGAGTCGGCTGCGGCGGCTCTGAGGGCGAGGAATTCGGCGAGGGCGGGGTCGGGTTCGCCGATTACAGCCAGTGCATTCGGCTTGAAGATGCCGGCCTTTTCTTCGGCGATTTTCTCGACGGTGTCGCCGAGCAGCTCGGTGTGGTCCAGGCCGATAGATGTGACGATCGAGGCGATGGGGGTGAGGACGTTGGTGGAGTCGAGGCGTCCGCCCAGTCCGGTCTCGATGATCGCAACGTCCACCTCTCTCTCGGCGAAGTGGGCAAATGCCATTGCCGTCGTCAGCTCGAAAAACGTTGCGCCGATATGTTCAGCGAACTGCTGGTTGGCGTGCAGGAAATCGAGCACCTGCTGCTCGGTGATCATCACACCATCGACGACAATGCGCTCGCGGAAGTCGATGAGGTGCGGCGAAGTGTACCGGCCCACCTTGTACCCGCCATGCCGGTACAGCGCGTCGAGTGTGTAAACGACGCTCCCCTTGCCATTCGTCCCGGCAACGTGGATGGACCTGAATCGCTTGTGTGGATTGCCGAGCTTGTGGAGGAGCTGCTCGGTGCGCTCCAGTCCAAACTTCGTCGCGCCGGTTACGCGGGCGAAGAGTGATTCAATGGCGCGTTCGTAGTCGTTAATGGCCACTGCGGCGCCTATGGTGAAATAATTTTACACGGAGATCGCGGAGGGGAACGGCGAGGCGCTGAAAGACATCGACAGCAGTGCGTGGCGACCCTTTTTTATGGGAACGACAGTGTGGCAATCCGAGAGCAGTAACCCCAAAAACAGTTGACACGAATCTCTCAATGTCGTTCAGCGCCTCGTAGTCAGCTCCGCGGTCTCCGTGAAAAATTATTTCCCCCTAGCCGCAATCGTAGCCCTTCGCAGAGTTACGTAGTTTGCCACCCGGCAGCAGCAGGCTTCCCGCTCATATGCCGCAGCAGCTGCCCGACTGTCTTCTTGAGATCCTTCCGATGCACTACAGCGTCGAGCATCCCGTGCTCCATCAAGAACTCAGCTGTCTGGAACCCTTCCGGCAGATCCTGCCCGATGGTCTGCTTGATCACGCGCGGTCCTGCGAAGCCGATTACGGCGCCCGGTTCAGCGATGATCGCATCACCCAGCATTGCGTAGCTCGCGCTCACGCCGCCGGTTGTGGGATTGGTGAGAATGGAAACGTAGGGCACTCTCCGCTCTGCCAGTTCCGACAGCATTGCAGCGGCTTTTGCCATCTGCATCAGCGACAGCACACCTTCCTGCATGCGCGCGCCGCCTGAAGCGGAGATGATGATGAGCGGATACTTGCGTTCGACAGCACGCTGACCCAGCCGCGCGATCTTCTCGCCCACGACGGATCCCATCGAGCCGCCCATGAATGCAAAGTCCATCACAGCCAGGCAAACCGGCGCTCCGTCCATCTGACCCACAAAGGTGAGAATCGCGTCCGCGTCGCCCGCATTCCCGATCGCCTTCTTGAGCCGTGCGGGGTAGTCGGGAAAGTGGAGCGGATCGGTGGACTTGATGTCGATCTCGGTCTCTTCGAGCGTGCCCTCGTCCAGAAGGATGTTGGCATACTCGATGGCCCTGATGCGGCGATGAAAATCGCAACTGGGGCAGACGTTCAGGTTGCGAACGAACTTCTCGCGAATGTCGGTATGTCCGCACTTGTCGCACTTCTCCCACGCATCCGGCGGGATCTCGTGCTTTTCGTGTCGCGGAACTCGCGGTTTCTTTTCCTTCTTGAACCAGGCCATTACGGAAATGTTACCGGTTCTGGCGGCGGAAGCTAGTTATGACGTGAAATGGCGAACAGCAGAATACGGCCGTTGGCTATTGGCGGAAGCCATTGGCTATTGGCCAGCCATTGGCCAATAGCCTTCAGCCAATGGCCAATGGCCGTAGGTTGTCGTTAAGAGCCGGTAAACACGGCCCGCCCCTTCCCCTCACCCGCGATCCGCATCAGCACCCCGATCGCCAGCCAGGACGCAAGCATGAACGATCCGCCGTAGCTGAAGAAAGGCAGCGGAATTCCCGTGATCGGCATCAGGTTCAGCGTCATGCCAACGTTCACCAGCACGTGCACGAACCAGGACGCCATCAGGCCGAACGCTACAAGACTCGAGAATGAATCATTCGCCCTGCTCGCGATCTTCGTAATTCGCAGGAAGAGCATCAGAAAGAGAGTGAGCGCTACAGCGACACCGATGAAGCCAAGCTCCTCGCCAACGACCGAGAAAATGAAGTCGGTCTGCTGCTCCGGAAGAAACGCGAGCCGCTTCTGGGGTCCCATTGTGTAGCCCTTGCCGAACCAGCCACCAGAACCGATCGCAACCTTAGACTGGATGACATGGTAGCCCGAGCCGCGTGAATCCAGCGAGGGATCCAGGAATACAAGCAGACGCTTCTGCTGATAGGGAGCGAGCTTCTCCCACATGAGCGGCGCGACGACACCTGTCACGATGTTCATCACGACCAGCACGATGCCCTCGATGAGGTAGGGCTTATACCATAGAACCAGCGCCAGCAGCACCAGGAACCATGCGCCCCAGACGCCCGTGCTGAACGAGAGAATCAGGCTGACAGCCGGGCTTCCCAGCAGCAGCAGCAAAGGCCATGAAACGCCTGCCCAGTACAGCATCCCGAAGAAGATTCCGATGAACACGATGCCAGTTCCCAGATCGGGCTGCAGCATGATCATCACCCAGGGGACCAGCACAGTCAGGGCTGGCTTCCACAGATCCATCAGCGACTTTGGCGGCTCGCGCCGCTTGGAGAGCAGGCTTGCCAGCGCAAGAACGACAGTGAGCTTTGCGAGCTCGGACGGCTGGCCCAGTCTCACGCCACCAATCGCAAGCCAGCTCTTTGTGCTGGCTGCGGTTCCCGCTCCTGCACCAAGTCCTACCAGCGTGAGCGATAGCAGGCCCACCGAGAGAAAATAGAACGGCCAGGTCATCCACTCGATGAAGCGCACGGACGAACGGCTGATGCCGTAGGCTCCGAGCATTCCGAGGAGGAGCCAGACGATCTGGGACTTGTATACGCCGGCAACTGCTGTGGGTGTATCGGTCTGGCCGGCGGAATACACCATCGCCACGCCATAGAGCGAAAGAAATCCTGCAACCGTCAGGAGGTGAAGATCCGGGACGATCCTGCGGGCGAAACTCATTCGGTGACTACGACTTCAGCCGGAAGTTTCCCCGTGTAGTAACCCATGATCCGCGATGCAACGCGCGCGGCAGACCAGCCGTGCTCGCCGAACTCGAGGAACACCGCGACGAGAATTGTGGGATTGTCCGCAGGCGCGAAGCCCACGAACCATGCGTGATCGGGATTGGGCGGGTTCTGCGCGGTTCCAGTCTTACCAGCGATAATGAGGCCCTGGATTCTCGAGCCGCCGGCAGTACCGCGCTCCGATACCACGCCCGCCAGTGCCGCGCGGATTCTCGCGAATTCCTCGGGCTTGAGGTTCAGGATCTGCTTGCGCTCAGGCGCACGACTCACGAGGAAGGGACGCGATGTCTTGCCGTCCGTGGCGAGTGCCGTGAAGAACTTCGCCATGTTCGCAACTGTCTGCGAGTTGTTTCCCTGGCCAATGCTCAGGTTCAGCGACTCGGAGTTGCTCCAGTTCCCTGCACCGTACTTCCTGTTGTAGTACTCCTTTACGTCCCTGTACGGAAATACGGGCGAGTACTCGTTGGGAAGATCGATTCCCGACTTCTCGCGCATGCCGAGGCTGATTCCGCCGGCTACCAGGTTCGAGAGACCTACACGAATTCCAACCTGGTAGAAGTACACGTCGCAGGATTTCTCGATTGCACCCTGGAGATCCAGGCTGCCATGCCCCCGCTTCTCCCAGCACCTGAAATACCGGCGGCCGTACTGCATTCCACCACCGCACGAAATGGGCATGCGCTCATCCAGCCGCACCAGCTTGTTCTGGAGCGCAATTGTGGCGGTGGCCAGCTTGTATGTGGACGCCGGCGGATAGGTTCCCTGAATCACCTTGTTGAAGAGCGGCTTCCGCGGGTCGGTGTTCAGCTCCTTCCAGTAGTCCACGGGAATTCCACCGGTGAACCGGTTGGGATCGAATGGAGGGTTGCTGTACAGCGCGAGCACCGCACCGGTCTTGGGATCCATCGCAATCGCGCCGCCCATCAGCGTGTCCGAGAATATCGCGGCCATCTGCTTCTGGAGCTTCATGTCGATGTTCGTCTTCATCGGAGGCGCGGGAACAGCCGCAATGTCGGGGCGCATGCTGCTGGTGCGCACCGGACGCCCGCGTGCATCCACCTCGTCGAACTTCACGCCTTCCTTGCCGTGCAGGATGGCCTCGTACTCCTTCTCGAGTCCGCCCTTCCCCACAATCTGGCCCGGCTTGTACCCGGCATACTTCGGCAGATTCAGCTCGGCTTCGGTGATTTCGCCCGTGTACCCCACGAACGACGACACGAGCGGGCCGTCCGGATAGTACCGCTTGGGCACCGACTGGATGATCATCTGCGGGAAGTCCAGCCTGTGCTCTTCCAGCACGGACACAACGTCAACTGAAGCGTCTGCGAGAACTACAGTGGGACGATTTGGAGCGCGGCGGAAACGACGCACAGCATTCTCGATTTCGCGCTGCGAGATCGGGATGAGTCCGCTCAATTTCCCCAGCGTCGCGCGCAGTGAATCCACACGCGGCGACAGGATGGATACGCGATACCCCGGCAGATTCTCGGCGATGATGTCGCCGCGCAGGTCGTAGATGATTCCGCGCGGTGCAGGCACAGGGATGGAACGAAGCCGGTTCTCCTCCGACTGCATCGCATACTTCTCGGTGTCGAGCACCTGCGTCCGGAAGAACGCAGTCAGCAGCACCAGGAACCCAACGCTGAGCGCGATCGAACTCAGCCGGGTGCGTCTGGCAATGTCGTTAGGATGGAAGCTCACGCCTGTGACGGCTCGAGCAGCGGCCGCATCATCACGATAAGGAGAACTCCGGCAACCGCGGTTGCGGCCGCCGACAAGGGTGACCAGAGAAATATCTGCTGGACCAGCTGTACGCCATCCAGGCGCTGCTCACCCACGAAATACACGATGTCGAACATCCACTTCCCGACAAAGAAGAAGAAGGCGTTCAGCGCCAGGTTGTCCGCGAAGAACACTGCCTTGAGCCAGGAAGCCGTGTAGGCCACCAGGGTCATCGCAATCGCGGCGGCACCGAGCGAGTCGGGCGTGAGTGAATCGGAGATGAGACCGACTATGAACCCAATGATCGCCGCGGCACCCGGTCTCACGCGAATGGAGAGGAGCAGTACGGCGATGAGCATGAAGTCGATCGGCGCGCGCCAGCCGAGCAGCGGGCGGAGCGTGTAGTGCAGCACGACCAGGATGATGAAACTGATCAGCCCGCGGAAAAAGCTTCCCCAGTTCATCGCACTGCTCCGGGTCTGGTTGTGACTGAATCCTCTGGAACCTGGAGCACTCGCGCCGTGTCGGACTGCTGCTGCTGCTGCGTGTTAGTCGTGTCAACCGGACGCGGACGAGGACGTGGCGCCTGGATTATTCCGCCGGCCGGAGGCGGAACGACTCCACCCACTGCGCGCGCAGAGTCCGCGGACACACTTGCACGCCTTGCAGCCGCCTCAGCCAGTGCAGCAGTTCTCGCGAGCGAGTCCCCTGCACCGATGATCCGGTTCGTCGCGGCCGTGATACCCGCCGCCGACGTCCACACATTGTCCACTCCCTTCGCACCGCGATCCGGTTTGAGAATCATCACCGTCGTCACGTCGGCAGGAAAGACCGCTGGACGCACCAGATATGTTCTCGCCCACGCTTCAGCCGTCTTGATCTCCTGCACTATGCGCCCGATGGGAATCCCGCGAGGCCAGACTCCGCCAAGCCCTGAGGAAATCACAAGTGCGCCGGCCGCGAGATTGGTGCGGAATGGAACGCCGCGCAGCTCCATCATGTATGCGGACGTCGCGCTGGGCGCATGCGCCTGCACGATTCCGAATGCGCTGGCATCCTCTGTCATTGCGCTCACCCGAAAATCGGGGTGTGTCCAGAAAAGTCCCTGGCTCATCGTCGGATCCACATTCTCGACGACACCCACCAGACCTTCGGCGGAGACCACAGGGCTCATTCGCTCGACACCCGCATTCGATCCGGCAGTCAGCGTCAGCGTAGTCACGTCGCGAACGCTCCGTCCGTGCAGCGCTTCAGCGGGAACGAATCCCCACTTGAGCCGCGAACCCAGGCCGATGACCTGGCGCAGCCTGTCATTCTCGGCTTCGAGACTGGCGACTGTCAGGGCGCGCATCGTGACGCTGTCGCGCATCTGCGTGGTGGGCCCGCTCAGGAGCAGAGCGCGGCGGGAGAGCTCGGACCGCTCCTGCAGCATTACGAGCGGTGCGAGCACTGTACGGCGGAGCCCGGACGAAATCGGTGTCCGGAGTGATACTGGAAGGAGACGGGTAATGAGGGCGAGTGCAACGCACACCGCCAGCATTATCAGGTCAACTCTTGCGTTGCTGCGCCTTGGAGCCACTTGTCAGCCGCGGCCTCAGGTGGAGAGAACCGACCAGTACTTTTCCTCGTCGTCGAGGATACGGCCCGTGCCGCGAACAACGCATGTGAGCGGATCTTCGTCCACATGAATCGGAAGTCCTGTTTCCTGGCTGAGTAGAACGTCCAGTCCTCTTATCAGCGCACCACCACCAGTCATGACGATGCCGCGATCCACGATGTCGGCTGCGAGTTCGGGCGGGGTGATTTCCAGCGCGCGGCGCACAGCGTCCACGATCTGCATGATCGGCTCCTGCACAGCTTCCCGAATCTCGGTTGAGTGCACGCGCACCGTCTTCGGGATTCCCGACACGAGGTCACGTCCCTTCACATCCATCTCGCGCTCTTCGCCTACTGATGCAGCGGAGCCGATCTGGATCTTCACCTGCTCGGCGGTGGATTCACCGATCAGCAGGTTGTAATTCTTGCGCATGAACTGGACGATTGCAGTGTCCAGCTCGTCGCCGCCCGTGCGGATCGATGTGTCGCTGACGATTCCCGAGAGCGCGATAACAGCGATCTCAGTGGTGCCGCCGCCGATGTCGATGACCATGTTGCCCGTCGGTGTCTCCACCGGCAGACCTACACCAATCGCAGCCGCCATGGGCTCTGCGACCATGAACACTTCCTTGGCGCCGGCGCCGAGCGCTGAGTCGCGCACTGCGCGCTTCTCCACCTCCGTGATTCCGGAGGGGACGCACACGATCACGCGCGGCTTCACCTTGAACACATGGTTCTCGATGATGAGCGCGAGAAAGTAGCGCAGCATTTTCTCGGTGACGTCGAAGTCGGCGATGACGCCGTCCTTCATTGGCCGCACGGCGATGATTCCTTCCGGCGTGCGTCCCAGCATCCGTTTGGCCTCGAGTCCGACGCCCTTGATCTTCTTCGTCTCGCGGTCGAGCGCGACGACTGAGGGCTCGTTCAGCACGATGCCCTCACCTTTTACATAGATGAGGGTATTGGCCGTTCCGAGATCGACTGCAATTGCATTAGCGGGAAATAACGATCCCGATTTAAAGAAAGGCCAGCGCATTGAGTGGCTTGAGGTTAGGCAAGGAAAGAATCAGGTGATTTGAATGGCAAGCCGAATGCCTCAGCCACTCCAGGGTACGTTACCTGTCCATCGACGACATTGAGTCCCTTTCGCAACGCCGGATTATCGCGAAGCGCCTGCTTCCATCCCTTGTTCGCGAGCTGCAGTGCGTACGGGAAAGTTGCATTGGTAAGCGCGAGCGTCGAAGTCCGTGAGACACCACCGGGCATATTGGCTACGCCGTAGTGAATGATCCCATCTACAGTATACACGGGATTCTCGTGAGTTGTTGCCTTGATGGTCTCCACGCAGCCGCCCTGGTCGATGGCGACGTCCACGATTACAGCTCCCTGCTGCATAAGCTTGAGGTCTTCCCGGCGAATGAGCTTGGGGGCTACCGCGCCCGGAATCAGCACCGCTCCGACCACCAGGTCGGCACCCTTGATCTGGTCGAGGATGTTGTGGCGGTTGGAGTACAGCAGGAAGACGTTCGCGGGCATCACGTCCGACAGGTACCGGAGGCGCTCCAGCGAGAGGTCCAGGATAGTGACATGGGCACCCATTCCGGCCGCCATCTTGGCCGCGTTGATGCCGACGATGCCGCCACCCAGGACGACCACCTTTGCCGGCGGTACGCCCGGTACGCCGCCCAGCAGCACACCACGTCCACCGTACAGCTTCTCGAGGTACTTGGCGCCTTCCTGCACAGCCATGCGGCCCGCAACCTCGGACATCGGGGTCAGGAGGGGCAGCTCTCGCGTGGGCAGCTCGACCGTCTCATAGGCGACGCAAACCGCACCACTGTCCATGTGCGCCTTGGTGAGCGTCTGGTCGGCGGCAAAGTGGAAGTAGGTGAAAATGAGCTGGCCCTTCTTCATGCGCGGCCACTCGGGCGCGATGGGCTCCTTCACCTTCATGATCATGTCAGCCTGGCCCCACGTCGTATCGGCATCCTTCCCGATCGTGGCGCCCGCTGCGATGTACATGTCGTCAGTAAAGCCCGACCCTTCGCCGGCGCCCTTTTCGATCATGACTGAGTGGCCAGCAGCTACTAATGCTTCTGCGCCGGCCGGAACAAGGGCGACGCGGTTTTCGTTGGTTTTGATTTCTTTCGGTACGCCGATTTTCATTTTTCTTATCGTTGAAGTTTTTTAACTGCCACTTAAGAAAACCAAGCCGGGTGCAGCTAGCCGCCGGCCTGCGGCTTGGGGCTGGCTATCAGCTCAGCCCCAGGCGCCCAGCTCCCAGCGCGCTGCTCCTGGCTTGTCGTTCTTATGTTGTCTTTTCATCCCTCAAAAGCGGGCCGAGGCCCAAGACTCAGTACAGTCTGTTTGGATGGATCAAAATACTCAGAACACAGCGCCGCAACCGTCCTCGCATCGATCTCTTCGATCAACCGCAGCACCTCATCCAGACTCCGAAACTCCTCGTCGTAAAGCTCCACCCCGGCAGCCCGGTACATGCGCGAAGTCACGGATTCCAGCGCTAACGTAATCTGCCCTTTCAACTGGTTTTTTCCAGCCGTCAGCTCCTCTTCCGTCAACGATTTTTCCGCCAGAAGTCCAAGCTCCTCCCGAATCGCCTCGGCCGCCTTGGCCGCCGTCTCGGGCGCGGTTCCGACATAAACGCCATGCGTTCCCGTCTCGGCGTGGAATGACTGGAAGGAGTAGACCGAGTAGGCCAGTCCCAGCTCTTCCCGAATCCGCTGGAAGAGGCGTGACGACATTCCCCCGCCCATTGCCATTCCGATCAGCGACATCGCGTACCGGCGCTCGTCGGAGTGCGGCAGTGCCGGTCCGCCGAACACGATGTGGGTCTGGGCGCCTTCACGCGGGAAGTGCTGGAAGGTGGGCGGCATTGGGACCGCGTCTGCACATGCGGGGCGTGTTGTCCCGCCATTCTTGAGCGCGCTCCAGCCTGTGCGTTCCAGCGTCGCGATAAACTCTTCATGCTCGACATTGCCCGTCGCCACGACAACGACATTTTCCGGATGATACGCGCGGTCGTGCAACGCACGCAGATCCTTTTCGGTCAGCGCGGAAACCGATTCGCGTGTGCCGAGTATGGAGTATCCGTACGGATGATCTCCCCACATCTGCGCGTTGTGCAGCTCGAACACGAGATCGTCCGGTGTGTCGTCCACCGTGTTGATCTCCTCCAGCACCACCTTCTTTTCAAGCTTGAGATCCGTTCCGCGCAGCAGCGGGCGGAAGACAAGATCGTTCAGGACTTCCGCACCTATCTCCAGGTGCTCGTCCAGCACGCGGGCCTGGTAGGACGTGTGCTCGCGTGCAGTGTAGGCGTCGAGCGACCCGCCCACGGACTCCAGCGCCATTGCAGCGGGCTCGGCGGGGAACAGTTCATCGGGCTCCGCGAGACGCTGCAGCAGTTCGACGGGGTTGCCGTGATCCTCCGCGGCCTCGGCCAGCTGGGTTGCCGGCACGAGCTTGCGCCGAAGAATCGTCAGGAGGGCTGCGGTGCTGGTATCGCTCATGCTGACAGCCGAGAACATCCGTTCGATCTTGACACTCCCGGCAGACGCCACGGTACTGGCTTGCGCGTTGTGATCGACGTGTCGCGCGACCTGTGGTCGCCCACGCACCCACAACCTCAGCAAGCCACCACAAGATGGAACGGCAGATCCGCCGGGTTCCCCGCGGCATCGAAGGTCTGAACACCGACACGCCCGCCGAGATCGCTCACGGTGACTCGCCCCGGCGGCGTCGGAGACGCGTCCGACGACCCCAGCGTCGCCGAGTACGCGCACGCGCTCACGCCCTCGGCGAAGCCGACCGAGTAGCTCCCGGGCGCCGGTTCGTGGCCGCCGCTCACGGCGTTCCCGCGCACAAAGCGCCCGCCCGCCTGCGCCACCGCGAAGTACTTGATCGCCGCGGCGCCGGCCGGACCAGCGGGCCCTGCAGGTCCCACTCCGCCCTTGAGCTGACTGCGCGTCCCCACACTGATGTCACGGAGCCGGATCGATCGGTCGCGCACCTCGCTCGAGCGAACCGCGCCCGCGCGGATCTGCCGATCGCCGACGCTGTTGCGTGGCAACGTCAGCGCCGCATATGACGTGCCGCCCAGGGCGATGAACAACGCGAGCGTCGCGGCGACGTTCGCGTAGGTGAGCTTGCCTTGCAATCTGCGGGTCATGTGGAGCCTCTCGTATCCAATAGGGAGGGGGAGCGCAAACTCTCTCCCTCAAGCACCTCGAACGCCAACGCGGACCACGCGGGAGTTCCCCGTCACGAACGGGTAGCCGGCCTCGCGAGGTACGCGAGCGC